>NZ_JBNXUM010000059.1:0-17520 GCF_050563545.1 Falsiroseomonas sp. HW251
GGAGACCCCCCAGCGGCCGGGCGTGGAGAAGGCGCGCAGGACGGCGGGGCGGAACAGGCGTCGGGCCAGCATCTCGCCGGAACGGCTACATCACCCGCCGGTTCTGACCGTTACCTCGGCCCTTTGGTGTTTCGCGGCCGGGCTGGCACGTCCGGCGCGCGGTTCAGCTTCGCCGCCTGACGGGCTTCTAGCTCGTCGGCCGACGCCTCCAAGGCGTTCGCCTGTTCGAGGATGCGCTCGCGGTCAGGCCGGAAGCTGATACGCTTCGCGAGGTCGCGACATTCCTGCGCGAGCGCGCGCAGGCGCGCCGGCTCGTCCTTCCAGAAAATGTCCCGTCCCCCCGGAGAAGACACCGATTACTGTTTCAGCGAATTTGCCTTCCTCGACAGAAGCTCCAGCACAATCGCTTGCACGAGGCAAATCACTTCGCCGCCCAGCGTCAGCGGCCTGCATCCTCGAAACGCGGGTGTGGGGACCTGCTGATACAGGCCCCCCGAATTTCTATGCGGGTCCCATTAGACGACGGAAGCGCCCTGCGTGCAGTAGCGCCGCTGCAAGCACCTCACAGCGGCGCTGTAGGTGCCGTTCCCGGCGAAGCCGAGGTCGTCGAGGTCGGCGCGGACATCCCCCGGAAGGATGTCCGTGCAGTTCCACAGCAGGCCGGCGAGCTTCGAGAACGGGAGCTGCGCCCCACGCAATTCGGCCGCGGGGAGAGGCATGTGGCGCGCCGTCCGGAGGAACTCCTCGAGCCAATCGAGGAAGGCGACGCGCAGGTCGCCGGGCGCGTGGCGACCCCGCGCGGGGTCATAGAAGGAGTGCTTGAGCTGAGACATGGCATCGTCCATTACCTGCCCGCCGCGATACGGCGAGCGCGGGTTGTCGTTCGGGTTGCCCGCTAACGAGAGCGAGCTGTGCCATGCCATGAGCCGGCCGCGGCTCTCTTCCGCGGCAGGGGACGGCACGGAGGCCGTCGCCCTCCCTATAGGTTGGATCGCGATCGGCCTTCAGGGGCGCGAGACAAATTGCGGCCCCCGCAAGCGCGGCCGGAAGCCAAACGCCGAGACGGCGGAGGAGACCTGGCGGCGCGTTCACCAAGAGCATGAAGGTTCAGCGAACCCGCGGCGCCGCCGCCGATAGCTCGGAGTCCTGCAGGCGGCGCTACACCCGGCGGTCACCGACAACCCGCGCGCCCGCCTCGTGGGTCCTGCGGCCGCGCCAACCCCTCCTGAATGAAACCAGGGCACGGTCGCGACCGGCGCGATCCCGCACTACGCGAGCTGGCGAAGATGCCTATCCGACCTGCGGTGGATCGGCGCTCGAGAGCCACCAGCCGTCGCCAGCGCACCAACAGGACGCATCGGGATCGCCCGCAAGACGGAGCGAGCGAACCGAGTCCGCGTCCCCGCGCCCGAAGGCCGTTGCCAGCCGCTGGCCTTGCGCGGCGTCCTGGTGGATGCCCTCGCACGGGATGAAGGCGGCGCGCGTGACGAAGCGCGCGGGCCAAGCATCGCCGGCCGTAGGCCGCTCGACCAGCAACATGCCGCCGAACCCCCCGACCGGCTGCAGCGGGAAAAGCAGCCTCCCTTTGGCCGGTAGCAGCGCGTTGAGCCACGCCCGGCTCGGCTGGGTAGCGCCAGCGTTGACGTAGATGCGGTTCGCGGCTGGCAGGTCATCGGCGATGCCGGACCGCGCGTGGACCGTCACCTGCGGCAGGCGCGCGAGGTTCCGGGCAGCGCGCGACGCCAGCTCCGGGTCAATCTCGTAGGCGTGGATGCGGCCGGAGGGCCCGACGAGGTGGGCGAGCAGCGCCGTGTAGTAGCCAGCGCCGGCGCCGACATGCAGAACGAGGTCGCCCTCACGCGGGGCGAGCTGGTCGAGGCAGCGGGCGTGCAGTCCAGGCTCGCCGATGTCGATCCCGCGCGCCGGGTCGAGCGCCACCAACGTGTCCTGGTAGAGAAAGCCGGGGTCATCATCCGGCGTGCGCACGTAGGCGTTGGCGGCCACCGGCCTCGGCGCCCAGGGCCCGACGACGAGAACCGACCATGGCCCAGGTCCTGCAAAGGGCTCGCGCGGCACGGCGGCGAACGCCTGCTCGATCCTCGGATCGCGCGCACCGCCCTTCGCGGCGACGTAGCGGGCGAAGAAGGCCCGAAGGTTGGCGATGCGATCCGCCATGGTGCCGGGACCTCCTGCCTTCTGATGGCCTGACCTGGCCGAGGTATGTGCCAATCTGGCGGGGCGCGCCAAGCAAGCTCAATCGGCACCCGCCGTCGGGAACGGCGAGGTGTTCACTGCCGGCGGCAGCGCGGCGCTGACGGCGCGGACGGTGGCCGCCGCCGACAAGGCGCGGCGGGGCGCTACGATGGGGCTCCACAGCGTGTGCGGCTACGCGGGCGGGTTCATCGGCCCCCTCGGTGTCGGGCTCGCGCTCGACCTGGCCGGGTGGGACAGCGTAACGGGCTGGGCGCTCGCCTTTGGGCATCTGGCGCCCGTCGTGTTAATCGGCTTCACGATCCTGCGTCGTCTTTCGGGCGGTGCCCGTCCGATGACGTCAGGTCAGAGGTAGCGCCGCCTCACACATCAGCCGGCGACCGCCACGAGACCGAGAGCATGAGGTCTGACAGGTAGCGGCGCTCCATCCATTGCTGGTTGCCGCTGCGGTGGTCGAGCGTCAGCCATGAGAGCGACCCCCGTGGCGTGACGCCGCTGGGCATGATGTGCGCGCGTTGGTCGTCCTTCGGGTCGTAGGTGTAGACGTCGGACGTGGCGTCACCGCCCAGTCCGACACGGGCCATCGAGAGCGGCGCCTTCAGCCCCTTCTCCCGCTGGATTTCGTGCTTCATCAACGGGACGCGCACCGCCTCAAGGGCGTCCATCAGCGCCCTGGCGGACTGCGAGGGTGGCATCAGCTTCCGCTGCCGCAGCACGCGCACGACCTCATAGGCCAGCGCCACCCAGATCCCCGACAGGTCGGCGTGCAGGCCGAACGCCATAGGGTCTCCCTGCATCGCCTGCCCGATCCCCGCGTCGCGCCGCTCGTCCTCCATGGTCCGCACCACGATGTCGATGCGGCCGGCCTTCTGCACCGCTTCCATGAAGGTCGCGTTTGGGAGCAAGCCCCCGATATCCATCGACAACTTCACCCACCTCACGTGTAGCCCCGGCTGGCGAGCATCGGCCCGCGCGAAGGTCGCCGCGACTAGCGACGTGACGAGCGGGCCTTCCGTGGTCATCCTATCCGCCTCCCGCCGTTCCGCCGCCGAGCCTCGCCCAGGACGGCCCGAACGTGCAACGATGGAGGCATGACCGCCCCAGACGATCCGCAACCCCGCTACGATCCTCCACGCGACGAGGTCTACATCGCCTTCGCTGAGGCGATGGGCGCTTGGTCGGACCTCGAAACCCAAACCGTCTTGCTCTTCGGGCAGCTCGCTGGAATTACCGACGTGAACATCGCCTGGGCCATCTTCCACTCGGCGGGCGGCGGCCGGGCGCAGCGCGACATGATCCTAGCGGTCGCCCGGCTGCGACTGGGCGAGGTGACCCGCGCGAGCGTGGAGGACGTGGTGCAGAAGCGGCTGGGCAAGGCGGCCGGCAAGCGGAACCGGATGGTGCATGGCATCTGGAACAAGACGACGTGCGTCGAGGACGACGGCGCCAAGACCTGGGAGCTGTTCCGCGAGTTCTCCGCGCCGACGGAGCCGCTCGGCTTCGTCCCGGACAACGACCGCGCGGTGAAGGAGCTGCGGGAGAAGGGCATCCGGTTCTACCTCGATGACCTCCGGGCCGTGCGCGAGGAATACCGCCGGCTGCGCCGCGACATGATGGCCCTCCAGGGCGAGCTGCTGCGGGCACTGGGGCCGAAGATCGTCGGGTAGCCATCAAGACGCAGGCTGCGCGCACCGTGCCACCCCCGACCCGAATGGCCGAAGCGCCACCGGCGGGGTGGGGGGCGCCTCATTCGACCCGCGCGCCACGCAGCCGCAAGGCGTTCCCCACGACGCTGACCGAGGACAGCGCCATCGCCGCCGCCGCGATCACCGGGGAGAGCAGGATCCCAAAGATCGGGTAGAGGACCCCGGCCGCGACCGGCACGCCGGCGGCGTTGTAGGCGAAGGCGAAGAAGGGCGTTCCAGGCCGGCGGCGAGGCGCAGCAACTCGTCCTCCGCCATGCCCGTGGCCGGCACCAGCGCGACGACCTCCGGCCGCCCCTGGGTCAAGGTGCCGGTCTTGTCCACGACGAGGGTGTCGATGCGCTCCATGCGTTCCAGCGCCTCGGCGTTCTTGATCAGCACGCCGGCCTGCGCGCCGCGCCCAACGCCGACCATGATGGACATCGGCGTGGCCAGGCCCAGCGCGCAGGGGCAGGCGATGATCAGCACCGTCACCGCCGCGATCAGACTGAAGGTGCGGCGCGGCTCCGAGCCCTGGATAGCTCAGGCCGCGAAGGCGAGGACGGCGATGCCGATGACCAGCGGCACGAACCAGCCCGAGACCTGATCGGCCGCCGTCGGCGGCCCGCACGCCGACGATGCGCCGCCGGCGGCGTCGCCATATGCTGACCGCGTCGGGTAACGAGCTTGATTGACGGAGGCGCCGGGGTCGGGCGGGATTGGGGGCGCCGGGCCTGCGTGGCCGCCGAGCCCTCACCCTCGGGTTCGCCGGCCGGGAGATTGGCAGATGTCGGACATCCACGATGGCCCCGGTGGTCCGCCTCCGGGGGGGCCGCCGCGCCATGCGGCGGAGCGGGCGCTGCGCCTGGCGACCGCCTACCAGGCGTCCCGCGCGCTGCACGTGGCGCTCCGGCTGAACCTCCCGGACCTGCTGGCCGACGGTCCGCTCGCGGCCGAGGACCTCGCCCGGCTCGCGGGCGCGCACGCGCCGTCGCTGCGGCGCGTGCTGCGCGCCCTCGCCGCCTACGGCGTCTTCTTCGAGGTCGCCGACGGCCGGTTCGCCCTCGGACCGCTCGGCGCCGCCCTGCGGACGGGCGCGCCCGGCTCGGTGCGCGACCTGGCGCTGATGTGGGGCGACGAGGACTACTGGGTCACCTGGGGGGAGCTGGAGCGGTGCGTGCGCACCGGGCGGACCGCGGCGGACCTGCTCTTCGGGGCCGAGGACGCCTTCCGCCGCTACGCCGCCGACGCGCGCTTCGGGGCGGTGTTCAACGCCGGCATGACCGCGCTGTCGGCGACCGTCGCCGCGGCTGTCGTGGCGGCCTACGACTTCCCCGCCGCCGGCGTCGTGGTTGACGTCGGCGGCGGCCGGGGGCGGCTGATTGCGGACATCCTCCGGGCGCGGCCGGGCCTGCGCGGCGTGCTGATGGACCTGCCCAGCGTGGTCGAGGGCGCGCCGCGGCTGCTCATGGAGGCGGGCGTGGCGGACCGCTGCGATGTGATGGGCGGGAACATGTTCGCCGGGGTGCCGGAGGGCGGGGACATCTACGTCCTGTCACGGGTGATCGACAGCTTCGACGAGGAGCGCGCGGTCTCCGTGCTGGCAATGTGCCGACGAGCGATGGAAGGTGGCGGACGCGGGCAGCGCCTTCTGCTGGTCGAGCCGGTGCTGCCCGATCGGATCGACGCCGCCGCGTCGCCGACCGTCCAGGAGGACATGCTCATGGACCTCACCATGCTGGTGCGCACCGGAGGATGCGAGCGCACGGCGGCGGAATATCGCGCGTTCCTCACCGCCGCGGGCCTGCAGCTCGACCGGGTCATTCCGACCGGGGCGGCGGTGAGCCTGGTCGAGGCCACGCCCGCCTGAGCTTCCGGCGGGCCCACCCCTGCTACCCGAAAAACTGCCGGTGGCGGTGCCCGCTGCCGCTTCTGTTCGGGCTCATGGGCGCGTCGTGAACCACACCGACATGCAGCACGCCGGCAACAACCAGCACGAAAGAAATCCGCCGCGTCGCGATGCCAGACCCGACTGTGTATCGCAGGCGCGCGGCCGAGTTCAGCAACATCGTGCTGATCGCGATGGTCGCGGGCTCCGTGAGGGCGAAGATGGGGTTCCAGACGTGGTCCGTCGAAATGCGCGAGGCTTTGTCCCTGCGAAGCGGAAGATGATGAGGCCGGTTGTCCCTGCGAAGGAGAAGCATATGGAGATACCAGGGGAGGATAAGAGATGGGGGCCACCGGGGAGGATCAGAGACGAAATCGAGGTCTTCCGAGGCCGGCGCATCATACTGGTGATGCATTGGAGTAGAGCATCGGCCCCAAGCGGTAGACCGGCGGCGTGCGACCCCTCTTCGGCGTCACCATCACCAACCAGCCCTGGTCGGTCAGCTCGCCGATGCCACGAAGGATGCGCGCGGGGGTGATCTTCCTGCCCTTCATCGCGGCGTTGATTTCCGCGGCCAGGGCCTCCGCCGACAGTTCGAAGGGGTCGGCCGGCGTCATCCAGTTCCTCGCCACCGCGAGGATCAGCACCCGCAGGGCCGCGGCGTGGAGGGCCTGGACGGCACGCCGGATCGTCTGCCGCGAGACCTTCAGCTTGGGGCGGGAGACCTTGCCGGCGTCGAAGGTGTGCAGGCAGATGACGTCGTAGGTGGCCGCCACCCCGGCGACGTTCGGGTGGGGCGGGCGCTTCGCCTTCTTGATCAGCTTGATGACCTTGAGCTGCACCAGGCGGTTCAGGGCGCGCGCGATGGCGGCGCTGCCGCGCTTCGAGCCAGCGTTCCTGCCGGGCAGCTCAAGCATGTGCTGGTGCGGCAGGATGGCGAGGCACTCGTAGTTCTCCTGCTTCCCGGAGTTGGCAACGAACGCCGCCGCGGCCTGCAGCGGCACGTCATCCAGGCGAAGAGCGGCCCCTTCGACATAGGTGGGCACCACGCGGACGAAGCCCGCGACGCCGACGTCGCCCTCGCCGATGACCACGTGCTTCTTCGCTTGGTGCCGATCCCGTTCCTCGCCGCGATGGAGGGGGCGCGCGTCGCCGTCCTCGCCGCGGCGCTTCGGGGCGCGCGGGTAGGTGTCGTCGAGGTGCCGGACGATGCCGGCCACCTGCTCGACGCTGACGGCCCGGATCGCGATGTTGAAACCGTCGATCGGCCGGCCGGTGAAGGTCACGTAGCCGGCGCCGAAGATCAGCTCGATGCCGGGCCGCTTGCCGATGCCGGAGTTGGCCTCCGGCAGCCACTCGCTCTTCCAAACGCCGCCGATGAGCTGGCGCAGCGCCTCGGTGTCGGCTTCGCGGTAGCCGAAGAGGATGTGGAGCCCGCGGCCGGACGGGCTGACCTCGGTGTAGCTCTTCATGGCCTCGACCAGCGCCGCGGCCCAGGGCAGCGGGTGGCCGTCGCCGTCCACGCAGGCGTCGAGGTCGATCGCGCCGATCGACCAGCCCCCCGTGACGGCGCCCAGCACGACGCCGACGCCGCGCCGCCCTTCGCCGGGCAGCGCCGCCGCGATCCGTTCGGCCTCGGCGCGCGTGCCCCTGTTCCTGATGTCCTGCGTCTTGCCCGGCCGGCCGTTCGCCTGGCGCGGCACCTTGTTGAGCTTCCCGTTCTCGTCGGGTTCCTCCATCCATGCGATCCAGCAGCGGTGCCTCGCGAGCTTCTCCAGCGGGTCGGGCGCCGGCGAAATTGGGGGCGCGGCCGGCGGCTTGCCGACGTCACGGACGGCTTCCGCGTTGCCGCCGGCAACTGAGCCAACGTCGGGCGGAAGCGGTCCATCACCAGCGCGCGCAGCGATGGAATGATCGTCGGCAGCACCCTGGTCGTCATCATGCAGGCGCGCGCCGTCGTCGCCGCGCGAGGGCGCGGTCTTGATGCGGTTGTCCATGGTCGTGCTGATCCGCGCCGGCCGCGACGACGACGCGAGCGTGAGGTATGAGGCGGTTGCGACGCCTACCTCATACCGCGCAGCCCGCGCCGGCGCCGCCGGCCGGGCGCGCTACCCGCGGTGGCCGGGGGAGCGCGCCGCCAGCTCGGCCGCGCGACTGTTGAACGTCCGCCCAGCCTTCCAGGCGTCGAGTTCCGACAGGTCATAGCCGAGGCGCCGCGCGCTCAAGCGGATGAAGCGCGGGCCGATGCCAGCGTCGCGCAGGCGCTTCAGGGTGCGGCGGGACAGGCCAAGGCACGCAGCGGCCTCGACCTCTTTCAAGATCTGAGACATGGGCGATCCGTCATCGAAAGTATTACGCCGGACAAGCTCCGGCCGCTGGCGCCCTGACATTGGGCAGCCCCGCTAAACGGCACATCTTTAATTTAAATAAATGCCCGTTTGCCCTCGGGCGGCAGGGTCGCGACCGGCGCGACAAACAAACTGTCGCACCCGTTTACGCCAACATCGGCCAGATCGTGAAGCGATATTTGCCTCTTGCCGACATTCGACGACCGACGTCCACTTCCCCGCCCTCGTCGCTTTCGTCAGGCGCGCCTCTTCGCCCGCTGCTCCGCTAGGTCGGCGACCGCGATGACCTGGTCGCGGCGCGCGTCAGCGCACGCCTCGACGTGCGCGGCCCAGGCCGTCAGGGCGCGCGCCCGTTCCTCGAGGAAAGCGCCCTTCTGATAAATCGCCGCGACACCCTTGATGGTGCCCTGGACGTGGTTGAGCAGGCGGTCGGCGACGTGCGGCGGAAACCCAGCCTCCGCAAGCCAGGTCACGCCGCTCCTTCGGAAATCGTGCAGCACCCACGGCGGCACCGGCTCCGGCTTTGGCGCCCCAGCCTCGGCTGCGGCCTTGGCCCTAAGAGCGGCGACCTCGGCGTCGAGCTGCCGCTTCACCCAGGAGTGGGACGTGATGGCCTTGTCACCTGGCAGCCCGAATACGTGGCGATCCGGCGACGGCAGCGGCGGGAGCGGCTTGCCGTCCTGCGCCCCCAGCAACTTCCGCAGGATCGCGCGCGCCGGATCGGCCAGATGCACGATGTGCGGTTTCCCGTTCTTCGTGCGGGTGCCTGGCTGCGTCCACGTCGTGAGGCCGGGCGCAACCTCGCCCCAGGTCATCGCGGCAACCTCTTCGCGGCGCGCCAGCGTCAGCATGGTGAAGCAGACCATCGGGCCGTAGGGCGCGGCGATGGTCGAGGCGGCCCGCCAGACCTGCCCGAGTTCGTCGCCGTTCAGCACCCTCTCCCGCGGGCGGTCGCGGCCAGGGGCCGGCGCCGTTTCCCAGGGGTTGCCGTTGGTATCGGGCAGCGTCCCGCGGTCCCGCGCCCAGCGCCACATCGCGCGGGCGTAGTCGCGGACCCGGCGGGCAGTCGTCTCGCCGGCCTCGGCTGCGGCATCAACGACCCGAGCGGCCTCTGCGCGGCCGATACTATTGGCCGGCTCGTCCGCGATCGGACGAAGGTGGAGCCGCAGGCGGCTCAGCACATCGCGTTGTGTCGCGGGCCGCAGCTTCGCGACGTGCTTCTCGGCGTAGAGGTCAATGAGCGCCGAAACCGTGAACGCGGCGGCGGCCGACCTGACGCGCGCCTCCCGCTCCGCCACCGCCGTGGCGGCCGCGTCGCGCTTCCGCTCACCCCAAGGGTCTCGCCCGGACAGCACCAGGCCGCGCAGCCGCTCCGCCTCCTTCCGTGCTTTGGCGGTCGTCAACTCTCCGAAGGTGCCGAGCGGCATCCGGCGCGAGATGCCCGCGAGCTTGTAACGGAAGAGGAAGGTCTTGACGCCGTTCGACTGCACCCTGACCCCGAAGCCCTTCATGCCGGAGCAGAACACCAGCGTGTCCTTCCTCCCCTCGGGGCAGCGCAGGTCGGCGACGACGTCATCGGTCAACTTCACGGCGCACCCCCTTCAAGCCAGCCATTCATGGCCGCGTTGCGGACCCCTTGCGGACCCCTGGCAACGTCGGCTTTTGGGTTCTACTGTCCCCTTCCGGCAAGCTCAACGGGAAAATACGTCGTTATATCAGTATGTTATGTGCCGTGTGGCACCGTCTGACTTCTACTGGCCGTTCACAGGCTCGGCTTTGTAAACCGAAGGTCGGGGGTTCAAATCCCTCACCCGGCACCACCCGTGGCCGAAGGTATCGACGGCCAAGGTTTTCAGGTGGAAACAAGGATTTCAGCGGGTCCGTCTGGTACACCGGACTGGTACACCGCCCATGCCCGTGATCGCGATGTCTCGACCCTGGCTACGCCCCGACGACGGCAAGTTTTACCTGAGGAAGAAAACTCCTGTGCGCTACCGAGAGGTGGCTGGCCGGGCCGAGTTCCGCATTCCTCTGAACACACGAGACCCCAAGGAAGCGAAGGCTCGGATCTCGCAGGCCCTGGCGACCTGGGCCGACATGGAGGCGCAGTGGGACCGCGAACTGCGGAAAGAAGCGCTGAGCGAAAGGCGGGCGAATGAGATCGCTGCGCTTTGGGCAGCGTGGGTCGCTGGCGGCGCGGTCCTCGACCGTGCTGGCGTAGACGTCCCAGAACCGGGGGAACCGTGGCACGCCTTCTCCGCTCGCGTCCGGGCTCACGCCGAGGATGCTCTGCACCTCGCTGAGACTACGGCCACGGAGGAGACACTGCCACTCCTCCACCAAGCGATAGCGCCGCTGGTCATGGCCGCCTACACGGACGCGAGGGCTTCGGACCGGGCACAGCAGGACGGCATACCCGCCGCCGTAAGCCTCCTACCCACCGTGAGAGCAGCGTTTCCGGCAATCCCAGTGCCAGTGAAGCCGACCAGGACGGAAACGGTCGTGGTCACCTTCGACGCGATCTGGGAAAGGTGGTCCAAGGTCACCGCCACTGCGCCCCGTACCGTCCATGAGACGAAGGGCATCCTGAAGCAGCTTGAAGCATTCCTGGGCCATGACGATGCCTCCAGGGTGACCAAATCTGACCTCCTCCGATGGCGCGATGCGCTGAAGGCTGACGGCAAGAGCAACAACACATGGAACAACCGGCTCTCGCTCATCGGACAGGTCTTCAAGCGGGCTGTGGCAGATGACGTGCTGCCCGCCGACCCTACCGTGGGCCTGCGGCTCGGCAAGGGAAAGCAGAACTCCTGGAAGCCGTACTCCGACGAGGACACGGTCGCGATCCTGCAAGCTGCCCGGAAGGAGACCTCACCGGCTCTTCGGTGGGCTCACTGGGTCATGGCCTTGTCTGGAATGCGCGTGGGAGAGGTCCTCCAGTTGACGGGGGACGACATCGCCCAAGACCCGAAGTCCGGCGTCTGGTTCATGGCCGTGAAGCACGACCCCGAGAACGGCAAGGCAGCGAAGAACAGCCTGCCCAGGCACGTCCCGATGCACCCCAGCCTCGTTGACGAAGGGTTCCTGACCTACGCCCAGGGCATCAAGGAGAAGCATAGCGATGCCCGCCTCTTCCCTGACAAGAAGCCAGACAAGTACGGGCGCCTCGGTGGGCGAGCCTGGAACCTCGTCGGGAGTTGGGTCCGAGAGAAAGTGGGCATCAGAGACAAGGACAAGGCGCCGAACCACTCTTGGCGTCACCGCATGGAAGATGAACTACGGGCGGCCGAAGTGGACGAGAGCGTCCGAGACGCGATCATCGGTCATGCACGGAAGACGGTCGGAGCCAAATACGGTGTCCGGGGTGAGGCTCTGGCGCGGCTCCACCGGGAACTGAGCAAGGTGAAACTGCCGAAGGGGCTCTGAGCGTAGCAGGAGGTAGAGGCCGAGAGCCGGACCGGGTCTCCCAGGTACTCAAAGGCCACCCCGGTCTCCAGGAAGCGGGTCTCCGGGGTGTCAATGAAGGACCCGTACCTCGGCCCGCGAAAATCCCTGACCGCACGCTGACCCGGCGCCAACAACAACAACGAAGCCCTTTAGCTGGCTTTTGAAAGACGGGGCCGGGCGGCGGTGGCCAGCGTGGAGGGACCGGGCGGACAGGGGCCCCCCCATGGTTGCAAGGACGTTCCGGCTCGGTCACGATACCCGTCCACTACCTTGCTGGGTGGGAGGGACCATGGCGACGCTGGTGTATCTCGCAGTCGGTGCGGCGGCTCTGTTTTTCGCCTACCGCTGGCTCGTTCAGCACCCCGCGCAGGCTGCCGTATTGCCTCTGGTGGCCGGGATGATCGTCGCCATTGGGATCTTCATGGGCTTTCTCAGCTTGGTCCGCCCGGTGTCCCAACTGGAGACGCTGATCGCCATGGCCCTCGGCGGGGGCTGTGGAGCCTGGGTGTGGTGGAAGTTGCGCTCCATGCTGCGCCCCTGGCTGCAGGCTCAAGGCGTGCAGCAGGGCTGATCACCACCGACACTCAGCGCGATGCTGCTTCAAGGCCCTCTCGCTGGGCGCCGTGGCCTTCGTCAGCGTGGCCCGCAGCGGCTTCCCATGCAGATCCCGGTACGCCGGGTCCTCAATGGTCGGCGCGACCAGGACCTTCATCGTGTCCGGGTCCACGGCAAGCAGCAGTGTGTCGAAGAGGGTGTGGAGGTCGGCGCGAAGCAGTAGCCCGTTGGTCACGTGGTTGGTCTCGGGGCCGAGGTACGGCGTGATGTGCGCGGCCTCCAGGACGTCCAGGACTGAGCAATCGGTGATCGCACAGCGGCCCGCGTAGGCCTCTACCAGGGCCTCCCTGAACTTCTGCTGGCCGCGACGCGCGCGGATCTCGCGGAGGACCTTCTCGCGGGCGTCTTCCTGGTTCGTTGGGTCGAACGGCTGCTCCTCGGCTGCCTCCGGGTCCAGGAGTGCGGGGCGTCGGACGCGTGGTGCGACGTTCGGATCAACCTCAACGTCGAAGCCGAGCCGCTGGAGCGCGGGCAGCACCGTGGTACGCCCACCCAAGAACTCATTGGCGCGCAGGGAGCGTTCGATGCCCGCGATGTACTTGAAGGCTACACCGACGATGGCCTCGCTGTCGTAGCGGTCGTAGCGGCCCTGGTCGTACAGAAGCCAGTACCCGTCGGCCTCACCGTAGCCGTAGGTCTCCAGGAACACCTCGCGCCCGAGGTCATCGAACTCTCGGATGGCCTGGATCACGGCGTCACGGGTCAAAGCCTGCAGAGACGCGCGCTGAGGTGCCGCTGCCACGTCGGCGTCCGTTGGTGGGCGACGGCCTTCAGCGATAGCCGGCTCGTTAGCCGTGTAGTTCACTTTCTTTAGGCGGCGGCGAGCAACCGCCCGATCCTCGTCTGTGAAATGCGGCCACCAAAGCGCGTCGCTCAGGATCTGAGCCTCGACGGTGAGGTCCAGCTTGCCTTTCAGGAACAGCTTGGTGAAGCCCGAGGCAACGTGGTTCTCGTTCGCCAACAGCGCCTTGATGGCTGCAACAGGGTTCCCCTCCGTGAACATACGCTTGAAGGCCGTTGGGTTGTACGACGCCTCCTTGTGCGTCTGGTCAGCCAGGGCCAACAGCCTGTTCCGCAGTTGTCTCTCTGTATTCGCGTCCACGATCCCTCCCATTCCGACTTGACGCGTGTTCAGACGACGCTCTTCTGGAGAACCCGGTACACGCTGGCACGCCCGATCCCCAGGCGCACGGCGATCTCCGTCGGCTTCACGCCGTCAGCCCGGAGCCGCTGGATTTCCTCGGCCTTCCTACGGGCCGTTGGAGCCCGCCCACGGTACTTCCCGGCTTCCTTGGCCTTCTGGATGCCCTCACGCTGGCGCTCCAGCATGAGCCCGCGCTCAAACTCTGCGATGGCCCCGAGCATCGTCAGCATCAGCTTGCCCGTGGGCGTCGAGGTGTCGAGTTCGCTGCCGCCCATGGACAACACGCGGAGGCCCACGCCCTTCGTCTTTAGGCGGGCTTCGATGGCCAGGAGATCAGCGACCGACCGGGCCAACCGATCCAGCTTGGTGACCACCAGGGCATCACCTTCACGGACGAACTCCAGGGCAGCCTCCATGCGTGCCCGGCGAGCCACGGATGATACCCGTTCAGCGAACACCTTCTCGCACCCGACGGCCCGGAGATCGCGCTCCTGGGCCTCCAGGCCCGCCTCCTGCTCTACCGTGGACGTCCTGGCGTATCCGACCAGCACCTTGATGCCCTCCGCGTCTCACTGAAGTCAAAGACGTTGTACAATGAGCTGTCTCGGAAACGCAAGAGTATTTGTGTGAGACAGAAACGAGGTCTTCTGAGACGGCTCACCAGGGCAAGGCCATCTGAGAAGCGTGCGGCGGCGCTGCCGTCCGATGCTGCTCGACGGGTTGAACGGCGGTACAGACATGACGGCTGCGAGATGGACGGGGGTCCATACCCCGTTTAGGCTGCCAGGTGCTGGGCAGGCACATCGAGGAAATGAGTTTCTTAGAGCGGATTGGGGAGGCGGCTGTCGGCGTCGGCGTCTACACGCTGCCGCAGGCGGCTCGGCTTGTCCGATTGCGCCTGGCCACCGTCGAAGACCTGGTGGGACCCGAACCTGCTACTTCAGTGGCGCCTCGCTTCACGCCAGTCGTACTCACTCAGCCCAGTCTCAGTGATGACGCGAAGACCATCAGCTTCCTTGGTCTGATGGAGTTGTGGGTCGTCGCTGAGATGCGACGGAACGGCGTGCCGATGGTCGTGATCCGGCGCGCTGCGACCGAGGCTCGGCGCATCCTGGAGACGCGGCACCCGTTGGCGAGCGCGAACTTCCGTACAGATGGGCGTCGGGTGTTCATGCTGCTGCGAGAGCGGACTGAAACACAAAAGTCCACTCCAAAGGTCGTCCTCGACGTCCTGCGCTACCAGCACGCGATGGAAGAGGTGATCGAGCAGTCACTGGGCCCAGAGATCGTGGTGCGCGGCCCGGATGGAGCGCCGCTCCAGTGGTATCCGATCGGTCTCAAGCGGCGTGTCGTGCTCGACCCGAAGCGGCGCTTCGGAGAGCCGATTGACCCGGTTAGTGGCACGCCAACATCGGCACTCGCTCAGGCGCTGACTGCGGAAAACGGCGATGCAGACGCCGTTGCCTTCTGGTTCGGGGTTGATCGGCAAGCGGTAGTTGATGCGGGGGCCTTCGAGGCGTGGCTGGCCAGCCCTTAGTCGTTGTTCTCGATGCGTGCCTCAGTTTCCGCTTGGCGCGGATGCTCGCAGGCTACCACGAGAACCATCCCACGCTGACGTTCAAGGCGATGGACGACTTCCATGCTCAAGGCACGGAGGATCGAGACTGGCTTGTGGGCTTTCCGGACGAGCCGCCGCACATCGTCATCACTAAGGACGATGCGCTCCTAAAGGAGACCGGGCAGCTTCGCGCGTGGATCAAGGGAGGGCTAACCGTTGTCATCTTCGGGCCGGAGTTCGCGAACCTGAAGCGAGAGCAGATGGCCGCTACCATTTTCCAGTGGCTGCCGACCATCGTCAGAACCATCCAGGCAAGCCCGCAAGAAGCGGCGTTCAGCGTGCCAACTCGGTTCAGTGAGATGGAGCGCCTCCCAACCTACGTTCCGCCACGACATCGGAAGAGGCCTCGTCGCCCGAGGAACCCGATGCCAAGCAGATCAGAGAAACAGTCCTCGAAGTTGCCTCGGATCGAGGTACAACCCCAGCTTCCGCTCGGGCGCGTACGCACTCGGGACTACGCTCCTCCGGAACTTGCCCCCCAGGAGCAGCCGAAGAAGCAACCCGAGCGCGCGAAGTGAGCAAGGCAAGCGGCGTACTGACTTGCTGACTGTCTTGGATGCGCTGACCCGACCTGGGCATCTCGCGACACGCAGCGAAGTTCTCGCTCGCCCGTGCCCCGTCCCGAAAAAGCCCGGCATCTACGCGTGGTACTTCGACGTACTGCCGCCAGGGCTGTCTGCCGAGGGCTGCCACGGCGTGTCCGGACACACCCTGCTCTACGTGGGCATCTCGCCAAGTGGTCCTCCGACGAGCGCGGCCTCGGAAAAGCGCCGAACCCTCCAGAGACGCATCACCATCCACTACAAGGGCAACGCGTACAGTTCGACGTTGCGGCTGACCTTGGGCTGCCTGCTCGCTGGTACCCTCGGCATCACCCTCCAGCGTGTTGGCAGCGGCAAGTGCCGGACCTTCACCAATCGTGGGGAGCAGGCCCTCGACGCCTGGATGGACCAGAACGCGAAGGTGGTCTGGGTTCCCCTTGCACGCCCGTGGGAAATCGAGGCCGCTGTCATTGGGCGCCTCTGGTTGCCGCTGAACATCATGGACAACGAGCGGCACCCCTTCTGTTCGACGCTGCGCGAGGTCAGGAAGGCGGCGCTGCACAGAGCCCTGGACCTACCCATTGCGCCTCGTGACGGAACTCGGTTCACGACCATCGCGCGCCAAGAGGGCTCGGCAAGATGAGCAGCGCAGTAGCTGAGTGCGCCATAGTCGCTTCCAGGCTGCATGAGACGGTGCTGGGGGCCGTGCAGAACCGGGCGCTGCTTGAGGTAGCCAACGCCGACAAGTCCCTGCTGTCAGCCTTCAACAACACGTACGAGGCTCACGGCCTTTCGGCGATACGTCACTCACTGATCCACATGCTGCTGATACAAGTCGTGCGCTGCTGGGATGGACACCGAGATCACAGGGCCAGCTTCCCGTCGCTCCTGAAGCGCCTTGAACGACCTGGGGCTACCGACGACGTCATCGCCGCTGCTGCATCCTGGAACCCTGGTCTGGGCCTTGAAACAAGGAACCGCGAACTGGTGCGCAGTCTCATTTCCGAACTGAAAGACGGGGTTGTGAGCCTCACGACGGGCGATGCAGCGGCGAGACTGAAGCGGCTCTCAGAGTTCCGGCATACCTACGTGGCACACAATCTGACGGTAGAACCGGATCATCTACCGCAGTACCGCGACATCTTCGGTCTGCTGGACGACACGATCCCTCTGGCCGCGAAGGCCGATCTCGCGATCCGGGGCCACCATGTGGATTTCGCTGACTTCCACAACGAAAGTGTCGAGCAGGCGCGGGCGTTCTGGGCGGTGGTTCGGGCGGGCCAGTTGACCGGCCAGGCGAAGGAAAGAGACGGCGCATGAGAGGAGCAGTTCGAGAGCCCACCTTCGACGCCACCATTGACCTCCTTGCCCAGCACCTGGACGCCACGGGCATCCCGGTGACCCGCTCGGCGGAAGCCCTGGAAGCCGTGCGGACCAGCGTCCGCTCCATGCCTGGCGCCGGGTGGGTCGACGTGGCGTACCAGGGCCGCGTCCCGGAGAGCCTCCTGAAGGCCGTAGGGGACCGCTGGATGAGCTGTACAGGCGCTGGAACGCCGAGCCGCTGGGCTGAGGGCGTGGCGGGATACGAGGCCCTCCGGGAGGCCGTGGCGGCGCGGATCAGGGCTGGCTTGGAGGCCGTTGCTGGTCGCTGAGATCGCCGCAAGGCCTGACTGCCACACCGGGAGTAGAGAAGGGGTCCCCTTACTTATCCCCGGATTGTGGGGACGAACTTGTGGGCAAGCCTGTGGGCATCTTCTGAGAACTGGCTGGTGGTGCCGGTGCCATCGGTTCCCGTTTTCGCGCGCGGTGCTGGCCACTTATCCCCCCAACACCAACACGGGCAGTCAATTAGGTCAGAAGTCCTGTGTCCGTCGGCGGCTCGGCGGCAACGGAACCTCCCGGTGATGGCCGTTGAAAAAGAAACCTGGAGCCGGTCCATGCGGGCCAGGAGTGCAGTGCTGCGCTGACCAGGAAAACCAGTGGCCGCTCAAGGGCCTACGCATCGTCCGACCCATTTTCCCCTGA
>NZ_JBNXUM010000006.1:0-283418 GCF_050563545.1 Falsiroseomonas sp. HW251
CCGCCCGCGGACCATCCACGACTTCTACGGCTTCCCCGATGAGCTCTTCGCCTTCGACTATCCCGCACCCGGCCTGCCCGAACTGGCCGGCGAAGTGGCCGAGGTCGTGAAGCCTCTGTGGGTTGGCGCCGACCGCGACCAATGGGGTCTCGACCACGGCACGTGGAGCGTGCTGGCGCACATCTTCCCGAAGGCCGATGTCCCGGTCGTCCAGCTGTCGATCAACGCCCTGAAGCCGCTCGGCTACCACCTCGATCTCGCCGCCAGGCTGAACGCGCTGCGCAAGCGCGGGGTGATGATCGTCTCGAGCGGCAACGTCGTGCACAACCTGCGGCGGATCGAATGGAACCGCCCGGAGGCCGGTGCTGACTGGGCCCATCGGTTCGACGACATGGTGGCCCGCCAGATGACCGAAGCGCCCGCCGACATCCTGAAGGCGGTCGAGCATCCGGATTATCACCTGGCCGTCCCGACGCCCGACCATTTCGTCCCGCTGCTCTACACCGCGGGACTCGCCGCGGTGGACAACGATGCCCGGCCGCTGCTGCGCGGCTATGCCATGGGGTCGCTCTCGATGACCTGCTATGGCGTGGGAATGGCCGGCGCTGCTTGCGAGGAAGCGGCTGGGGCCGCCCCGTTGCCGGAGGGCGTGCCGCCAGACCAGACCAACATCTAGACCCGTATCGGGCTGACTGTCGTCAGCCCGATACGGGTCCAGCTTTCCCTGGCCCTGCGATTCACGGCCCGGCGTCATCGCGGCCTAATGGGCGCGGGCCAGCGTCTCCTCGATCGCCGCACCCAGCCCGTCCTGGCCGAAGGGCTTGCTAAGCGGCGTGACGTCGCGCGGCGCCGCCGCGGGCAGCTCGTCATAGCCGGTGGCCAGGATCACCGGCAGCCCCGGCCGCAGCCGGCGCACCGCCTCGGTCAGCTCGATGCCCGACATCCCGGGCATGCCGTAATCCGTCACGACGAGGTCCACCGCCAGGCCGGATTCCAGGCTCTCCAGCGCCGGGCGGCCGCCATCGGCCTCCACCACGGCATGGCCGAGCTCCTCCAGCATCCCCGCCGTGCTCGCCAGCACCAGGGGGTCGTCGTCCACCAGCAGCACCTGCAGCCGCCGTGACGGCGCGGCGGGGGCGGGCACGGCGCGCTCCACCGCCGGCGCCGCGGGCTCGGCGCGGCGCAGCCAGAGCTCGGCGGTCGTTCCCTGCCCCGGGCGGGACTTCAGCACCAGCCTGCCCTGGGACTGCGCGGCTAGCCCATAGACCATGGACAGGCCGAGCCCCGTGCCCTTGCCCGGGCCCTTGGTGGTGAAGAAGGGCTCCGCCGCGCGCGCCAGCGTCGCCGCGTCCATGCCCGTGCCGTGGTCGATCACGGCCAGTACGACATAGGTGCCTGGCGCGAGGCCCGGCACCGCGGTCGCCTCCTCCGCCCGCGCCGCGACGCGGATCTCGCCGGGCTCGGGCATCGCGTCGCGCGCGTTGAGCACGAGGTTCAGCAGCGCGAGCTCGAGCTGCACGGGATCGGCCAGCGCCGGCGGCAGGCTCGGCGGCACCTCCAGCACCACGCGATAGGGCGGCCCGGCGGAGCGTCGCAGCAGCTCCGCCATGCCCTCCAGCAGCGTCCCGACATCCACCGCTTCCGGCCTCAGCACCTGCCGGCGGGAGAAGGCCAGCAGCCGCTGCGTCAGCGCGGCGCCGCGCCGCCCCCCGGCCGCCGCGTTGTCGAGCAGCCGCAGCGCCTTCGCGTCGTCCGGCGGCAGGCGGCGCCGCAGCAGGGCGAGGCTGCCCATCACCGCGGTCAGCAAATTGTTGAAGTCGTGCGCGATGCCGCCCGTCAGCTGGCCGAGCGCCTCCATCTTCTGGGCCTGGTGCAGGCTCTCCGCGGTGGCGCGGTGCTCCTCCGCCTCGCGCCGCAGTTCGGCCCGCGCCTCGGCCAGCTCGTGCGACTGGCGGTGCAGGTCGCGCCGCATCCGCGCGAAGGTCGCGAATTGCTGGGCGAAGCGCCGCGCCGCGGCGGCCAGCGCGGCCAGGAAGACCAGGATCATCGCCGCGGCGGCGATGGACTGGGACGTGCCCTCCATCGCGTAGCGCAGCGCGATCGGCAGCCCGGCGGGCAGGATGAAGGCGAGCACCGCGTCGGGCCTGGCGTGGTGCAGCGCGACAGCGCCGGTGCACATGCCCCCGACCACGAAGACCCAGAAGAGCTGCTGCGTCTCGCTGTCCGGCCAGAGCAGCGCCGCCCCGACGCCCCAGGCCGCGCCGGCGAAGGCGGCGGCGGCCATCGCAGCGCGGGCCCAGCGCCCGGGCTGCTCCGGCGCGCGGCGGTCGCCGCGATGCGCCCCCCACAGGCCGAGCCGCACCAGGCAGGCCGCCACCATCACGCCGAGCCAGGCGAGCAGCCCGCCCGTGGGCCGGCCGCCGGAGACGACCAGGGCCAGCATCGCCGCATTCGCCAGCGCCACCGTCGCGGCGAGCGGCAGCTGGCCATAGATCGCCGAGACCTGCGCAGCCTCGACCTCCGGGTCCGGGGGGCCGGTCGCCGTCATCGTCCCTTCCGCAGGGTGATGCAGGCAGGTCTACACCGCCTGGGGCGCGATATGGTATACAATCATTTGGCGATTGTTCAGACGCCGAATGCGCGCCACGCGTCTGATCCGCTGGGCGTGCGAAGCGGCCTAGGATGGCGCCGTGCCTGACGACGACCCCTTCGACCTCGCCCGCTTCCTTGACGCCCAGGCCCCGGCGATGGCGGCCGTGACGCGCGAACTGTCGGAGGGGCGCAAGCGCACGCACTGGATGTGGTTCGTCTTTCCGCAACTGCGCGGCCTCGGCCACAGCGCCATGGCGCAGCGATACGGCATCGCGTCCCGCGCGGAGGCCGAGGCCTATTGGCGGCATTCCGTGCTGGGGCCGCGGCTGGCGATGTGCACCGCGCTGGTCAACCGGGCGGAGGGCGCGACGCTGCGCGAGGTGCTGGGCAGCCCGGATGACATGAAGTTCCAGGCCTGCGTCACGCTCTTCGCCGCGGTCGCGCCGGAGGAGGTCGGCTTCCTGCAGGCGCTGTCCCGCTGGTTCGGCGGCGAGCCGCATGGGGCGACGCTGGCGCTGCTCGGCTCTCCGCAGGGTTGACCCCCGGCCCCCCGCGCCCCTACTCCGGGCGGCCGCCCGGGCCACCCCCGGCGCGGTGCGAGGGACGCGATGAACTGGATCTCCGACTGGGCCCTGCCCAAGATCAAGGGGCTGCTGGGCGGACCGCGGGAAGTGCCGGAGAACCTCTGGCACAAATGCCCGGCCTGCGAGCAGATGATCTTCCACCGCGACCTCGAGCGGAACCTGATGGTCTGCACGAATTGCGGCCATCACATGCGCCTCTCGGCCCAGGCCCGCATCAAGGCCACGATGGACGACGGCTGGTCACGCATCGAGCTGCCGAAGTCGCCCGCCGACCCGCTGCGCTTCCGCGACCAGCGCCGCTATTCCGAACGCCTGAAGGACGCCCAGGCCAAGAACGCGATGGACGATGCGGTCGTCGTGGCGCAGGGCTCGATCGAGGGCCGCAAGGCCGTCGTCGCCGCCTTCGAGTTCAGCTTCATGGGCGGGTCCATGGGCGCGGGCGTGGGCGAGGCGATCGTCACCGCCGCCAAGCTCGCGGTGCTGCAGGACGCGCCGCTGATCGTCTTCACCGCCTCTGGCGGGGCGCGCATGCAGGAAGGCACGATCAGCCTGATGCAGATGCCGCGCACCGTCATCGCGACGCGGCTGGTGAAGGAAGCCGGCCTGCCCTTCATCGTCTGCCTCTGCGATCCCACGACCGGCGGCGTGACCGCGAGCTTCGCGATGCTCGGCGACATCCAGATCGCCGAGCCCGGCGCGCTGATCGGCTTCGCCGGCGCGCGCGTCATCGAGCAGACCGTGCGCGAGAAGCTGCCCGAAGGTTTCCAGCGCGCGGAATACCTGTTGGAGCACGGCATCCTCGACATGGTGGTCAAGCGCCATGACATGCGCGCCACGCTGGCGCGCCTGATCTCGCTCCTGCGGGAGAAGCTGCCGCCGGTGGTCGACACGCCGGAGCCGCTGCCCGCGTTGCCCGCGCCCGAACCCGTTGCAGAGGCTCCCAAGCCCGCGTGAGTGGCGTGTCCGCGTCCCGTTCGGAAGCCATCATCGAACGACTGCATGCGCTGCACCCCAGGCTGATCGACCTCAGCCTCGGGCGCATGCGCGATTGCCTGGCGAAGCTCGATCATCCCGAAAGGCGGCTGCCGCCGGTCATCCATGTCGCGGGCACCAACGGCAAGGGCTCGACCTGCGCCTTCCTCCGCGCGATCGCCGAAGCCGCGGGCCAGCGCGTGCATGTCTACACCTCGCCCCACCTCATCCGCTTCCACGAGCGCATCCGCCTGGCCGGCGAGCTGGTCGGCGAGGACGCGCTGGCCGAGGCGCTCGAGCATGTCGAGCGCGTCAATGCCGGCGATCCCATCACCGTCTTCGAAATCACGACGGCGGTCGCGCTCCATCTCTTCGCCACCGTGCCGGCCGACCTGCTGGTGCTGGAGGTCGGCCTCGGCGGCCGCTTCGACGCGACCAACGTGATCGATGCGCCGGCCGCGACCGCCATCACCTCGGTCTCCTTCGACCACATGGATTTCCTCGGCGACACGCTGGCGAAGATCGCCTTCGAGAAGGCCGGCATCATCAAGCCCGGCGTGCCTTGTGCGACCGGCGCGCAGCCCGCCGAGGTGATGGACGTGCTGGACCGCGTCGCCGCCGAGCGCGGCGCCGCGCTGCTCCGCCGCGGGCGCGACTGGGACATCGCGCGCGGTGGCGCCGGGCTGGTGTTCAGCTTCGGCGACACGCGCATCGCGCTGCCGAGCCTCGGCCTGCCGGGGCCCCACCAGGCCGACAATGCCGGCATCGCCATCGCCGTGCTGCGCGCCTGGAACCCGCCCTGGCTGACGGACGCCGCGATCGCCGAAGGCGTGGCGCGCGCCGAATGGCCCGCGCGCATGCAGCGCCTGACCGGGCGGCTGGCCACGCTGCTGCCGCCGGGCTGGGAGCTCTGGCTGGATGGCGGCCACAACGCCGGCGGCGGCGTCGCCATCGCGCAGCACCTTGCCGCGGCGTTCAGCGATCGTCCCGCGCATCTGATCGTCGGCATGAAGGGCGGCAAGCAGGCGCCGGAATTCCTCGCCTCCGTCCTGCCGCACGCGACGACCGCCTATGCTGTGCAGGAGCCCGGCCAGCACCTGGCGATGCCGGTGGACGCGATAGTCGAGGCCTCGGGCGGTATCGCGCGCGCGGGCGGCACGGTGGAGCAGGCGCTGCGCGCGATCCCGAAGGACGGCCCGCCGGCGCGCGTCCTGATCTGCGGGAGCCTTTATCTCGCGGGCGAGGTGCTGAAGCTGGACGGGCGCGCCGAGTAGCCCCCTCCCCATCCCTCCCCCGCGACAGCGGGGGAGGGGGAAGAACGGCGCTGCGGGACATTGCCGTCCCCCGCGGTTGCGGGGGAGGGTTGGGAGGGGGCCACTTCACCCCGCCCCCGCCCCACTACGGCGTCAGCCGCAACACCCGCCCCTGCCGCTCATCCGTCAGGATCAGCAGCGACCCGTCCGCGGCGACCACCACGTCGCGCATCCGGATACGGCGGTCGAAGAGCAGCCGCTCCTCGCCGACCACGCGGTCGCCCTCCGTCGCCAGCCTCACCAGCCCCGGCGCGTTCAGCGCAGCGACGAACAGGCTGCCGCGCCAGCCCGGGAAGGCCGCGGCGTCGTAGAAGGCGATGCCCGACGGGCTGAAATTCCGCCCGGGCTCCCAGGCCGCCAGCGGGTCCTCGATCCCCGGTGCGGAGCGATGCCCGTTGCCGACGGGGCTGCGGTCGTAGTTCAGCCCGTGGCTGACCAGCGGCCAGCCATAGTTGCGGCCCGGCCGGATGAGGTTCACCTCGTCGCCGCCCAGCGCGCCGAACTCCGCCTCCCACAGGCTCCCGGTCCAGGGGTTCACCGCCAGCCCCTGGGGGTGGCGATGGCCATAGGACCAGATCTCCGGCCGCGCGTCCGACCGCCCGGCGAAGGGATTGTCGCGCGGCACCCGCCCGTCCCGCGTCAGCCGGATGACCTTCCCCGCAAGGTCCGCCAGGTCCTGCGCGCGCCTGGGGTCCACCTGGCGCTCACCCGTCGAGAGATAGAGGTGCCCGTCCCGCCCGAAGACGATGCGGCAGCCGAAGTGGTTGCGGCCGACGAACTGCGGCGGGCCGGCATCCAGCACCACCGCGACATCGGTCAGCGCCGCCATGTCGGGCGACAGCCGCGCGCGCCACAGCCGGGTCAATGCCCCCCGCTGCACCAGCACGGCGCCACAGAAGAAGACCTCCCGGCTGGTCGCGAAATCAGGGGTGAGGGCGATGCCGAGCAGCCCGCCCTGGCTCTCCGCCAGGACCTCCGGCACGTCGGCAAGCGGCGCGGAAACGGCGCCGTCGCGGCCGACCAGGCGCATCCGCCCCGGCCGTTCCGTCACCAGCAGCCGGCCATCCGGCAGCACCGCCGCGCCCCAGGGATACTCGAGCCCGGTGGCGAAGGTCGTGACGCGGAAGGCGGCGCGCTCGCTGCGCACCACCTCGCCCCGCTGGGCAAAGGCCGGCGGCGCGAGCGCGAGTAGACCGGCAAGGAGAAGTAGTATCGTGCCCTCGAGCGCCGGGCGGCGGCTCCGCCGCCTTGGCTCGCCGCACCGGCGGCGGGCCGCGTTCGAGGCCTCGGCCAGCGACGCTGGCCGCAGGTCAGGCATGCGGCCCCTCCGTATCACCCGACGGCGCGCGAGACCCAGTCCTTCAGCGCGCTCTTCGGCAGCGCGCCGACCTTGGTGTCCACGGGCTTGCCGTCCTTGAACAGGATCATCGTGGGGATGCCGCGCACCGCATAATCGTTCGGCGTCATCGGGTTGTCGTCGATATTCACCTTCGCGATGGTCAGCTTGCCCTCATACTCCTTGGCGATCTCGTCGAGGATCGGGGCCACCATCCGGCAGGGGCCGCACCACTCCGCCCAGAAATCCACCAGCACGGGGCCGGAGGCATCCAGCACGTCCTGCTTGAAGCTGTCGTCGGTGACGGCCTTGGTCAGCTCGCTCATCGCGGGTCTCCACGTCCGGCCAGGGGGGTGGTTCGGCCGGACTCGCTTGGTGGCAAGATCGTGGCGCCGGGCGGCCGGGTCAAGCGAAGCCCGTCATGCGCCCGGCGCATGGGCATCGAGCAATCCGTCCGGCAACCGCATGAATCGCGCACCATAGGTCCAGACCAGCGCGCAATCCACCGCGCGGCCGGGGAAGGCCAGCCTTAGCACCGCGCGGTAGGCCGCCATCTGCCGGAGATAGAGCGGCTGGACCTCGTCGAGCGTCGCCGGCGGCGGCCGGTTCGTCTTGTAGTCCAGCACCAGCACCCGCTCCGGCGTTACCAGCAGCCGGTCCACCTGGCCGCTGACCAGGCGGGTGCCGAGCCGGCCGGCGATCGGCGCCTCCGCCAGGCTGCCCGGGCCGAGCGCCGCCGCGACCTCCGGCACCGCGAGGAGCGCCATGACCTCGGCCAGGGTCTCGGCCTGCTGGCCCTCGTCCAACCCATGGCCGGGCCGCGCGAGGAAGCGGCGCGCGGCCGCCTCCCGCATCGCCGGCGCCTGTTCCGGTAGGTGCTGGAGCAGCGCGTGGATCAGGCGGCCGCGGCGGAAGCGCTGGCCCGTCGGGTCGGCCTTGCCGTGCGGCGCGGCTGCCGGCGTCTCGTCCTCGGCGGGGATTGCGGAGGGCGAGAGCACCTCCGCCCCGGCCTCGGCCGCCGCCGGGCGGCGCGCCCAGTCCGGCAGTTCCGCGGGATCGGGCGGCGGGCGGTCGCCGCCATCGTCCTTCGGGGCGGCGGTCTGCCCGCAATCGTGCCGCAGCAGCGGCGCCGCGGCGAAGCGGCAATCCGCCGGTGCGCCGAAGCCTGCATGGTCGAAGGCGAATTCGGCCGCATCGAGCCGCCGGAATCCCTGCTCGACCAGGTCGTACCAGCAGCCTTCGCGCCAGGGCCTGTCCTTCGGCGCCTGCTTCTGCCAGCCGCAGACCAGCAGCCGGTCCTCCGCCCGCGTCAGCGCGACATAGAGAAGGCGATGCTCCTCTTCCGCCCGCGCGCGCTTCTCGGCCTCCAGCAGGGTCGCGTAGGCCGGCGCATGCGCGTCCTTGCGCGGCGCCCAGAGCGGCAGCGGCGCCGCGCCTTCCATGTGCCAGCGCACGCTGCCGTCGTCCCGCCCGCGCGAGACGGTGTCGGGCATGATCACGACCGGCGCCTGCAGCCCCTTGGCGTTGTGCACGGTCATCACGCGCACCGCGTCGCCGGCACCTTCCTGCTCCCGCTTGACCTCGGCGCCGCCGCGGCGGAGCCATTGCACGAAGCCCTGCAGCCCCGGCGGGTGGCGGCGCTCATGGTCCAGCGCGGCGTTGAGCAGTTCGTCCAGCGGGTCCGCGGCATCGGGGCCGAGCCGCGCGAGCAGGCGTTCGCGCCCGCGATGCTCGCCCAGCACCTCGGCCAGCAGCGCATGCGGCGTGACGAGGTCCGCGCGGTTCATCAGCCCCGCCAGCCAGTCCGCCGCCCGGCCTTCCGGCGTGTCCGCGCCGCGCTCCTGCGCGAGCCGCCCCCAGAGGCTGCCCGTGCGGTTATGGGCGAGGGCGAAAAGCTGGTCGTCGCTGAAGCCGACCAGCGGCGACTTCAGCACCGCGGCAAGCTGCAGGTCGTCATCCGGCAGCAGCAGCACGTCGCAGAGCGCCAGCAGGTCCTGTACCGCGATCTGCTCCGCGAGCCGGATGCGGTCCGCGCCGCCGACGGGGATGCCCTTCTCCTTCAGCGCGCGCAGCAGGTAGGGCACGAGCCGCGCTCGCTTGCGGACCAGGATCAGGATATCGCCCGCCCGCATCGGACGCCCGCGCGACGGCAGCATCTCCCCGCTGTCGAGCCAATGGCGGATGCGCGCGGCGACCGCCCTGGCGAGCATGGCGTCGGCACCGGTCGTGCTCCCGGGCTGCTCCGGCACCTCCCAGGGCGGCGGCGGGTCGGTGGGGGCTGCTTCCAGCATCGGCCACAGCTCGACGCAGCCGGCATGGCCGGTGCGGTCGGGGCGGTGCTCCAGCGCAGCACCTGGCTCCACCACGCCGTCGCGCGCGGCGCCGTCCTTGAAGACCGCGTCCACCAGCGCGAGCACCGGCGCGGTGGAGCGGAAGGACACCTTGAGCTGCACGTCGCGCAGCTCCGCATGGATGGCCTCGCAGCGTTCGGCGAAATGCGTCTTCCAGCGCGCGAAGCCGGCGGCGTCGGCGCCCTGGAAGCCGTAGATGGATTGCTTGACGTCGCCGACCGCGAAGATGGTGCGGATCGGCTGCCCGCCGCGCCGTTCGCTTGCGCCGCGAGCGTTCCGCTCGACCCCCTGCCCCGCGAAGAACTCCTCCGTCAGCGCCGCGGCGATGCCCCATTGCGCGGGGTTGCTGTCCTGCGCCTCGTCGAGCAGCACGTGTTCCAGCCCGCCGTCGAGCTTGTAGAGCACCCAGGCCGAGCCGGGATCCTGCAGCACGCGCTGCGCCGACAGGATCAGGTCGTCATAGTCCATCAGCCCGCGGGAGAGCTTGCGCGCGGCATAGCCATGCAGCACCGGCGCGCCGAGGCCGAGCAGCGCGCGCGTCGCCGACAGCAGCCGGCAGGCGCGGCGGCGGCCTTCGATCTCCGCGACGCGCTCGGCCTCGGCCTGCATCGCGGCGAGCACGCGGGCGTAGTTGTTCTTCCCCACGCCCTGCGTGACGAGGAACTTCGCGGTGTAGGCCGTGCCCTTCTCCGTCAGGAAGATCCTGCTCCACGCGCCCCAATGCGCCGCGCGCAGCGGCTCGGCCCGCGCTAGCCACTCCAGGATCTGCTGCGCACGGTTCCGGTCGCTTTCCGTGCGGCTCATCGCCTTGAGCTGCGCGATCCCGATGAGATCGGGTACTCCCGCGCAGGCCTGCGCGATCAGCCCGCCCTCATGCGGGTCGTCCAGCCCCAGCAACTCGCCGATCGCGCCGCACAGCCCGTCCAGCGTGTTGCCGTGGTGGCGCAGCGCGGCGGCGAGCCTCTCGCGGTTGCGCGTCAGCGCGGCGACGAGTTCCGCGAAGCCGGACGGCGGCACCAGGCTGGCCAGCGCATCCAGCGCCTCGCTCGTGGTCGCGACCCCGGCCAGCACCTCCTCCTGCGCATCGGCCAGCAGCGAGGCGGCCTCGGCATCCTCCACCACGCCGAATTGCGGCGAGAGCCCCGCCTCCAGCGGGAAGGCGCGCAGCAGCGACTGGCAGAAGGCGTGGATCGTCGAGATCCGCATCCCGCCCGGCAGTTCCAGCACGCGGCAGAACAGCGACCGCGCGCGGTCGAGTTCCTCGCGCCGCGGCGCGCGGCCGAGCAGCATCGAAAGCTTCGCCGCCAGCCTGGCCTCCGGCGCCACCGCCCACTCGCCGAGGTCGCGCGCCAGCCGCGACTGCATCTCCGCCGCCGCGGCCTTGGTGAAGGTGAGGCAGAGGATCGCATTCGCCCGGCAATCCGGCGCCAGCAGCAGCCGCAGCACGCGGTCGGTCAGCACCTTCGTCTTGCCGGAACCCGCCGATGCGGTGACCCAGGCCGAGGCCGCGGGGTCGGAGCCGCGGCCCTGCTCGAATTCGGCTTCCTGGCGGGGGGAGAGGGGGACGGTCATGGCGAGTGCGGCCAGGAAGTGGCCCCCTCCCAACCCTCCCCCGCGACAGCGGGGGAGGGCCTTTTGCCAAGCGCGCTGCGCCCACTGCCCCCTCCCCCGCAGTTGCGGGGGAGGGACGGGGACGGGGCCAAAGGTGCAGTGAGGGAAGCTCTCATTCGTCCCCCTCCGCCTCCGCCCATTCCGCCACCCGCGACAGGTGGTCGTAGTCATCCCCGCGCGCCGCGCGCGCCGGGTGCGGCTTCGCGGTGAAGGGCGCCTCGCCCAGCAGGAAGCGATCCACCAGCGCGCCGAGCTTCTCGAGCGAGGCCGCGGCGACCGCCTCGATCTCCTCGGGCTCGGTGAGCATCGGCTTCACCTCGCCTGGATCCTGGCCGCCCGACAGCTTCCAGTAGGTCAGCGCGCGCACCGGCGCGGCGGCCACGTCGTGGAACGCGCCGTCCAGCGCCATCGCGGCTTCCAGCGGCAGCTGCGGCGCGCTGCCGTCCTGCAGCGCGTCGGGCTTCGGCGGATCGCCGGTCTTGTAGTCGAGGATCGCCAGGCTCCCGTCGCCGAGCCGGTCGATGCGGTCGGCGCGCGCCTTCAGCGTCACGGTCCCGCGCGGGCGCCTGAGTTCCAGCTTCGCGTCGCGCTCCACATGGCTCGCCGCGATCCCGCCACCGGCGCGCATCCCGGCCTCCTGCTCGATCACGAAGCCGCCGATCCGCTGAAGCCTCGGCCGCCAGAAGGCCGCGAGCCCCGGCCGCGGCCCCTGCGCCGCGAGCGCCTGCTCCGCCGCCGAGTCCCAGATCGCGCGCGCCGCGTCCTCGCCGGGCCAGGGGCCCTTCGACACGCCCTCGACAAAGCGCGCCAGCGCGCCGTGGACGATCTGGCCGTAGTCGATCGCGCCGACATCGGCATCGAGCTCGTCGAGCCGCCGGAGGCGCAGCATCCGCTTCGCGTAGAACGCGTAGGGATCGGCGAGCAGCTCCGACACCTCCGTCACGCTGATCTCGCGCGGGCGCAGCGCGGCGGGCGGGCAGGGCTTCGGGCGCGCCACCGGCGCAACCGCGGCGGGCTGGTCGAGCGCCGCCGCCCAGCGCGCCGCCGGGCTGCGAGGGATCGCCAGATCCTGGCCCTTCAGGAAGGTCTCGAGCCTGACGAGCCAGCGCGCCGGCACCGTCGGCGCGCCGCCGCGCCGCGCCGCGCGCGACAGCACGGCCTCCGGCGCCGCGCAGGCCGTCAGCAGGAAGTCGGTGCAGACGCGCCCGATCCGTGCCTCGGGCTCCGGCAGGCCGAAGGCGGCGCGCATCGGGCGGCTCATCCAGGGGCCGGGATCGGTCGCGAGCGGCCAGACCGTCTCGTCCAGCGCGCCGAGCACGACGCGGTCGAAGCTCAGCAGCCGCGCTTCCAGTAAGCCGAGGATCTCGACGCGCGGATGCGCAGCCAGGTCCCGCCCGCGCGCGGTGCGCCTGGTGCGTGCGGCGGGCCCTTCCAGCGCCGCGTCGAACAGCGCCGGCCAGGCGCGGGGATCGAGCGGCGGCAGGCGCTCCATCGCCGGCGCCATGTCGGCCAGGTGATCCGCCAGCACCTCGCCTTCCTCGGCGGCGTAGAGCCGCAGGCCACCCGGCATCGAGGGCAGCGTCGCCAGCGCCTCCGCCGCCGCGAGATGCGCGGCGAGCAGGTCGGCCGGCGGCTTCGCCGCGCCGTCGCCCCGCGCGAAGCCGCCGAGCGCGCGTTCCAGCGCATCCAGCAGCGTCGTCAGCCGCGCCTGCGTCTCCTCCCGCAGCGTGGCGACGACGGCGCGCAGCCCCGCCATGCCGCCCTGCGGGCGCGGCCCGCGCAGCACGCGACGTTCCAGCAGCCGCACCGAAGACAGCCAGACCGATCTGTCCATCCCCGCCGCGGCAAGCGGATGCTTCAGCGTCGCCAGCAGCGGCACCGGCGCGAAATCCTCGGCCACCATGCGCGCGAGCAGCCGCAAGAAGCTGCCCGTGGGCGTGGTCTTCAGCGGCTCGCCCGCGCTGTCGTCGGCCAGGATGCCGTGGCGGATCAACTCCGCCGAGACGCGGCGCGCGAGGTCGCGGTCCGGCGTCACCAGCGCCGCCCGCGCGCCGGGCACCTCCAGCGCCTCGCGCAACGTCAGCGCGATCGCCGCGGCCTCGGCCTGCGCGTCGGGCGCTTGCAGCAGCGACAGGCCCGCCAGGCCCGGCTTCCAGAGATCGGGCCGCGCATCGGTCCAGGGCTCCAGCCCCTCCGGCGGGCGCAGCGCGACCTCGATCAGCGCGGCGCGGGGTTCGGGGACGCGGCGCGCCTCGATGAATTCGCAGCCCGGCCAGCGGCGGATGCGTTCGCTGTCCGCGCCCATCGCCTTCAGCAGCCTGGCCTGGGAGGAGAAGGGATGCGTCGGCGCGTTCTCCACCGCGTCCCAGATCCGCCCCAGCGCGCGGCGGTCGAGGCCGTGCAGCACCACCGCGCCCTTCGGCAGCGTGGCGACCACCTTCAGCAGCTCCGCCGCGGCGGGGATGGTGCCGCCGACGCCGATGCCGGCGGCGATGATGTCGTCCGGCGGCGGGCTCGCCGCCCAGGCCTCGGCCTGCGCGCGCAGCGCGAGCACGCGCCGCAGGCCGATGTCGAGCAGCCCTTCCGCCTGCAGCCACGCCGCCCATTGGCTGGCGATGCCGCGCAGGAAGGTCGTGGTGATCTGCCAGTGCGTCGCCTGTTCCTGCGGAACCAGCTTCTCCAGCCGGTCGAGCCAGGCCTCGGCGAAGCGCAGCGCATCGGCAGCGCGCAGCAGCTCGGGGTCCTTCTCCTCCAGCGCGACCTCGTCGAAGAGGCGGCCGAGTTCGCCCGCGAGATGCCAGGCCTGTTCCGCCGAGGACGGGCCGCCATGGCGCGGCGGCAGGCGCATCACGAACCCCGCCAGCACGGATTGCCGCGCCAGCGGCGCGACCGAAGGAGGCAGGTCGAGCAGCGCGGGCAGCGCGAGCTCATCCGCGTCTTCCGTGGAAAGGCCCGCCAGGGCGCGCATGCGCGGCAGGAGCAGGGCCTGTTGTCGGGCTTCGCGAAGGAACGCATCGCGTAGCGCGCGCGCGGAACGCCGCGTCGGCAGCAGGATCGTCGCGCGGGCCAGCGCATCGGGTTCGGTGATGCGCGACAGCACCCCGGCGGCGAGGCAGTCCAGGAACGGAAGATGCGCGGGGATGTCGTGGAGGTTCATGGGCGCGCCGTATCTCCCTCCCCCCCACTTATGGGGGAGAGGGCGGGGTGAGGGGGACGCGCAGGGTCCGGAACGCGATCGGCATTCTGCATGCCCCCCTCACCCAACCCTCTCCCCCGTGCGGCTGGAGAGGGCCTTTTCTGGTGTGGCGGCTTCATGCAGGAGCGCTCAGAACAACGCCGGAAGCACGCCCGCGCGCAGCAGCTGCTCCGCGTTCGACAGGTCGCGCGGCGTGGACAGGTGGAACCAGGCGCCGTCATGCACCAGGCCATAGAGCCGCCCGTTCTCGATTGCGCGGTCATAGACAAGGTTCAGGCTGAACGGCCCCTCCGGCATGCCCGCGAACAGCGCGGGGCTCAGGATCTGCACGCCGCCGAAGAGATACGGCGCGATCTCGCGTTCCTTCGGGCGCCGCGCACGGCCGAGCGGATCGAGCAGGAAGTCGCCGCGGCCGGTCTCGCCATCCACCTGGCTCGTGCGCACCAGCAGCAGCAGCGCGTCCATCTCGTCGGGGTCGAAGGCGGCGCACAGCCGCCGCAGCGCCGCGTTCGGCCCATCCAACCAGAAGGCGTCGCCGTTCACGACGACGAAGGGATCGGCCCCGAGATGCGGCAGTGCCGCCTTCACCCCGCCGCCGGTCTCGAGCAGCACGGTCTCGCGCAGCACCACGGGCGGCGGCGACGCGCCATAGGCCGCGACGGCGTCCGTCACCTGCTCCGCGAACCAGTGGGAATTCACCACGAGCCGGGGAATGCCGGCGTCGCGCAGCCGGTCCATCGCGTGGTGCAGCAGCGACCTTCCTTCCAGCGGCAGCAGCGGCTTCGGGCGGTCGTCGGTCAGCGGGCGCATGCGCGTCCCGAGCCCCGCGGCGAGCACCATGGCATGTGTGGGCGCGATCATGCGGGCTCCGTCAGCGAGGCAGGGTTGGTCCGCAGGTCGCGCGGCACATGCGTGTCGAGGAAGCGCCGCAGCGGCGCCGTCGCGGGATGATCGAGCGCGCGATCCAGCAACGCCCAGCAGCGCGGGCCGTGCCGCAGGTAGCCCCATTTCCCGTCGCGCCGCGCGAGCCGCGTCCAGAGCGCCGCGACGCGGAGGTGCCGCTGCGCCGCATGCACCGCCATTGCCGCGCGGAAGTCGCCGGCATCGAGACCGGGACGATGCGCGAGATAGCGTTCGATCGCCGCCGCGCGGACAGCCCCGTCCACGTCGCGCCGCGCGTCTTCCACCAGCGACACCAGATCATAGGCGGGATGGCCGAGCGCGGCGTCCTGGAAATCCAGGATGCCGATATGCCGCGGCGGCGCGCGATCCAGCGGCATGAGGTTTGCCGGGAAGAAGTCGCGATGCACGAAGCCCCGCGCGGCAAAGGGCGCGAGCATCGCCCCGACGGCCGCGTGGAAGGCGCCAGCCTCGGCGTCGGAGGGATCGGTCCCGAAGGTCTCGGGCCACCACCACTGCAGGAAGGTCGCGGCCGCGGTCTCGCCCATGCGCGGCGCGTCCCAGCGCGGCAGGCCCTCGGGCGGGGCGTGCTCGTGCAGCGCGGCCAGCGCCTCGGCCGCGGCGAGATACAGCGGCAGCGGATCGGCGCCGGCATCCAGCCGGTTCGCCATGGTGTCGCGGCCGAGATCCTCGATCAGCAGGAAGCCGCGATCCGGGTCGGCGGCGATGACCTCCGGCGCCGAGAGCCCGATGCGCAGCAGATGCGCGCCGACATGCAGGAAGGGGCGCACATCCTCCTGCGGCGGCGGCGCGTCCATCAGCAGCGCGGGGCGCGGCCCGCCATGCAGCCGGACATAGCGCCGGAAGGACGCGTCGGAGGGCAGCGCCTCGCGCCGCGCGACGCCGAAGCCGGCGGCGCCCAGGAAGGCGTCCGCGCCCTCCCTCACGGAAGGCCCGCCAGCCGGTCCGGCCAGCCCGTCAGCATCGCGACGCGCGAATCGTCGGTCGCGCCCGGCGCGAGCGCGAGGGTCAGCGCGTCATCCGGCCGCAGGTCGCCCAGGCGGTCCGGCCATTCCACCAGCACGATCCCCTCCCGCGCCTCGTCCCAGCCGAGTTCGGCAAGATCGGCCGGCCCGTCGAGTCGCCAAAGGTCGAAATGGAAGGCCGGCCCGATCGGCAGGTCGTAGCCCTGCACCAGGGTGAAGGTGGGGGAGGGCACCTCGAGCCCCGGATCCCCAGCCGCGGCGCGCAGGAAGGCGCGTGCGAAGGTGGATTTTCCCGCGCCCATCGGCCCCTCCAGCAGCAGCGAATCGCCGCGCCGGGCGCGTGCGGCGAGGGTCGCCGCCAGCGCCTCGGTCGCGGCCGCGTCGGGGAGGGGCAGGGTCACGGGCGCTTGCATGCGGGAATCGCGAGGCAATCTGCCCCCTCGGGCCCGGGCGGCACAAGCCGCGGGTTCGCGGTTTGATCGCGCGGCCCTCTGCGGCTACATCGGGCCGGTTTTTCTCAAGGATCTGGCGGCGATGCCGAATGTCAGGACTGACGTGGCGATCATCGGCGCGGGCCCGGTCGGGCTCTTCGCCGTCTTCGAATGCGGCATGCTGCGCATGAAGACCGTGGTGGTGGACGCGCTGGAAGCCGCCGGCGGCCAGTGCAGCGCCCTCTACCCCGAGAAGCCGATCTTCGACATCCCGGCCCATCCGCAGATCGCGGCCGCCGACCTGGTCGCGCTGCTGGAGAAGCAGGCCGCGCCCTTCGCGCCGACCATGCTGCTCGGCCGCCGCGTGGAATCGCTGAAGCAGGTCGAGGACGGCTTCGAGCTCGGCACCAGCGCGGGCGACGTCATCGCCTGCAAGGCCGTGATCATCGCCGCCGGCGCCGGCGCCTTCGGCCCGAACCGCCCGCCGCTCGATCACCTGCCGGCCTTCGAGGCGACGGGCGCAGTCCGCTACATGGTGGCCCGGCGCGACGAGTTCCGCGGCAGGCGCGTGGTCATCGCCGGGGGCGGCGACAGCGCGGTGGACTGGGCGCTGTCGCTGAAGGACGTGGCGGCCAAGGTCGTCGTCGTCCACCGCCGCGACAAGTTCCGCTGCGCGCCGGAGAGCGCGGAGCAGCTGAAGCAGGCCGCCGCGCGCGGCGAGGTGGAGCTCGCCATCCCCTACCAGCTCCACGCGCTGAAGGGCGAGGGCGGGAAGCTCTCCGCCGTCGAGCTCGCGACCCTGAAGGGCGAGGTGAGGGCGGTCGAGGCCGACCACCTGCTGGCCTTCTTCGGCCTGTCCATGGAGCTCGGGCCGATCGCAGACTGGGGCCTCGGGATCGACATGCACCATATCCGGGTCGAGCCCTCGACCTGCGTCACCAGCATCCCGGGCGTGCACGCCATCGGCGACATCGCGACCTATCCCGGCAAGCTCAAGCTGATCCTGCAGGGCTTCAGCGAGGCCGCGATGGCCGCGCATGCGATCCATCCCCGCGTCTTCCCGGGCGAGGCGCTGCATTTCGAGTACAGCACGTCCAAGGGCGTGCCGGTGGCTTGACCCCCACCCCGACCCTCCCCGGCAAGCGGGAGAGGGTAGCCGCTCAGCGGCCGGGTCGGGGTCAGCGCACGCTAACCCACCCGCCCCTCCACCCGCTTCAGCACAACGCAGAGCCGCGAGAACGCGTACCAGAACATGCCATGCCCGCTCGCGCCCTGGCCCGGCGCGAGCTCCGCGCCGTGCGGCTCCGCGCGCCGCAGCAGGGGCAGCCGCGCCTCGTAGCGGCCGCGCATGTTCTCGAGGAAGGCGCCGGTCGCGGCCATGTACTGCTCCAGCATCTCGGCCGCGATCTCGATCTCGGCCTGGCCCTTGCCGTCGAGCGTCAGCGTCTTCAGCGCGCGGCTGTCGGCCGCGAGCGCCAGGTTCAGCCGGTGCAGCTCGGCCAGGTGCTTCGCGATTTGCGCGCGCAACTCGCGCGCCTGTTCGGCTTCGGGCATGGAACGTCTCCGCCTGCAGCCTGCGGCGGCAGGGCTTGAAGCCGCGTTAAGGACGCCGTCCCCAGATCGCGAAGACGCGGTGCGGGACGCGCAGCGGGTCGTCCGGAAAGCGCGCCTTGAGCAGCGCCGCGTGCTCCGCGTCGAAGCGCGCGACGGCATCGGGCGCCATGGCGGCGCCGACGCCGTTGGAGGCGCGGACGCGGCCGCGCCAATCCTCGTGGCTGTAGATCGTCTCGTGGTCGAAGCCCGCGAAGGCGATGCCGCGGAGGCCCGCGAGCCGCATGTCGTCCGACCAGGCGGGATACATCCCGCTGCCGCGGCCCATGCGCCAGCGCGGGTTGTGCGCCTCGATCAGGAACTCGCTGGCATGCGCGACGGAACCCGGATCCGGCATCCAGTCATGGTGGCAGATCAGCAGCGCGCCACCTTGCTTCAGCACGCGCTTCGCCTCCGCGGGCGCCAGGCGCCGGTCGAACCAGTGCCAGCACTGCGCAGCGACGACGAGGTCGAAGGCGCCGTCGGGCTGGCCGTTGCGCTCGGCCAGCGCGTTGTCGAAGCGGATCGCGAGGCCCTGTTCCTCCGCCAGGCGCCGCGCCGCCTCGACCTGGCCGGGCGCGGCGTCGATGCCGGTGACCTCCGCGCCCCGCGCAGCGAGCGCGCGGGCGACGGCGCCGGTGCCGGTGCCGATGTCGAGCACGCGCATCCCGGGCGCGAAGAGCCCCTCGGCCGCGATCATGTCGAAGAAGCGCGGCGGGAAGCCCTGGCGATGCCTTGCATAGTCGTCGGAGGTGGCGGACCAGTCGGGATTGCTCATCGCATCCTCCTCGACGCCGGCAGATCGGCCGCGGTGTCCACGTCGCGCAGGCGGCGCAGCAGCGCGACGCGCCGTCCCGCGAAATTCGCCAGCGTGTCCGACAGCGCATGCCGGCTCGACCAGCGCACATCGGCGAAGGGCGTCGCCGGGCGGCGCGGCCCGTAGCCCACCAGCCAGTAGCCCCCATCCTCCGCCGGGCCGAAGACCGCGTCGGCGCGGCCGAGCGCGCGGAAGGCCCGGGCCAGGTCGTCGCGCGACAGCCCCGGGATGTCGGATCCCACCAGCACCGCCCGCCGTCGCCCGGCCAGGGCGCGCGCCATGCGCTGCCCGAGGTCGCCGCGGCCCTGCCCGAGCCGCGACACGCCGCGCGGCCAGCGCGCCCGCGCCTGGTCCGGCGTCACCGCCAGCACCAGGCGCCATCGCGCATCCCGCGCCTGCCTGACCGTCGCGGCGAGCTGCGCGCGGTAGAAGCGCAGCGCCGCCATCGCGCCGATCCCCCGCGCCAGCCGCTTCTTCACGCCGAGCCGCGGCGCGCGGGCGAAGACGATGACGGTGTCGCCCCTCATCCGTAGAGCCTCGCGATCCGCGCCGGCGGAACGCCGAGGAACCACAGCGACAGGCAGGCCAGGTTCCGCGCGGAGCGCCTGAGATAGCCGTCCCGCCGCCACCGCGCCGCGGAGGTCACCGCCGCGACGTCGAGCGCGCCGAGCCGCGCGCGACCGATCCGCCGCACCAGGTCCACATCCTCCATCAGCGGCAACGGCCGGATGCCGCCCGCGGCCTCCAGCAGGTCGCGATGCACCAGCAGCCCCTGGTCGCCATAGGGCAGGCCGAGAACGCGGCAGCGCCAGGCGACCGCGCGTTCCAGCCGCCTTGCGGCCGGGCTGGCGTCGTCGAGCGCGAAGCGGAAGAACCAGGCGCGGTCGGGATCGCGCATCGCGTCCCGCGCCTCCGCCGCCCAGCCCGGCGCGAGGCACGTATCGGCGTGCAGCAGGAGCAGCCAGGGCCCGCGCGCCGCCGCCACCCCGGCCGCGAGCTGCGTCCCCCGGCCCCGCGCCGCCTCGATCACGGTTGCGCCAAGGCCGCGCGCGACCTCCGGCGTTCCGTCGGTGCTGCCGGCATCGGCGACCACGACCTCCGCCGCCGCGCCGCCGAGCGCGGCGATGGTGGCAGGCAGGATCGCGGCCGCGTTCAGCGCCGGGATCACGGTGCTGAGGGCTTCCGGTTCAATTCTCATTTTGTTCTTGACCCACCAGTCGGCCATTGGCAATTTCGGGCAGGAACAAATCGGGAAACAGGGGTCCCATATGCCGGATGGTAGCACGGCCATGCCCTCCCTGGCCCGCAAGGGCCGCGGCGCGGTGACCAACCCGCCGGTGCGCTACGAATCCAGCCGCACCGAGCTGCATGACGACGGCTGGGGAACGCTGGCCGCGGAATTCGCCGACCTCCCACCCCTGCCGACCGAGCTGATCCGCGAGAAGGCGAAATCCGCCCTTGCCTGGAACGAGAGCCCGGACATCGGCTTCGACCGCTCCATCAATCCCTATCGCGGCTGCGAGCATGGCTGCGTCTATTGCTACGCGCGGCCCTCCCACGCGCATGTCGGCATGTCGCCCGGCCTCGATTTCGAGACGCGGCTGATGTTCAAGCCCGACCTCCCGGCCCTGCTGGAGAAGGAGCTGTCGAAGCCGGGCTACCAGGCGAAGCCGGTCGCGCTCGGCGCCAACACCGATCCCTACCAGCCGGTGGAGCGCACCCTCGGCATCACGCGGGCGGTGCTGGAGGTGCTGGAGCGCTTCGGCCATCCGGTGACGATCGTGACGAAGTCCGCGCTGGTGCTGCGCGACCTCGACATCCTGCAGCGGTTGGCGGCGCGCAACCTCGTTCATGTCTGCCTGTCCGTCACGACGCTGGACCTGAAGCTGGCCCGCGTGATGGAGCCGCGCGCGGCCTCCCCGCTCAAGCGGCTGGAGGCGCTCGCCGTGCTCGCCAAGGCGGGGATCCCCGTCGGCGTGCTGGCCGCGCCGATGATCCCCGGCCTGAACGACATGGAGCTCGAGCGCATCCTGGAGATGTCGGCGCGGGCGGGTGCCACGCGCGCGGGCTATGTCATCCTGCGCCTGCCTCTCGAGATCCACGGCATGTTCGAGGCCTGGCTGCAGCAGCACCACCCCGACCGTGCCGCGCGCGTGCTGGCCCTGGTGCGGGAGACGCGCGGCGGGCGGATCTACGACAGCCGCTTCGGCATCCGCCAGACCGGGACGGGGCCCTATGCCGAGCTGCTGGCCCAGCGGTTCAAGCTGGCGCTGCGCCGCTTCGGCATGGAAGGGCGCGGACGCATGGGCGAGGGGACGCTGGACTGCACGCAGTTCCGCGCGCCCCAGGCGGCGCCTCGGCAGCTGGAGCTGCTGTAGGGCGAAAAGCCCTCTCCCCTCTGCGGGGGGAGAGGGCTATCGCGTCACGCTTCTACCGGATCGGCGGCTTCGGCAGCTTCGCCTCGCCGGGCTCGATCGTCAGGACATGGTCCAGCGAGAACCACGGCGTGCCGGCATCCGGCGCCGTGGGATGAGGCTCATCGTGCCGTTCGAAGCGCGCGACGAGCGGGCGCGTCACGCCGAACTGCACGTCGGTCTCGAGATGCGGGTCCTCCGCGTCGTAGATCTGCGCGGTCAGCGTCCTGAACCCTTCCTTGAACACCAGCGCATGCATGTGCGCGGGCCGGTAGGGATGCCGCCCCTGCGCCGCGAGCAACCGGCCCACCACGCCGTCGGTCGGGATGGGGTAGCCGGCCGGGCGGACGCTGCGGAAGGCGATGAGGCCCTCGGCATCCGTGGTGAACTTGCCGCGCAGGTTCATATCGGCCTGGGCGGGATCCTGGTTCTCGTAGAAGCCGACGGGCGAGGCGTGCCAGATGTCCACCTCCGCGCCCTCGACCGGGCGCCCCGCGGGATCGCGCACCGCGATGGTCGCGAACAGCGCCGGGCCGGGTGTGGCCGACCGCAGCAGCGACCCGCCATTCTCGACCGGCGGCGATCCCATGCGCCAGAACGGCCCGAGCAGGTTCTGCGAGCTCGGCACCCGCCCGCCATCGCCGTTGTTCAGCAGGCAGACCAGCGCCGAGACGCCGAGCGAGCCCGCCATCAGCACGGCCTCGTTGTGGGTCGCGCTGCTGCGCTGCCCGATCTCGTTGACGATCGCCGCGGCGGCGCGGAACTCCTCCTCCGTCAGCCTCGCCTCGGCCACGAAGGCGTGGAGGTGGCGGACCAGGACGGTCAGGATCTCGCGCAGGCGCGGATCGGCGGTGCGCGCCATCACGGCCAGTGCCGCCGCCGTCACGTCCCCTGGCTTTTCCGCGATCATTTGCCGCGTCCCTCCGCGATCCCGTCCGCGGGTATCCGCCCGGGCGCGCGACGCGGCAAGCCGACGGCCACGCCCGCGGCACCGGGCCCGGGCGGCGCGTCGCGCAGAACGAGGGGCGAGGGGATCCGCCGACCCCGCGCGATCAGCGCCGGCCCGTCAGCTCCCGCAGGTTCGCGGCAACGCGGCGCCGCGCCGGGGCCACCGCCGCGGCCGCGACCAGGTCGGGCCGCGTCCCTATCAACGCCGCCTTGCCCGCGGCCATCGCGCCGGCGCTGAAGGCGCGGTGCTTCTCCATCGCCATGCGCGTCAGCTCCGACGTCGCGGCCATCGGGTCGGTCCAGAGCTGCATGCTGCGCAGCGTGAAGACCCAGCTGGCCTGCCAGGCCATCAACGCGTAGGCGGGTGGTGTCATGCGGGGCCTCCTCGGCCGGGAATTCGGGTGCCGGACACGCCAGATGGCGCGCCGGCGCCGATCGGCGGCATCAAAGCGCGGCGAGAACGGCCTCGGCCTTGCTGACCTCGAACTGGCCGGGCTGCTCGACGGCGACATGGGCGACCTTGCCGTCCTTCGCGACGAGCGCGAACCGCTGGCTGCGCACGCCGAGGCCCCGCGCCGTCAGGTCCATCTCCAGCCCCAGCGCCCTGGTCACGTTCGCCGAGCCGTCGGCCAGCATCACGATCTCATCGGTGATCCCCTGGTCCTTCGCCCAGGCGCCCATCACGAAGGCGTCGTTCACCGACATGCAGGCGATGGTGTCCACGCCCTTCGCCTTCAGCGCGGCGGCCTGGGTCACGAAGCCCGGGAGGTGCTTGGCCGAGCAGGTCGGCGTGAAGGCGCCGGGCACGCCGAACAGCACGACCGTCCTGCCCTTGAAGAGCTCGGCCGTGTCCACTTCCTTCGGCCCCTCGGCGGTGGCCTGCATGACCTTGACGGAGGGGATGCTGTCCCCGGCCTTGATCGTCATCGCGCTGTTCCTGTCGTTCCTGGATGCGTTGCCGCGCCGGAAGCCGCGAAGGGACAATCGGCGCCGCGCAGCCCGTCATTAACCCTGATGCCCGGCGCTGGGAACGGGGCCCGGCCGGACCTCGCGCCTGCACCGGCGCCGGCAACCCGCTGGCCGTCACGCCCGTTCTTGCCGGCGTGCAGCGACGGCGCCATCTTCCACCCATGGCCAGATCATCCTTCAGGAAGCCTGGCCGCTCCTCCGCCCCCCAGGGCGAGGGGTGGCTTACCGGCCAACTCCTCGTTGCCATGCCCTCCATGCAGGATCCGCGCTTCGCGCGCTCCGTCATCTGCCTCTGCGCCCATTCCGACGACGGGGCGATGGGGATCGTGCTGAACAAGCCGCTGGACGGGCTTTCCTTCGACGACCTGCTGAAGCAGCTCAACCTCGATCCCGTGCCGCCGCAGCGGCGCATCCGGCTGATGTCGGGCGGCCCGGTCGAGAACGGCCGCGGCTTCGTCCTGCACACCGCGGACTGGGAGACCGAGGGCAGCCTGAAGTTCCAGCCCGGCGTCGCCCTGACGGCGAGCGTGGACATCCTGAAGGCGATCGCCGGCGGCGGCGGGCCGCGGCAGGGTTTCCTCGCGCTCGGCTATGCCGGATGGGGCCCGGGCCAGCTCGAGAGCGAGATCCAGCAGAACGCCTGGCTGTCCGTCCCGGCCGACGAGACGCTGCTCTTCGCCGGCCGGCCGGAGCGGCTCTGGGCCGACGCGCTGGCCAAGCTGCATGTGGACCCCGCCCTGCTCTCCGGCGTCGCAGGCCACGCCTGAGCCATGCAGGACCCCGACCGGACGCTGGGGCAGCTCGCGATCCGGTCGCTGCAGAGGGGTCTCGACCGCGGCCTTCCCGCGCCGCCGGCGCCGCGCCGGCCCAAGCGGCGCGGGGCCCCGGCGGACCTTGCCGCAATCGACTTCTCCCGCCCGCTGCCGGCGCGTGCCACCCGGCTGCCGCCGGGCTTCGTCGCGGTGCTGGTCGTGATGGCGGTGATGCTCGCGGCCATGGTCGCCTCCCTGGCGCTCCGGCTGCGCTGAATCCCGGGCGCCTCGCACCGCGGAATCCCGGGCGCTTCGCGCCGCTGGTCCCGGGCGCCTCGCGCCGCTGGTCCCGGGCGCCTCGCGCCACGGTTGCGGGCGATGCGCCTGTCGGCCTATCGTTGCCGGACGTGATCGCCCGCCCGGCAAACAGACCCGGGAGACAGGCGGCCGAGGAGGACGGGATGCGCCGTATCGGACTGATCGCCCTGCCGCTGATGCTGGCGGCGTGTTCGTCGAACCCGCAGAACTATGTGGGATTGCCGGCCGCGCGGGTCTTCCTGGCCTATGGCTCGCCGCAGCAGCAGGTGGTCCTGCCGCAACTCCGCCAGGCGCTGGTCTACACCCGCGCGGATTGCCGGACGACCTTCTTCACCGATCCCTCCGGCACGGTCGTCTCCGCCGCCGCCACCGGTCAGAGCTGCCCGGCCGCCGACTGAGCCGCGCGGGCGGGGCCTACCCCCGCTCGATCCGGACATGGGCGGCCGCGCCCTGCGGCTGCCAGGCGGCGCGCCGGTAGCCCAGCGCCGGCAGGTCTAGCCCGGCGAAGACCGCCTCGCCCGCGCCGAGCAGCACCGGCGCGATGGCGAACTCCATCTCGTCCACCAGCCCGGCCGCCAGGTACTGGCGCAGCGTCGAGACGCCGCCGCCGAGCCGCACGTCGCGCCCGCCGGCAGCCTCGCGCGCGAGGTCGAGCGCCCGATGGATCCCTTCCGTGACGAAGTGGAAGACGGTTCCGCCCTGCTTCGCCAGGCTCTCGCGCGGATGGTGGGTCAGGACGAAGACGGGGCAGCGATAGGGCGGCTCCTCGCCCCACCAGCCGCGCCAGGACAGGTCGCCCCAGCCGCCGCGCACGGGGCCGAACATGTTGCGCCCGAGGATCCAGGCGCCGATGCCCTCGAAGCCGCGCCGGGCGGCGTCGTCGTCCGGCCCCGTCGTGCCGCCCTCCTTGCCCTGCATGGCGTGGAAGAAGCGGGTCGGGAACGCCCATTGATGCAGCGCCATGCCGCCGCGACCCATCGGGTTCTGCAGGTCCTGGTCGGGGCCGGCGCCGAAGCCGTCGAGGGACACCGCAAAGGCGTGCACGCGCAGGCGGGACATGGCGGGCCTCCATCCGCGGCGAGCCTGCGCGCCGCGCGCGGGGCTGGTCAAGGAAAGGCGGCCTGGACGCGCCAGCCCTGGCTGCCATGCTCGGCGCCGATGTCCCGCAGCCTCCAGGGCGTGCTGATCCAGCTCGTCGCCCTTGTCTTCTTCGTCGCGATGGACGCGATGCTGAAGCTGCTGGTGCAGCGCTATGCCGTGCCGCAGCTGATGTTCGTCCGCTTCGTCGCCCACACCCTGTTCGTCGTCGTGGCGGTGAAGGCGATCTCGGGCTCGGTGCCGTGGCGGTCGCGCGCGCCGCTGCTGCAGACCGCGCGGAGCGTGCTGCTGGCCACGGCCAACGGGGCGCTGGCGGTCGCGCTGATCTACGTGCCGCTGGCCGACGCGACGGCGGTGATCTTCGCGGCCCCGGCGCTGACGGTCGCCGCGGCGGCGCTCTGGCTCGGCGAGCGCGTCTCGCCCCGCCGCTGGCTCGGCGTCGCGGTAGGCCTGGCCGGCGTCGTCCTGGCGATCCGCCCGCCCTTCCTGACCGGCGAGCCGCTGCACTGGGCGATGCTGCTGCCGCTGGTCACGGCCGTGACGAATTCGGGCTACCAGCTGCTGACGCGCCGGGTGGCGGCAGTGGACGACCCGCGGACGAGCTTCCTGCACACCTCGCTCGCGGCCTGCGTGCTGACGGGCCTGGCGCAGCCCTTCGTCTGGGTGACGCCGGCGGCGGCCGACATCCCGGCGATGCTGATGCTGGGGCTGCTGGGCGCGGCGGGACATACGCTGATGGTGCTGGCCTTCGCCCGCGCCCCGGCCTCGGTCCTGGCGCCGATGAGCTACAGCCAGATCCTCTGGGCCTGCCTCGCGGGGCTGCTGGTCTTCGGGGACTGGCCGGATGGCTGGACGCTCGCCGGCGCCGTCGTCATCGGGGTGGGCGGGGTGCTGGTCGCACTGCCCGGCCGCAATCAGCATCTTGCGCGCCGGCCCGCCGAGGACTAACCCCGGCCGTCCAGGACCCGGACCAGATGGCCATCCGAACCGATACCCCCGACCGCGACCACCCCCGTGCCGTGCTGGACGCGGAGGGGGTGCGTGACGCCTATCGCCGCTGGGCCGGCATCTACGACCTGGTCTTCGGCGGGGTCTCCGCCCATGGCCGGCGCCGCGCCGTCGAGGAGGTGAACCGCCTGCCCGGCGCCCGCGTGCTGGAGGTCGGCGTCGGCACCGGCCTCGCCCTGCCGCGCTACCGGCCGGAGAAGCGCGTCGTCGGCATCGACCTCTCGCGCGAGATGCTGGAGAAGGCGGCCGGCCGCGTCCGCGACGAGCGCCTGTCCCATGTGACCGGCCTGGTCGAGATGAACGCCGAGCACATGGCCTTCGCCGACGACAGCTTCGACATCGCGGTGGCAATGTTCACGGCCTCCGTCGTGCCGGACGCCAAGGCGCTCTATGCCGAGATGTCGCGCGTCGTGCGCCCGGGCGGCCACCTGCTCTTCGTCAACCACTTCGCTGCCGAATCGGGCCTGCGCTGGTGGGCGGAGCGGTCCATGGCGCCGCTGGCCCGCCTGCTTGGCTGGCATCCGGATTTCGCGCTGTCGGACCTGCTCGATCCCTCCCTGGTGCGGGTCGAGGCGATGGAGCCGTGCCAGCCCGCGGGCCTCTTCACCCTGGTGCGCGTCCGCAACCAGTCCGCCCAGGCGCTGCCGGTCGCGGCGTAGCCGCACGGGAGCCTGGGCCGGCGTAAGCCGCGCCTCACTCTGGCCGGTGAAGGCCGACGCTTCGCGGTCTCCTCCTGGGCCTTCCGTCCCAGCGGCGTGCCGGCCGTTCGTCGTTGCGCGGGGCTGGCGGAACCGCGGCTCTCTCCCCCGCTACGGAACGGCGCGGCCGGCGGTCCGGCCGGCCGCGCGACGAGAGGAGAGAAGCCCATGACCACCACGCGCAAAGCGCTGCTGGGCGCCGTCCTCGCGGCCGCCACGCTCGCCGCACCCGCCGCCTTCGCGCAGCAGGGCACGCTGCCGGCGCCGTCCAGCGCCTGGGTGAACGCCGTCATCCAGGGCCTCGACGCCCCGACCCGGCGCGAGGTCGAGAGCCGCGCGACCGGCGGCAACCACCCCTATGAGGTGCTGCGGGTGATCCTGCTGAACAACATGTCGGCGGCGAACCTGGTGCAGGCCGGCCAGCCCCCGCTGTCCGAGATCGTGGCGATCGACTTCATCCGCGCGACCGCCGTGGTCCGGCAGGGCGACGGCCTGCGGGCGATCCCGTTCAATCGCGAGAACCTCACGATCAGGCGCTGATCCAACCGCCCCCGCCGCGCCCTGCACCGGCGTGACGTGTTGGCCGATCCTGCCTGCCGCTCCCTTGTGCGGTGCGGGAGCGACCCTTATAGCAGTCCAGCGGAAATAGGCCGCCAGTGGTGGGGCAGACCGTGGCCCCGGGGACGCCCTGGCAAGGCAAGGTTGTGAGGACGAGCGCGGCCCTGGCCGCGCCGGCGGCGGGACGGCAGGATGAAGGACGCACTCGGCGCGCTCTGCGTGCTCTTGGCGAAGGCGGCGCGACACGGTGGGCTCGTCCTGCTGGGTCTGCTTGCGCTTGGCGGCGCGGCGATGGCCCAGGGGGCGTCGCCGGGCATGATCGGTGCGCCGCAGCCATGGGGCGTCGGCCTGCAGCCTGCGGGCGGGCCGATCAAGGAATCCATCCACAGCTTCAACGATCTGGTGTTCTGGATCATCGTCCTGATCACCGTCTTCGTCGCCGGGCTGCTCTGCTACGTCGTCTGGAAGTTCCGCGAGAGCGCGAACCCGGCGCCGAGCAAGACCAGCCACAACACCACGCTCGAGATCGCCTGGACGGTCGTGCCGGTGCTGATCCTGGTGATCATCGCCATCCCGTCCTTCCGCCTGATCTACTACCAGGACCGCGCGGTGGACCCCGAGATGACGATCAACGTTCAGGGCCGCCAGTGGTATTGGCACTACGCCTACCCCGACAGCGGCAACTTCACCTTCGACAGCTACCCCGTCGCGGATTCCGACATCCAGCCGGCCCAGGGCCAGATCCGCAGCCTGTCCGTGGACAACCCGCTGGTCATCCCGGTGGGCGCGAGCATCCGCATCCTGACCACCGGCCAGGACGTGATCCACAGCTTCTTCGTCCCCTCGCTCGGCGTGCAGCGCTACACCATTCCGGGCCGCACGCTGGAGACCTGGGTCCGCGCCGACCGGCCGGGGATCTATTACGGCCAGTGCAACCAGATCTGCGGGACGAACCACTGGTTCATGCCGATCGAGGTGCGCGCCGTCCCGCGCGAGGAGTTCAACGCCTGGGCCGAGCAGGCCAGGACGCGCTTCGCGCAGGGCCTCCCGCCCGGCCTGCCGCCCTCGGCCCTGGCCGCCGCGCCGGCGGGCGCGCGGGAACCTGCCGTGGCCGAGGCCGTCTCCACCCTTCTCGCCGAGGCGCGCCGCTAAGGCGCCGCCCGCAACCCGGACACCAGCGGAAAGATCCCCATGGACACCGCAGCCCACGCCCACGCCCACGAAGACCACCACGACCACAAGCCCGGCTTCGTGCGGCGCTGGCTGTTCAGCACGAACCACAAGGACATCGGCACCCTCTACATCGCCTTTGCCCTCTTCGCGGCGATCATCGGCATCGGCATCTCGCTGATCATGCGGCTCGAGCTGATGCAGCCCGGCCTGCAGTATTTCGGCAGCGGCCAGGCCTGGAACGCCTATGTCTCCGCGCACGGCCTGATCATGGTCTTCTTCGTGGTCATGCCCGCGCTGATCGGCGGCTTCGGCAACTGGTTCGTGCCGATCATGATCGGCGCGCCGGACATGGCCTTCCCGCGGATGAACAACATCAGCTTTTGGCTGCTGGTGCCGTCCGTCCTGATGATGTCCGCCAGCCTGTTCGTCGGCGAGGGGCCCGGCGGCGGCTGGACGATCTACCCGCCGCTGACCACCAACACCTACCACCCGTCCATGGCGATGGACCTCGCGCTGTTCAGCCTGCACCTCGCGGGCGCGTCCTCCATCCTCGGCGCGGCGAACTTCATCACGACGATCTTCAACATGCGTGCGCCGGGCATGACGCTGCACAAGATGCCGCTCTTTGTCTGGTCCATGCTGGTCACGGCCTTCCTGCTTCTGCTGGCGGTGCCCGTGCTGGCCGGCGCGATCACCATGCTGATCACCGACCGCAACTTCGGCACGGCCTTCTTCAAGCCCGAGGGCGGTGGCGATCCCGTGCTGTTCCAGCACCTCTTCTGGTTCTTCGGCCATCCCGAAGTCTACATCATGATCCTGCCGGCCTTCGGGATCGTCAGCCACATCGTCTCGACCTTCAGCCGCAAGCCGGTCTTCGGCTATCTCGGCATGGCCTATGCGATGGTGGCGATCGGCTTCGTCGGCTTCATCGTCTGGGCGCACCACATGTTCCAGTCGGGCATCGACGTGGACACGCGCGCCTACTTCATGGCCGCGACGATGGTCATCGCCGTGCCGACCGGCATCAAGATCTTCTCCTGGATCGCGACGATGTGGGGCGGGTCGCTCCGCTTCGACACGCCGATGCTCTTCGCCATCGGCTTCATCTTCCTCTTCACCGTCGGCGGCGTGACGGGCGTGGTGCTGGCCAATGCGCCGATCACGCAGGTCCTGCACAACACCTACTACGTCGTGGCGCATTTCCACTACGTGCTCAGCCTCGGCGCGGTGTTCGGCATCTACGCCGGCGTCTACTACTGGCTCGGCAAGATGAGCGGGAAGCAGTACCCGGAGAAGCTCGGCCGGATCCATTTCTGGATGACCTTCATCGGCGTGAACCTGACCTTCTTCCCCATGCACTTCCTGGGCAACCAGGGCATGCCGCGCCGCTATCCCGACTACCCCGACGCCTTCGCGGGCTGGAACATGGTGGCCTCGATCGGCTCCCTCATCTCGGTCGCGAGCTTCGTCTTCTTCTTCTACGTGCTCTACGTCACCTTCGCGAAGGGCGCGAGGGCCGCGGCCAATCCCTGGGGCGAGGGCGCCACCACGCTCGAGTGGCAGGTCCCGTCCCCGCCGCCCTTCCACACCTTCGACGAGCTGCCGCGTATCAGGTGATGGGCCGATGAGAGCAGCAATCTTCGGGAAGGGGGGGGCGCAAGCCCCCCTCGGCCGTTCCACCCTCCCCTCCGCGGGCGCGGATTTCTCGGAGGTCCGCGACTGGTTCGCGCTGCTCAAGCCGCGCGTCATGATGCTCGTCGTCTTCACCGCGGTCGTCGGGCTGCTGGTCGCGCCGGCCACGATCCACCCGGTGCTGGGCTTCGCCGCGATCCTCTGCATCGCCGTCGCGGCCGGCGCCTGCGGCGCGATCAACATGTGGTACGACCGCGACATCGACGCGCTGATGCGCCGCACCGCGCGCCGCCCGATCCCCGCGGGCCGGATCGAGCCTGGCGCCGCGCTCGGCTTCGGGCTGACGCTGGCCTTCGGGTCGGTGACGATGATGGGGCTCGCGACCAACTGGCTGGCCGCCGCCTGGCTGGCCTTCTCGGTCTTCTTCTACGTCGCGGTCTACACGATGTGGCTGAAGCGCCGCACGCCGCAGAACATCGTCATCGGCGGCGCGGCCGGCGCCTTCCCGCCGATCATCGGCTGGGCCGCGGCGACGGGCGAGGTCGGGCTCGTGCCGCTGATCCTCTTCGCGATCGTCTTCATGTGGACGCCGCCGCACTTCTGGTCGCTGAGCCTCTGGGCGCATGGCGACTACGCGCGCGCCAAGGTGCCGATGCTGCCCGTCACCCATGGCGCGAGGGAGACGCGGCGCCAGGTGCTGATCTACACGGTCGCGCTGATCCCCGTGACGCTGGCGCCCTGGCTGGTCGGCTTCTCCGGCCCCGCCTATGCCGCCGCGGCCGCGCTGCTCGGCGCGGGCTTCCTGTGGCATGCGGTGCGCGTCATGCGCGAGGCGCAGGACGAGGCCGGCCGCAGCCTGGTGAACGACGCCGCCGCGCGGGCCGCGTTCAGGTACAGCCTCTATTACCTCTTCGCGCTCTTCGCCGCGCTGGCGATCGACAAGCTGGCATTATGACCATGCCCTCAATCGCCGGGCGGCCGCATCCGCGGCCTTGGCTCGCCGCACTGGCGGCGGCGCCCGTTCGGGCGCTCGGCCCGCTGCGCGGGCCGCAGGATGCCTGAGATGACCCCCGAGGAGCGCACCGCCTTCGAGAAGCGGCGCCGGGCGCGCAACATCGCGCTCTACGTCACGCTCGTCGCCCTCGCGCTCCTCTTCTTCTTCGTCTCCATGGCCCGCAAGGCGCCGGCATGACCGACCGTCGGGCGGAGATCGCGAGGCGCAACCGGCGCACCGGCCTCGTCGTCGCCGCGGTCGCCGCCGGCATGATCGGCGTCTCCTTCGCCGCCGTGCCGCTCTATGACCTGTTCTGCCGCGCGACCGGCTACAACGGCACGCCGATGATCGGGGCCGCGCCCGCGCCGGGCGCCGGCGAGCAGGTCGTGACCATCCGCTTCAACGCCAACACCCAGCCCAACCTGCCCTGGCGCTTCGAGCCCGCGCAGCCTTCCGTCCAGCTCCGCGTGGGCGAGGAGGCGATGGGCTTCTACCACGCGCGCAACCTGTCGGACCGCGCGGCGACCGGGGTTGCGACCTACAACGTCACGCCCGAGGTCGTCGGCCGCTACTTCCACAAGACCGCCTGCTTCTGCTTCGACGAGCAGACGCTGGAGCCCGGGCAGTCCGTGGACATGCCGCTGGCGTTCTGGGTGGATCCGAGGATCGCGCAGGACCCGAACACGCGCGGCATCCGCACCATCACCGTCAGCTACACCTTCTTCCGCAGCCTGGGCGACGCGGAGCGCGCCGGCGCGCTCGCCTCGGCCGGGCCGCATGTCGGCCGCCGCGAGACGCCCTGACGCCCCGGCGTTGACGCGCCGCGCCGCGCGCGACAGGGTCACGGCATGCACGATACGGCGCTGGCCGCGGGGACGATCTTCTTCGAGCGCTACGGCACCGCGCCGGGCATCACCATCGTGGAGGTCGGCGCCCGCGACGTCGGCGTCGGCGCGCTCCGCCAGGCCGCGCCTTCGACCGCCGCGCGCTACATCGGCCTCGACCTCGAGGCCGGGCCGAACGTGGACCTCGTGCTGGACGACCCGCACCGCTTCCCGCTGGCCGACGGGGCAGCCGACCTCGTCGTCTCCTCCTCCTGCATGGAGCACGACGCGCTGTTCTGGCTGACCTTCCTCGAGATGGCGCGGATCACCCGCCCGGGCGGCCATATCTACGTCAACGCGCCCTCCAACGGCGCCGTGCACCGCTATCCCCTGGATTGCTGGCGCTTCTACCCGGATTCCGGCCGCGCCCTGCAGACCTGGTCGGAACGCCAGGGCCTGCCCGTCCTGCTGCTGGAGGCGATGCTGCTGCCGCGCCGGCGCGACATCTGGAACGACTGCGTCATGGTCTTCCGCCGCGAGCCCGGGCCGGAGCGCGCGCTGCCGCAAAGCCCGCTCGCCGACGCCTTCCCCGACGCCACCAACGTGCTGCTGCATGGCGCGGCGGCGCCGCGCAACCCGCAGGCCTATACGGAAGACATGGCGATCATCCGCGACCTGGCGCGGCGCCTGCGGCAGCTGATGGCGCAGCAGCAGCAGTGAGGCAGGGAGGCTAATTTGCCCCGGCGGGCTTGATCGAAACGCCCTTTTTGGGGATTGATGCCGCGCGAAGCGGCAGGGGCGGAAAGCTCCCGATGGCCGTCCGCGCGGGCCCCGGCGGGGGGCTTCGGCGGCAGGCCGGGCAAGTCCGCCAGGAAGAGCGATGGCAGGACCAGCGACCTCAGGGCACGGCGAGACCGGCGCCAGTCCCTACAAGCACCCCTATCACCTGGTCGATCCCTCGCCCTGGCCCCTGATGGGCGCCTTCGCCGGCGGCCTGCTCGTCTTCGGCATCATCCTGGTCGCGCATGAGGGCATCTGGTGGCCGGTCGGCGCGGGCGTCGCGATGGTCATCGCCACCATGTTCTTCTGGTGGCGCGACGTCCTGCGGGAGAGCCGGACGCCCGGCCTGCACAGCGCCGTCGTCCGCCTCGGCCTGCGCTACGGCATGATCCTCTTCATCGCGTCGGAGGTGATGTTCTTCGTCGCCTTCTTCTGGGCCTATTTCCACTACGCGCTGTTCCCGGAACACGTCGCGGGCGCCGAGCACGCGGTCTGGCCGCCAGCCGGGGTGCACACCTTCGACCCCTTCGGCCTGCCCTTCACCAACACGATGATCCTGCTGCTCTCGGGCACCACAGTCACCTGGGCGCACCACTCGCTGCTGCACGGCAACCGCAAGGGCCTGATCACCGGCCTCGCGCTGACGGTGCTGCTCGGCATCAGCTTCACCTCGCTGCAGGCCTATGAGTACAGTGAGGCGCCGTTCCAGTTCTCGGGCGGCATCTATCCCTCGACCTTCTTCCTCGCGACCGGCTTCCACGGCTTCCACGTCATCGTCGGCACGATCTTCCTCGCGGTCTGCCTGGTGCGCGCCACGCGCGGCAGCTTCACGCCGCAGCAGCATTTCGGCCTCGAGGCCGCTGCCTGGTACTGGCACTTCGTGGACGTGGTCTGGCTGTTCCTCTTCTGCTTCATCTACTGGTGGGGCGCGGGCGTCATCGCCCAGCACTAGTTCGATGCCTCAGGCGCCGGCGCCGCCTCCGGCGGCTTGGCTCGCCGGACTGCCGGCGGGCCGCGTTCGCGGCCTCGGCCCGCTTCGCGGGCCGCAGGTTGCGGCGTTTCTTCGCAGGTGAACTCGGACGAGGGCACGACCCCGCCGGCGCAAGCCGGCGGGGTCGCGCCGTTCTGGAAGGCCGCGCTGCTCGGCCGCTGCCCGCGCTGCGGCGAGGGCGCGCTGTTCTCCGGCCTGCTCGACGTCGCGCCGGCCTGCCCGTCCTGCGGGCTCGACCTGTCGCGCCAGGATGCCGGCGACGGGCCCGCGGTCGCCGCGATCTTCGTCCTCGGCGCGCTGACCGTGATCGGCGCCTTCCTCGTGGAGTTCCGGCTCGAGCCGCCGTTCTGGGTGCATCTCCTGCTCTGGCCGGTCGTGCTGCTGCCGGGGTCGGTGCTGGTGATGCGCCTCGCCAAGGCGGCGCTCGTCTGGGCACAGTGGCGCCACCGCCCGGGCGACTGAGGCACGGTCCGGGTCGGCGGGATGGGGGAAACGCGATGCGCCGGATCGTCTATGTCGGCTTCTTCGGCGGGGCCGCGCTGCTGATCGGCATGGCCGGCTTCGGCCTGGTCGGCGCCGCCGTCGGCGCTGCGGTCGGCGGCGTGCTCGGCCACGCGGTCGCCACGGGCCGCACCAGCCCCGGCGGCGGCTACGAAGGCACCAGCGGCGGCGACGGCGGCTGGTCCAGCGACGACGGTGGATCGGACTCCGGCGGCTCCGACGGCGGTGGCGGCGGGGATGGTGGCGGCGGCGGCGGGAAGTGAGGCGGCCTCCCGAAGGCCGTTATCGTTCGCGTTTGCGAACCACCTCGCCCATGATCGGGCTTGCCTCGGAAGCCCGACGGCCCCCACATGGCGCGGCATGCGCCGCCACCAGATCTTCGCCGTGCTGGCCGCGCTGCCGGTGTTCGCCCTGCTTTGCTGGCTCGGCACCTGGCAGCTGCAGCGCCTGGAGCGGAAGGAAGCGATCCTCGCCCGCATCGCCGCCAGCATGGCCGGCGAACCCGAGCCGCTGCTCGGCACGCCGGAGCCCTTCACCCGCGTCATCGTCGGCGGCCGCTTCGACTACGTCCGGGAGGCGATGCTGGGCGTCGAGGCCCGCAACGGCGTGCTCGGCACCAACATCGTCACGCCGCTCGTCCGCCAGGCCGGCCCGCCCATCCTGGTGGTGCGCGGCTGGATCCCGCTCGAAGGCCCGCAGGCGCGCCCGGCGCGCCCGCCCGGCCAGGTCGAGATCGTCGGCTGGGTCCGCCCGTCCGAGAAGCCGGGCCTGTTCTCCGCGACGGACGAGCCGCAGAACCGCCGCTTCTACAATTTCGACGTCCCGGCGATCGCGGCCTCCATGGGGATGCGGCGCCACGAGCCCTTCGGCATCGTCGCGCTCGGCCCGGGCGACGGCACCTTCCCCGACCCGGCGCGCCGCCCGCCGGAACTGCCCAACGACCACCTGGGTTATGCCATCACCTGGTACGGCCTGGCGCTGTCCCTGGTGCTTGTCGTGGCGGTCTACCTGCGCGGGCCGAAGCCGCAGCGGGCGGGGCGCTCCGCGCTGGCCCGCCGTATGGCGGACCCCGGCCAGAACCCGTCATGACGGCCGCCGCCGGCGCGTCACGCGCCTGAAGGCCCCGAGGGCAAGCAATGACCACGGCGTATGAGAGGCTGAAGGCCCGCTTCGCGCGCATCGGCGCGATCAACGAGGCCGCGGGCATCCTGCACTGGGACGCCAGCGCCATGATGCCGCCGGGCGGCGGGCACGCCCGCGGCGAGCAGCTCGCCGCACTCGCCGGCGTCGCGCATGAGCTGCTGACGGCACGCGAGGTCGGCGACGACCTCGACGCCGCCGCGGTCTCCGACGAATGGGACATCGCCAATCTCCGCCTCATGCGGCGCGCCCATGCCCGCGCGACCGCCCTGCCGGTCGCGCTGGTGGAGGCGGTCTCCCGCGCCAACTCCGCCTGCGAGAAGGTCTGGCGGGAGGCCAAGGCGGATGCCGACTTCGCCAAGGTCGAGAAGCTCCTGACGGAAGTCGTGGCCCTGCAGCGGGAGACCGCGCAGGCGCTGGGCTCGGCGCTGTCCATGGACCCCTATGACGCCCTGATGGACGGCTACCAGCCCGGCGTGACGGCCGCCGATCTGGAGCCGGTCTTCGCGGCCTACGAGGCCTGGATGGCCGATGCCCTGCCGCGCGCGGAGGCGATCCAGGCCGCGAAGCCCGCGCCGCTGCCGCTCGCCGGCAGCTTCCCCGCCGACATCCAGCGCGCGCTCTGCCGCGAGATGGCGGAGGTGGTGGGGCTCCAGTTCAGCCATGCGCGGCTCGATGAATCGCTGCACCCCTTCTGCGGCGGCAACCCGTCCGACGTGCGCATCACCACCTTCTACGACGAAGGCAACCCCTCCAAGGCGCTGCTCGGCGTGCTGCACGAGACCGGGCATGCGATGTACGAACGCCACCTGCCCGCGGGCTTCGCGCGCCAGCCCGTGGGCGAGGCGGCCGGCATGGCCGCGCATGAATCGCAGTCCCTGATCGTGGAGATGCAGGCCTGCCGCTCGGATGCGTTCCTGGGCTTTCTCGCAGCGCGGCTGCGCCAGAGCTTCGGCCTCTCGACCCGCATCGCCTGCGGCGAGAACCTCTCGCGGCTCTGGCGGCGCGTCGCGCGCGGCTTCATCCGGGTGGACGCCGACGAGATCACCTATCCCGCCCATGTCATCCTGCGCTTCCGGCTGGAACGCGCGATGATCGCGGGCGAGCTGCGGATCGCCGACCTGCCGGCCGCCTGGAACGAGGCGATGCGCGGCCTGCTCGGCATCACGCCGCCCGACGACGCGCAGGGGTGCCTGCAGGACATCCACTGGCATGACGGCGCCTTCGGCTACTTCCCGTCCTACACGCTGGGCGCGATGGCGGCGGCGCAGCTGATGGCGGCGATCCGGGCGGCGATCCCCGACCTCGACGCGCGGCTCGCCAGGGGCGACCTGTCGGCGATGATGCGCTGGCTGAACGTCAATGTGCACGGCCATGGCGCGCGGCTCGGCTTCCAGGACCTGCTGGTGGCGGCGACGGGCAAGCCACTCGACCCCGCGGATTTCGCCGCGCACCTGACGCGGCGCTACCTCGTGGCCTGACCGCGCAGGGCCGCCCCGGGCTTCCGGGAATGATCAGCGCGGCCACTCCAGCGGCGGCAGGCGCAGCACGGGGATCCGCGCCAGCAGCAGCATCCGGTCGTCGAGCGTCAGCGGCACCTCGATCTCCGACCCGCCATCCGCGGTCGGGCGCGACAGCAGCGGCAGCACCGCGCGGGCCATCTGCACGGGCCGGCCGGCCACCAGCCCGGCCTCCGCCAGCGCGTCCAGCGCGGCCTGGGCGCCGCTCAGGCGCAGCGTCCCCGCCCCCATGGGCTGCAGCCTCTCGTCCAGCGCCATCGTCGCCGCCGCAGTGGCAGACATCGGGCCCCATTGCAGGCTGAGCGAGCGCACCTCCAGCGTGCCGCCACCGTCCCGCCAGGCCGCCGCGCGCTGCACGGGATCGCGCGCCGGCGGCATCGGCCCGCTGAGCGACAGGTCGGCCGCGACCTGCTCCATCCGCCGGCCGAAGACCTGGCCCGCGCGGCCCGGCGGCGCCGCGGGCAGCTGCACGCCATTGGCCGTCAGCGCCAGCGACAGCACCGGCTCTTCCTCGGTCGCGGAGGCGCTGCCCTTGGCGCCGAGCCTGAGGCTGCGCACCTCCACCCCGCCCGCCGGCGTGCCGAGGCGCAGCCGCTCCGCCGCGATCTCCGCCGTGCTGGGCAGCGTCCCGGCATCCAGCGGCACCACGGCGGACAGCGTGTCGGCCACGAAGGGGAATTCGGTATCGCCCAGGCGCAGGCGCTGCTGGCCCGGCAGCTCGATCAGCAGCCGGTCGAGCCAGGGCAGCCGCACCCGCAGCACCACCTTCTCCGCCGAGAGCGCGATGCCGCCCGGCAGCGTCGCCGCGCCGCCATCCAGCCGCAGCCGGTCCACGCCCAGCGTCACCGCCAGGGGCCAGCCGCCGGTGACGGGCGGCGCGTGCTCGACCCGCCAGCCCTGGCCGCGGCGCAGCCGCACCCAATCCTGCCAGCCCGCTTCCAGCTGGCCGGCCGCGGCATGCCACAGCAGTGCGTGCCCGGCGCCGAGCAGCACGAGCAGCCCCAGTGTCCCGACCAGCAGCGCGCGGCCGAGCCGCGGGGCCTTCCTATCCATCGGCCGCCACCCTACACGGGGAACGCCCGTGGACCAGCCCGCCCCCTTCCCGACGCATCGCCTGGCCCAGCCCGGGGACCCGCCGCTCGACGCAAGCGGCGACATGTGGGTCTTCGCCTATGGCTCGCTGATCTGGCGGCCGGGCTTCGCCCATGCCGGGCGGCAGCGCGCGCTGCTGCGGGGCTGGCACCGCAGCTTCTGCCTCTGGTCCCACCGCTACCGCGGGACGCCCGAAAGGCCGGGCCTGGTGCTGGCGCTCGATCGCGGCGGCGCCTGCCATGGCGTCGCCTTCCGCGTGCCCGGGCACCACGCGCGGGAGGTGCTGCACTACCTCGACGACCGCGAACTGCCGGACGGCGCGGAGATCGTCTATCACCGCCGCCTCGTGCCGGTGCGGCTGCTCGACGGGCCCGGTGTCGCCGCGCCGGAGGCGCGCGGGGCCATCACCGTCCCGGCGGTGGCCTATGTCGTGAACCGCGGCAGCCGCCACTACGCCCCCCGCCTGCCCCCCGAACGCTGCGCCGAGGTCATCGCGCGGGGCGTCGGCGAGATGGGCTCGAACCGCGACTACCTCCTCAACACGCTGGACCACCTGGCCGAGCTCGGCGTCCGCGACGCCGGCCTGGCGCGCATCGCCGCCCTGCTGCCGGCGATCCACAGCCTTCCGCCGGGCGCGGCGGGCCACCCCGCGCCGGCGCCGGGCTGCGCCAAGCCCTTGGAAACCGATTCGGTCCTGGATGCGCGAAGCGTGACAAATCAGTGACTTAGGCCCAGGCGGCCCTGTGGAAAACACCGGGGATCCCATGCTGCGTCGCAAAATCCCGATGATTCCCAGCGGCTTGCCCGGGACGGCTCATCAAGCAACGAAATCCGCGACCCACAGGGTTGTCCACAGGCATCACGGGGTTTCCCCCAGCAGCGTCGTGCTTTCCGTCTCGATCGCCGCCTCCAGCGCCGCCAGCAGCTTCGCCCGCGGCAGCCCCGGCGGCAGCGGCGGCAGCACCGAGACCCGGATCGTCCCGGGCTTCTTGACGAAGGCCTTGCGTCCCCAGACGCGCCCGCTGTCGGTCGCTACCGGCACCACCGGCGCGCCCGACCCCGCGATCGCCACCACGCCGGGCTGGTAGGGCAGGCGCTCGCCCGGCGCGCTGCGCGTGCCCTCGGGGAAGATCACGACCTGGCGGCCGGCCTCCAGCGCGGCCTGGGCCGCGCGCAGCATCGCGCGCAGCGCCGCGCCGCCGCCCGACCGGTCCACCGGGATCATCCCGACCTTCCGGCAGAACCAGCCATAGAGCGGGATGGCCAGCAGCTCCTTCTTCAGGACATAGGCGGGGTCGGGCAGGTGGGCGAGCCAGACGATGGTGTCGAAGGCCGATTGGTGCTTCGACGCCAGCACCACGCCGCCGGCGGGGATGTTCGCGAGCCCGCGCAGCTCCAACCGCACGCCGCAGATCGCGCCCAGCAGGAAGACGACGCTCCGCCCCCAGGCCCGCACCAGCGCCACCGCATGGCGTCGCGGCGCCAGCATCAGCGGCAGCCCGAGCAGGCCCATCCCCGCCGTCAGCAGGTAGAAGCAGGCGTTGAACAGGATCGAACGCAGCAGGGTCATCGCGCCAAGGTCTACCTCACCGCTTCCCTCGCCGGCACCAGCACGGTCAGGCCGAGCCTCGCCAGCAGCCATTTCACGTATTCCCCGCCCTGCAGCCTGAGCGTCCGCGCCCAGGAGAGGTCTCGCTGCACCGCCGGCGTCACGGGATGCGCCACCAGCCGCGCCTGCGGCATGGCACGCCCGAGTTCCACCAGCGCGCGCGGCATATGGTAGGCCGCCGTCACCACGCGGAGCGACGCCGTCGGCGGCAATCCCTGCGCCCGCGCCCAGGCCGCGGTCTCCGCGGCGTTGCCGACGGTGGTGGCCGCCGCGTGGCCGAGCGTGACGCGCCGGTCCAGCGCCGCGGCGTCGCGGCCGTGCGCGCGGGCGAGCTCCGCCGCCGTCAGCCCCGCCGCCACGCCGGAGACCAGCAGCCGCGGCGCGAGCCCCGCATCCAGCAGCGACAGCGCCGTCCCGACGCGATCGGCGCCGCCGGTGAGCACGACGATCGCATCGGTCGGGCGCGCCGGTTCGGCCGGCGCGGTCTCGATCTCCGCCATCCACAGCGGCAGCCCCGCCAGCATCAGCGCCGGCAGGACCAGCGCCGCGACGGCCCATCGGCGCAGGCGTCTCACGGCAGGCGGCGCAGCCAGCGCCGCACCGTCGCCTGCGCCGTCGCCCAGCCCACGAGGTAGGCCAGCGGCGGCACGGCGGCGAGCGCGGGCCAGGGCAGGGCGTCCCAGCCGCTGCCCTGCAGCCCCATCCAGGGCGCGGCGAGGTCCGCCAGCACGCCGAGCGCCGGCACCGCCGCCGCCGTGCCGACCAGCGCGCCGGCCGCCGCCATCAGCCCGAGCCGCCGCGCGAAGCGCGCCGCGATCTCGGCATCGCGCGCGCCGAGGCCGTGCAGCACCTCCACCGCGTCGCGGCGTGCCGCGAGCCCCGCGCGCGTCGCCACCGCGACGACCGCGGCGGCGACGCCGGCGACCAGCGCCAGCACGACCCAGGACAGCGTCTGCAGGCTGCGCGCGAGTGCGGCCAGGCGCTGCACCCAGAGCCCATGCGCCTCCACCACCGCGCCGGGCACGGTGGCGGCGAGCTTGTCGCCGACCAGCACGGGATCGGCGCGGGAATCGCGCAGCCGGATCTCGATCACCGCGGGCAGCGGCAGCGCCGCCGTGCCGCCCAGCCAGGGCCGCAGCAGCTCGCCGAGCCGCCGCTCATCCATCGCCTCCGCCCCGGCAACCTCGGGCAGCGCGCGGAGTGCGGCCAGCGCCCGCTCGATCCTTGCCGGCGCGGGATCGGGGATCTGCACGGTCACCGCGGCCGCCGCCCCGCGCTGCCAGCGCTCGGCCAGCGCCGCCGCGCCCTGCGCGCCCGCGACGGCGAGGGCCGCGAGCAGCGCCATCGCCGCGACGAGGCCGGGCAGCAGCAGGCCCGACAGCGCAGGCCGCAGCCCCAGCGGATCGCGGGAATAGCGGCGCCTAGCCATGGAAGACCAGCGCGCCCTTCCCCTGCGCTGTCCATACCCTCTCCCCCCGGAGGGGGGAGAGGGTTCGAAAAGGGCGGGGGAGACGAACCCGAAGCCCCTCCTACCCAAGCTCGTCCTCCGCCGCATAGGCGCCGCGTGCATTGTCGGGGTCGTGCAGCCGCCCGTGATGCAGCCAGAGCGCCGGCGCGGGGTAGCGCGCGACCAGCTCCTCGTCATGCGTCGCGACGACCACCGTCGTGCCCAGCCGGTTCATCTCTCCCAGAAGCGCCAGCAGCCGCCGCGCCTGCCGGCTGTCCAGGTTGCCCGTCGGCTCGTCCGCCACCAGCAGCTCCGGCCGGTGCACCACGGCGCGCGCGATGGCCATGCGCTGCTGCTCCCCGCCCGACAGCTCGAGCGGCGACGACGGCGCCTTCGCCTCCAGGCCCACCCAGCGCAGGATCTCCGTCACGTCGGCCTTGATCTGCGCCTCCGGCCGTCCCGCCAAGCGCAGCGGCAGCGCCACGTTGTCGAAGGCCGAGAGATAGGGCAGCAGCCGGAAATCCTGGAACACCACGCCGATCCGCCGGCGCAGCGCCGGCAGCGCGGTGCGCGGCGCCTTGGCGGTGCGGGTGCCGAGCACCTCGACCTCGCCGCGCGTCGGGCGCAGCGCGAGATGCATCAGCCGCAGCACGGAGGACTTGCCGGCGCCCGAGGGGCCCAGGAGCCAGGTGAAGGACCCGCGGGGCAGCGTGAAGGTCACGTCGGCGAGCGCCTCCGGCCCCCATTCCCCGCGATGGGGCCCGCCCCCCTGGTAGCGCAGGCCGACCGCTTCGAAACGGACCATGGGCGATGTCTGCCCGGTGCCGATCGCGGCGTCGAGAGGGTCTTCACCGTTTCGCGGCGGGGTGGACTGGCATCGCGACGCCGGCCATGTTCCGGAGGCATGCGGATCGCCTGCCCGAACTGCGCCGCCGCCTACGAGGTCCCTGACCAGGCCCTCGCGACCGGGCCGCGGCTGCTGAAATGCGCACGCTGCGGCCACCGGTTCGAGGCCGCGCTGCCCGGCGCACCGCCGTCGAGCGCGGCGCCGGAACCGCCACCGCCGCCGCCGGAGCCCGAGCCGCTACCCCCGCCGGCCGCGCCCGCGCCGCCTTCCGAACCCACCGCCGAGCCCCCGCCGGCCGAGGAGCCTGACCGACCGCCCCCGACCCGCGGCCCCACGCAGCACAGCCCGATCGCCCCGCTGCCCGAGGCGCCGAAGCGCGATCCCCGCCTTCTCGCGGCCTGGGTGCTGTCCGTGGCCCTGCTCGTCGCCGCGGCCTGGGCGGCGGTGCATTTCCGCACCGAGGTCGTGCGGGCCTGGCCGCCGGCGACGCGGCTTTTTGCCGCGCTGGGGCTGCACTGACCGCCGCGCCACCCGCCGGCGCGGCGCTGATCCTCGTGCTGCTGGTCGCGGCGCGGATCGCGCTCGGCGTCGCGTTCCAGACCGCGGGCCTGGCCGCGCCCTTCCTCGTGCAGGACTGGGGCATCGACTACGCCGCCGCCGGCGGGCTGGTCGGGCTGTTCTGGATCCCGGGCCTCTTCCTCGTGCTCGGCGCCGGCCCGCTGGCGCGCCGCTTCGGCGAGGGGCGCATGGTGGCCGCGGGACTGCTGATGCTCGCCGCCGGCGTCGCGGTGTCCGCTGCCTCCGCCGGCGAGTGGCTGTTCGGCGCGGGACGGCTGCTGACCGGCGCGGGCGCGGCGCTGCTGATGGCGCTGCTGATGAAGATGGTGGCGGACTGGTTCACCGGGCGCTGGCTCTTCCTCGGCATGGCCTGCTTCATCGTGGGCTGGCCGATCGGCATCGCGGGCACGCAATTCGCCCTCGCGCCAATGGCCGAGGCGTCCTGGCGCGGCGCGCTGCTGGCCGGGGCGGGCTTCGTCGCCCTCGTCGGCCTCGCCTTCGCGGCCTTCTACCGCGCCCCGCCCGGCGCCGTCGCGACCTCGGCCGCGCGCGAGAGGATGACCGGGCGCGAGGCCTGGCTGGTCCTGGTCGCGGGGCTGGGCTGGACCATCTACAACGGCGCCTACCTCGTGCTCGTGACCTTCGGCCCCGTTCTGCTGGCCGAGCGCGACGCCGTCGGCGGGGCCGAGGCCGCGCGCGCGGCGAGCCTGCTCTCCTGGGTCTTCGCGCTCTGCATCCCGCTGGGCGGGTTGCTGTCGGCGCGAATGGCGAAGCCGGCCTGGCTGTCGGGCGGGGCGCTGGCGGCCTCGGCGCTGGCCGCCGCGGCGGTGCCGCTGAGCGGCGCGGCCGCGGCCGCGCCGCTCATGGTCGCGATCGGCGTGCTCTCGGCCTTTGCGACGCCTTACCTCTCTACGCAGCCGGTGCAGGCACTGCGGCCCGCCTCCCGCGCGAACGGGCTCGGGCTCTACTACTTCCTCTTCTACCTCGGCTGCACGGCGCTGCCGCCCGTGGCGGGCTGGCTGAAGGACCATCATGGGCCGGAGGCGCCGATGTGGTTCGCGGTCGGGCTCCTGGCGACGACGGTGCTGCTGATGGCGGTCTTCGCGCTGGGGCTCGCGCGGCTGCGGCGCGGGGCCTGACCGTCAGCCGCCCCGGCCCTGGCCGTCCTCCAGCAGGCGAACGGCGCGGGCGAAGACGGCGTCGTCCACGTGGCAGCCGATCCAGCTCTCGTTGCGCGGCGGCTGCGGGCAATGGGGCGGGCCGATCTCCTGCGTCACGACGGCGTCGAGCAGTGCGCGCAGCCTGTCGGGATGCGTGATCCGCCCGTCGGCGCCGAACAGGTCGAGGCTGTCGGTCGGCTGCAGCCCCGCCGCGCGCGCCGCGCGCACGGCGCTGACGGGCGGCGTCGCCTCGTTCTCCGGGCAGCCGCCGCCCTCGCGCCGGTCGCGCGCCGGGACCGACGGCGCGCCCGAGCAGTCGCCGGGCGGCGAGTAGCGGCCGAGCATGTCGATGGCGGAGCGGGCGCCGTGCTCCTGGTAGCCGCGCAGGATCTCGATGAAGGCGCGGACCGACTGGGCGGGATCCTCGAAGCGCGCGAAGCCGAGTTGCGTCGCCCCGGTCTGTTGTTCGGCCCCTTCAGCCCGGCCCAGTTGTTCTCGCGCAGCCCGAAGGGCGCGTTGCCCGGGTCGAAGCTGACCGGCGCGTAGCGCCCATCCGGCTGCCGGGCGAGCAGGCCCTCGACCTGGCGCGGCTGCTGCGCCGCGGCCGGCACGGCCGGCAACAGGCAGACCGCAAGCATCGCCGCCCGCAGGGCGTGCGTCACGCGCAGACGCATGGCTTTCCCCCAGTCCTCGATGGCGGCGCCGTCCGGCGCCGGCCCTGAGCCAGGAAGCGACCGCGCGCCGCCGCGGTTTCTTCGCGAGGCGCAACCCTTGGCCGAGGACCCGGTGCCCGGCCCGACGCGGCTTCACGAATGCTGCACCACCGCGATCCCGCCCGCCTGGCTCCCGCGTTGGCGGGGCCATGCCCCCGTCGCCCCCCCGCCCCACGCCGCAGACCGTCGCCGCCACGCGAATCGCCGCCGGGGACGATCGGACGCGCTACGACGATGTCGCCATCGCGCTGCACTGGGCGACGGTGCTGCTCGTGATCCTGCTGTTCGCGCTCTCGCAGACCTGGGACTTCGCCGCGCGGCCCACGCGACACCTGATGATCGTCGCGCACATGTCCTTCGGCATCCTGCTCGCTCTGGCGGTGGTGGCGCGCATCGCCTGGCGGCTCATGCCCGGCCACCAGCGACCGGCCGCGCTGTCGGGCTGGGTCGGCATCGCGTCGAAGGCGGTGCACTGGATGCTCTATGCGATGCTGGCCGCGGAGGCCGTGCTCGGCTTCGTGCTGCGCTGGTCGGGGGCAGAGGCCATGAGCTTCTTCGGCCTCCTCATCCCGCCGCCCTTCGCGCCCTTCTCCAAGGCGACGCATCACCAGGTGAACGAGCTGCACGAATGGCTGGGCTGGGCGATCGTCATCGCCGCGACAGGCCACGCCCTGGCCGCGCTGTACCATCACCTCGTGCTGCGCGACGACGTGCTGTGGCGGATGCTGCCCGGCCGCCAGGCGCGGCGGGAGGAAGCCCGCGCGCCCTCGCCGGACCGCGCGGCCGGCTGACGCGTCAGCCGCTCCATGCCTCCAGCATGCGCCGCGCCGCCGTGGCGTCTGACGCGATCGCGGCCTTCAGCGCCTCGAGCCCGTCGAACCTCGCATCCGCGCGGATGAAGCCGTGCAGCCGCACGCCGATCTCCTGGCCGTAGAGGTCGCCCGACCAGTCGAAGAGATGCGCCTCGAGCCGCGTCACGGGATCGCCGCCGAGCGTCGGGCGCCGCCCGACATTGGCGACGCCCTTCACCACGGCGCCGTCGGCCAGCCGCACCGTCACGGCATAGACGCCGCGCGCGGGTTCCAGCTGGCGTCCGAGCAGGATGTTCGCCGTCGGCCAGCCGAGCTCCCTGCCCAGCCGGTCGCCGCGGAAGACCTCGCCGCGCAACTCCCAGTCGCGGCCGAGCTCGAGCGCCGCGCGCTCGGGGTAGCCGTCCTGCAGCAGGCGGCGGATGCGGGTGGATGAGATCGGTCCGCCCTCGTCGCCGACGGCGGGCACGATGCTCAGGCCGATGCCGCGCTTCTCGGCCTCCCGCGCCAGGAAGGCCAGGTCGCCGCCGCGGCGATGGCCGAAGGCGAAGTCGTGCCCGCAGGCGAGGTGCCGCGCGCCGAGGCCGCGATGCAGCACCTCCTCCACGAAGGCCTCGGCCGACATCGCGGCGAAGGCCGCGTCGAAGCGCGCGGCGAAGACGGTGACCACACCCAGCGCGCCGAGCGCCTCGGCCTTGGCCGGCAGCAGCGTCAGGCGGAAGGGAGGGTCCTCGGGCCGGAAATGCTCGCGCGGATGGGGTTCGAAGGTGAGCGCGGCGAGCGGCAGGTCGGGCCGGGCGCCATGCGCGGCGCGCGCCACCGCGGCATGGCCGAGATGCACGCCGTCGAAATTGCCGAGCGCCACCGTCGCCCCGCGCAGCGCATCGGGAACAGCGCGCCAGTCCTCGACGATCGCGGGCATCACGGGCGCGCGCCCTTCTCCCTCTCCCGCTTGCGGGCGAGGGTCGGGGTGGGGGTTGGCGCCGAACTCCTCACATCTGTTCCGGACGCAGCCACACCTGCGTCCCCGCCGGCGGCTCCCAGCCCGCCAGCGCATCCAGCGCCCCGGCCGGGCTCGTCGCGTGCATCGCCATCGGGCGGTGCGGCGGCCGGATGAAGCCCTCGCCCGCCATGTGATCGAGCGCCGAGAGGAAGGGACCCCAGAAGCCCTCGGCGTCGAGGAACACCACGCCCTTCCGCTGGATGCCGAGCTGCCCCCAGGTCAGCGCCTCCACCGCTTCCTCGAGCGTGCCGTAGCCGCCGGGCAGCACGACGAAGCCGTCGGACAGTTCCGCCATCTTCGCCTTGCGTTCGTGCATGGTATCCACGACGTGCATCTCGACGCCGCCGCCATGCCCGACCTCGCGCTTGAGCAGGCCATAGGGGATGACGCCGATCACCTCGCCGCCGGCCTGCAGCGCGGCGTCGGCCGCGATGCCCATCAGCCCGACCGCGCCGCCGCCATAGACGAGCCCGATGCCGCGAGAGGCGACCTCCCGCCCGAAGGCGCGGGCGAGCTCCGCATAGGCCGGGCGGTTGCCGACCGCCGAGCCGCAGAAGACGCAGACCCGCCTGAGCGTCACTCCGCGGCTTCCTTCGTCGCCCTGCGATCCGCGATGGCGGCGCGGGAGGGGACGGCGACCAGCGCCTCGCCTTCCAGCACCGGCTCGCCCTTGACCGAGCAGACCGTCCGCAGCGTCACCCGCGCCTTCTCCTCGTTCAGCGCCGTGATCTCGACCGTCGCGGTGACGGTGTCGCCGATCTTGACCGGCTTGCGGAAGCGCAACGACTGCGAGAGGTAGATCGTTCCCGGCCCGGGCAGCTGCGTGCCCATCACCTTGGTGATCAGGCCGGCGGCGAGCATGCCATGCGCGATGCGTTCCCCGAAGAAGCTCTCGCGGGCGTATTCCTCGTTCAGGTGCATCGGGTTGGTGTCGCCGGTCACGGCGGCGAAGAGCACGACGTCGGCCTCGGTCACGGTCTTGCCGAAGCTCGCCTTCTGGCCGAGCCGGAGATCCTCGAAGAAGCAGCCTTCATCCATGGGATAGCCGTTCCGCTGCGGTGCAGCAGATGCGATAGCGCGGGCCGGGCCGCACCGGCAAGGGAGCCGGCTTTACAGCCCCGCGGGTCAGGGCCAGAAGCCTCCGCCTCATGTTACGCGGATGCCTCCCATGCCCCTGACCGAGATCGGCTCCTCCGACCGCCTGCTGGCGGAACTCAGGGGCTGGGTGGAGCAGGAGACGCCGACGACCGATGCCGTCGCCGTGAACCGCCTGATGGACCGCTGCCAGGCGGAACTCGCGTCGGTGGGCGGCGCGATCGAGCGCATCCCGGGCCGCGACGGCTATGGCGACACGCTGGTCTGCCGCGCGCCCGGAGAGGGCGCGCCGGTGGTCGTCGCCGGCCATCTCGACACCGTTTGGGACCACGGCACGCTGGCCTCTTCCATGCCGTATCGCGTGGACGGCGCGAAGGCCTCCGGCCCGGGGATCTACGACATGAAGTCCGGCAGCTTCATGGCCTTCCATTCGGTCCGCGAGATCCTGCGCCAGAAGATCGCGACCAGGCGCCCGATCGTGCTGCTGCTGACGCCCGACGAGGAGGTCGGCAGCCCGACCAGCCGCGCGCCGATCGAGGCCGCCGCCCGCGGCGCGCGGGCCGTGCTGATCCCCGAGCCCGCCGGGCAGGGCGGCGCCTGCGTCACCGCGCGCAAGGGCGTCGGCCGCTTCGACATCGCGGTGCGCGGCGTGTCCGCCCATGCCGGCGGCAACTGGAGCGAGGGCCGCAGCGCCGTCGTGGCGCTGGCGGAGATCATCCTGAAGATACACGCCATGACCGACCTCGCCGCGGGGATCACGACGAATGTCGCGCCGATCCAGGGCGGCACGCGTCCCAACGTGATCCCGCCGGAGGCGAGGTGCGAGGTGGATCTGCGCGTGCCGACGATCGAGCTCGGCGAGCGGATGGAGGCCGCGATCCTCGGCCTGGCCTATGAACGCGACGGGATCGCGGTGACTGTCACGGGCGGCATGAACCGCCCGCCCTTCGCCGAGACGCCGGCGATCCGCGCGCTGTACGAGCATGCGAAGGTGCTGGCGAAGCGGCACGGCTACGAACTGCCGGCGCAGCACCGCGGCGGCGGCTCCGACGGCAATTTCACCGCGGCGATCGGCGTGCCGACCCTGGACGGCCTCGGCTGCACCGGCGCCGGCGCGCATGCCCCGCACGAGCACATCCTCTGGCAGGACCTGACGCCGCGCTGCGCGACGCTCTGCGCGCTGATCGAGGAGATCGAATAGGCGCTGACTGCCCCATTCCTTCCCTCTCCCCCTGGTGAGGGGGTCGCGAAGCAGGCCAGCATATCGCGCGGCCCGACCGCTGGCACGCGCTTGGCGCAGTGCCGTGCCTCGCCGGCGCCGCCGTCATCCTGCTCGGCCCGCGCGGCGCGTAACGCCGGCCGGGTCGGCGGCGAAGACCAGGGAAGCTTGCAGCCCCCGCCGGGACTCGACCATGCTCGGCCTGCAAGCCGGAGGGACGCGCATGCAGGCACTGATCGTCGGCGCCGGCGAGGGCTTCAGCGCCTCCATGGCGCGCCGCCTCGCGCGGGAGGGCCATGACGTCGCGCTCGCCGCGCGGAACACGGCCAAGCTCGCCGCGCTGGCCGCGGAGACCAAGGCGACGCTGCACGAATGCGACGGCGCCGATCCCGACCAGGTCGCCGCGCTCTTCGCCACGCCGCAGGGCGAGGCGGCCGACATCGTGCTCTACAACGCGTCCTTCCGCGTGCGCGGGCCGGTGACGGAGCTCGATCCCGAAGACGTCCGCCGCACGCTCGAGGTCTGCGCCTTCGGCGCCTTCCTCGTCGCGCAGCAGGCGGCGAGGCGGATGGTGCCGCGGGGCAGGGGGACGATCCTGCTGACCGGCGCCTCCGCCGGCGTGAAGGGCTTTCCGAAATCCTCGCCCTTCGCGATGGGCAAGTTCGCGCTGCGCGGGCTGGGCCAGGCGCTGGCGCGGGAGCTGCATCCGCAAGGCGTGCATGTCGTCCACATCGTCGTGGATGGCGGCATCCGGTCGTCCAGGCGGCCCGATGACGGGCGCGACGCGCTTCTCGATCCCGACGCCATCGCGGAGGCCGCCTTCGCCGCCATGAACCAGCCCCGCAGCGCCTGGTCGCACGAGATCGAACTCCGCCCCTGGGTGGAGACCTTCTGACCTTCCATACCGCGCGCCTTCCCCTTCACCCTCCCCCGCAGTTGCGAGGGAGGGAGGGGAGGGGCCAATGACCGGAGCCCCAGCATGCCTCAGGATGCACAAGGGAACGCGCTCACCATCGCCTCCGACGAGGCGGCGCGCGCCTATGACCACGTCGTCGAGGGCTTCGTCCGGCAGCGCTTCGACGCCGGGGCCAGGCTGAAGGCCGCGCTCGCACTCGACCCGCAGGCGCCGCTGCTGCAGGCCATGGGCGGGCTGTTTGCCGCGCTCGCCTTCGACCGCGGCATGATGGCGCGCGCCGAGGCCGCGCTGGCCCGCGCCGCCGCGCTGCCGGCCAACGACCGCGAGCGCGCGCACATCGCCGCGCTGCGCGCGCTGACCGAAGGCCGCGTGGACGCCGCGCTCGCGATCTGGGAGCACATCCTGGCCGAGCATCCGCGCGACCTGCTGGCCTTCCGCATCCACCACTTCAAGGCGTTCTGGACCGGCCAGCCCGAACGCATGCTGAGCGTCGTCGAAGGCGTGCTGCCGCGCTGGTCGGAGGAGCTGCCGGGCTGGGGCGCGATCCTCGCCTGCCGCTGCTTCGCCAACGAGGAATGCGGCAGCTACGTCGTCGCGGAACATGCGGGACGCGCCGCCGTCGCGCTCGATCCCGGCGACCTCTGGGCGACGCATGGCGTGGCCCATGTGCTCGAGATGCAGGGACGCCGGACCGAGGGCCTGGCCTGGCTTTCGGCCGGCGAGCCGCATTGGGAAGGCGGCAACAACCTCATGCACCATCTCTGGTGGCACCAGGCGATGTTCCATGTGGAGCGCGGCGAGTTCGACGCGGTGCTCGGCCTCTATGACCGCCGCTTCCGCGACCATGGCAGCCCGGTGACGCAGGCGATCCCCGACCTTTACATCGATGTGCAGAACGCGGCGTCCATGCTGTGGCGGCTGCAGCGCCAGGGGGTCGCGGTCGGCGACCGCTGGACGGAGATCGCCGACAAGGCCGAGGCGCGGATCGGCGACACGCTGTCGGCCTTCACCCAGCCGCACTGGATGATGGCGCTGGCCGCGACCGGGAGGGGCGCCGCCGCGCGCCGCCTGGTCGCCGCGCTCGAGGAGGCGGGCCGCGGCAACACGCCGCATGCCGTGATCCTGCGCGAGGCCGCGCTGCCCGCCTGCGTCGCGGTGCTGGCGCATGCCGAGGGGCGGCACGCCGAGGCGGTCGCGGCGATGCGGCCGGCGCTGGGCGGAATGTACCGCCTCGGCGGCAGCCACGCGCAGCAGGACGTGCTGGAGCAGCTCTTCCTTGACGCCGCGATGAAGGCGGGTCTTCACGACGACGCGCGCCTGCTGCTGGAACGCGCCGCGGGAAGGCACCCCGTGCCGCCGGAGAGGCGCATCGGCTATGCGGAGGCCGCGCGGGCGCTTCTCAACTGAAGCTTGCTTCCACAACACCGCCCGTCATGGTCTGATCCCGCCCAACGCCGGCGCGTCGTCCGGCCAAGGGAGGTCATCCATGCAAGGCCTGATGCAGCGCCATCCGCTGCTGCTCTCGTCCATCATCGCCCATGCCGCGCGGCACCATCCGCGCGCCGAGGTCGTCTCCGTCGAGCTCGACGGCAGCCGGCACCGCACGGACTACGCGACAGTCGAGCGCCGCTCCCGCCAGCTGCTGACGGCGCTCTCCTCCTCGCTTGGCGTGAAGGCCGGCGATCGCGTCGCGACGCTGGCCTGGAACACGCACCGGCATCTCGAGCTCTACTACGGCATCTCCGGCCTCGGCGCGGTCTGCCACACCGTCAATCCGCGGCTCTCGCTCGACGACATCGCCTACATCATGACCGATGCCGGCAATGAGGTGGTCTTTGCCGATCTCAGCTTCGTGCCCCTGCTGCAGCAGCTCGCCCCGCGCCTCGCCGGGCTGAAGCACGCCGTGCTGCTGTGCAAGGGCAGCGAGATGCCGGCCGCGATCCCGGGCCTCGAGACGCATGCCTATGAGGACCTGGTGGAAGGCGCCGCGCCGATCGCCGCCTGGCCGGTCTTCGACGAGAACACCGCGAGCGCGCTCTGCTACACCTCCGGCACGACGGGGCGGCCGAAGGGCGTGCTCTATGCCCACCGATCCGCGGTGCTGCATGCGATGGCGTCGAACTTCGCCGACGTCTTCTGCCTGCGCGCGGTGGACCGGGCGCTGCCGGGCTCCTCGATGTTCCACGTCACGGGCTGGGGCCTGCCCTATTCGGCGCCGATGGTGGGCGCGGGGCTGGTGATGCCGGGCCGGCACCTCGATTGCCCGAGCCTGGTGAAGCTGATGGAGGAGGAGCGCGTCACCTTCGCCACCGGCGTGCCCACGATCTGGCTCGCCGTGCTGCAGGAGCTGAAGTCCCAGGGCCTCCGCCCGAGCACACTCCGCCGCATCGCCTCGGGCGGCTCGGCGGTGCCGCGGCTGCTGATCGAGGGCTTCGCCGAGCTCGGCGTCGAGATGCAGCATGCCTGGGGCATGACCGAGACGAGCCCGATCGTGACCTACCAGGGCGCCTTGCCGGCGACGGCGGGGCTGCAGGGCGAGGAGCAGGTGAAGCTCCGCCTGCGTCAGGGCCGCGCGGTGTTCGGCGCCGACGTGAAGATCGTGGACGGCGAGGGGAAGGAGCTGCCCTGGGACGGCGTCGCCTTCGGCGATTTCCTGGCCAAGGGCCACTGGGTCGCGAGCCGCTACTTCAACCGCGGCGACGAAGGTGCCGCGGACGCCGAGGGTTGGTTCCGCACCGGCGACGTCGCGACGATCGACGCCAACGGCTATGCCGAGTTGGTGGACCGCAGCAAGGACGTCATCAAGTCCGGCGGCGAGTGGATCAGCTCCATCGCGCTCGAGAACATCGCGGTCTCGCACCCGGATGTCGCCGAGGCCGCGGTGATCGCGGCGAAGCATCCGAAATGGATGGAGCGCCCGCTGCTGCTGGTGACGCCGAAGCAGGGCAAGACGGTGACGCCCGATGCCGTGCTGGCGGTCTATGGCGACCAGGTCCCGAAATGGTGGCTGCCGGATGCCGTGGTCGTGGTGGAGGAACTGCCGCACACCTCGACGGGCAAGCTGAACAAGCTGGCGCTGCGTGCGGCGTGGGAGGGGCATCTGGAAAAGGGGGAGTAGGACGGCGTCCCAAGGTTCGGCGATTCGCTTCTTCGCTTCGCGATCCCTTCGCCGCAAGCGGGGGAGGGAAGCTCTTGAGCGGGTGAGGGAAGCTTTTGGGCGGGCGCCGCGCCCTACCCCTCCCTCTCCAGCCACCTCCCGAACGCCGCCAGGGCCTTGTCGCTGACGTGGTGCTCCAGCCCCTCCGCGTCCTTCTCCGCGGTCTCGGGATCGAGCCCGACGGCGATCAGGAAGCGCACCACCAGCTCGTGCCGCGCCTTCGCCGCGGCCGCCATCGCACTGCCCGTCCCGGTCAGGAACAGGCCGCGATAGGGCTTGGTCTCCACCAGCCCGTCGCGCTGCAGCCGGCCGATCGTGGCCGTCACCGTCGCCTGCGACACGCCCATGCGCCGCGCGACGTCCACCGCCCGCGCCTCCCCCTCCTCCCGCAGGAGGTCGGCGATCAGCTCGACGTAGTCCTCCGCCGTCGCGGTGCGGTCGGCCTCGCGCTGCCGGGCGAAGCGGGCGGCGTGCTCGTCGGCCGGCGGCAGCAGCCGCGTCGCGCCCGGCTTCGCCCCGCCTCCCGCCGGCTTGCCGCTGGGGGGTCGCATCCCGAATCGTCCTTCCCGGGCTTGAAATCCTCCATAGCCAGCATATTGCTTCTTAGCCTACACTAAGTTTTTCAGAATCGCCTTCCATCAAGCTTCCTCCCGGAGGGTCTGGATGCCGCCACCATCGGAAGCCGTTGCCATGCGCGATGACACGCCGAGCCTGCCCGAGGTCCACCGCAGCGTGGCGGTGCCCAACGCGGCGGGCTTCCTGCGCAAGCTCTTCGCCTTCATGGGGCCGGGCTACCTGGTCGCGGTCGGCTACATGGACCCCGGCAACTGGGCCACCGCGCTCGCCGGCGGTTCGGCCTTCGGCTATACGCTGCTCGCCGTCGCGCTGACGTCGTCGCTGATGGCGATCCTGCTGCAGGCGCTCTGCACGCGCGTCGGCATCGCCACCGGCCGCGACCTCGCCCAGCTCTGCCGCGAGCGGTTCCCGAAACCCGTCGCCTATCCCCTCTGGCTCTTCGCCGAGGCCGCGATCTGCGCGACCGACCTGGCGGAGCTCATCGGCACCGCGATCGCGCTGCAGCTGCTGTTCGGCATCCCGCTGATCTTCGGCGTGCTGCTGACCGCCTTCGACGCCTTCCTGATCCTCTGGCTGCAGAACAAGGGGGTGCGCTGGCTCGAGGCGCTGGTCTTCGGCTTCATCGTGCTGATCTTCGGCTGCTTCGCCGTCCAGATCGCCTATTCCGACCCGGTCTGGGGCGAGGTGCTGCGCGGCTACATCCCCTCCGCCAGCATCGTGACGAACCAGCAGCAGCTCTACATCGCGATGGGCATCCTCGGCGCGACGGTCATGCCGCACAACCTCTACCTCCACACCGCGGTCGTGCAGTCCCGCGCCGTGGGCGAGGACGTCGCGGCGAAGAAGGAGGCGATCCGCTTCGCCAGCCTCGACAGCACCATCGCGCTGTCGCTCGCGCTGCTGATCAACTCCGCGATCCTGATCACCGCGGCCGCGACCTTCCACGCCAGCGGCAACACGGAGGTGGCCGAGATCCAGGAGGCCTACCAGCTGATGTCCCCGTTGCTCGGCGGGACGTTGGCGGCGACCCTCTTCGCGATCGCGCTGCTGCTCTGTGGCCTGAACGCGACTGTCACTGCGACGCTGTCCGGCCAGGTGGTGATGGAGGGCTTCCTGCGCTTCCGCCTGCCGCCCGTGATGCGGCGCCTGGTGACGCGGCTGATCGCGATCATCCCCGCAGTGATCGTGACCTGGATCCAAGGCGAATCCGGCACGGCGCAGCTGCTGATCCTGAGCCAGGTGGTGCTGTCCATGCAGCTGCCCTTCGCGGTGATCCCGCTGATGATGTTCGCCTCCGACAAGGCGAGGCTCGGCGCGCTGGTCGCGCCGCGCTGGCAGGTGGTGCTGGGCTGGACGATCGCGGCGGTGATCGTGGTGCTGAACATGAAGGTGCTGTTCGACGCGCTGCTGGGGGATTGAGGGACGCGGGCAGGCCGCGCGCAGCGCACGCGGCGCTGGACAGGCCCGCCGGCTTCCCGCACTCTCGCGCCGCTCCTCAAGGCACATAACCAACAGGCGTGGAGCGCATCGTCCCTTCCCCTGAAGGAGCATGAGCCATGCCTGTTCCCCTCGCCTTGCCGCGCCACCGCCCCCGTCCCCGCGCCGCGCTGCATTACCTGCGGCGACGGCGCGTCGTCGGCACCGGCCTCGCCCTCGCCGCGCGTCCGGCCTGGGCACAGGCGCCCTGGCCGCGCATGCCGCTGCGCATCGTCGTCGGCTTCGCCGCCGGCGGCGGGATCGACCTCTCGGCGCGGCTGCTGGCGCGCAGCCTCGCCGATGCGCTCGGCCAGTCCGTGCATGTCGAGAACCGGACCGGCGCCAACGGCGGCCCTGCCATGGAGGCCGTGCTGCGCGCCGGCGACAACCATACGCTGCTCTTCGGCAACACCGGCAGCCTCGCCCTCAACAACGAGTTCTTCCCCGACCTCGGCTACGACTCGCTGCGCGACTTCACGCCTGTCGGGCTGCTCGTCGAAGGCCCGTTCTTCCTCGGCGTCTCCGCGCGGCTGCCGGTCGCCACGCTGCCGGACCTCGTCGCCCATGCCCGCGCCCATCCGGGCAGGCTGACCTTCGCCTCCAACGGCATCGGCTCGCTCCACCAGCTCGCCTTCGAGCAGCTTCGCCGGCCGCTCGGGCTCGACATCCACCACGTCCCGTATCGGGGCATCGCCCTGGCGATGCCCGATGTGGCGGCCGGCCGGGTGGACCTGGTCATGGACCCCTACGCCACCATGCGCCCGGCGGAAGAGGCCGGGCAGGTCCGGCTGATCGCCGTGACCGGGGCCTCGCGTATCGCGATGCGCCCCGACCTGCCGACGGTGGCCGAGGCGGCGGGGCTGCCGGGCTACGAGGCGCTGTCCTGGATGGCGCTGATGGTGCCCGCCTCCATGCCCGAGGCGAATCGCCGGCTTCTCGAATCCGCCATGGCAGCGGCGCTGCAGGGCGGCGAGTTGCCGGCCGCGCTGGAGCGCCTGGGACTGCCGCCGCGCTTCCGCGACGGCGCGGCCACGCGGGCCTATATCGAGGCGGAGCGGGCGCGCTTCCGCCGGATCATCCGCGAGGCCGGGATCAGGCCGGAGGGGGGCTGAGACCAGCGGCGCCGCCCTCTCGGTCTGCGCCGTCGAGGATGATGTGGCGCCCGGCCTCGGTCGCGCCTAGACAGGGTCGGCTGCGAACGTGCCGTGCCTTCCGCCGCGACGGATGGAGAAGGCGCATGACGGGCATGATCCTGGACACCCAGGAGGCCGGCGCAGCCCTGCTGCGGCTGGGGAACGGCGCCGCGGCCGCACAGGCGGTGGTGGTCGCGGCGCGGCTCGGGCTTGCGGACCTGCTGGCGGCGGGGCCGTGCGACGCCGGCGAACTCGCTACCGCCACCGGAACCCATGCGCCTGCCCTGCGGCGCCTGCTGCGGGCGCTCGCCGCGCTTGGCGTCGCGACGGAGGAGGCGGACGGCCGCTTCGCGCTCGGCCCGGTCGGAGGGCCGTTGCGGTCGGGCGTGCCGGGTTCGGTGCGGGACCTCGTGCTGCTGTTCGGCCATCCCGATTTCTGGGCGACCTGGGGCGCGCTCGAGCATTGCGTCCGGACCGGAGAGACGGCGGTGCGGCACCTCTTCGGCGTTGAGACGACCTTCGAGCGCTACGCCGCCGACCCGGCCTTCGGCGCCGCCTTCGATGCCGGCATGTCCGTGCAGGCGGAGCAGGGCGCCGCGGCGGTGCTGGCCGCCATAGCCCTTCCCGAGGAGGGCCTGGTGGTGGATGTCGGCGGCGGTCAGGGAACGCTGCTCGCGGCCGTGCTGCGCGCGCGGCCAAGGCTGCGCGGGACGGTGCTGGACCTGCCGGGGGTCGCCGAGCGGGCCGCCCGGCTGGGCCGCAAGATCGCGGCGGTGACCTTTCGTCGCCTTGGTGCCGCAGATTCAGCTCCCGATCGGCCGGTCAGCCAGGGATGCTCAGCCGCGGCGGAGAGCGATCCGCCGCTTCCGCAACTCGCGGAGCGCGAGGCCGGCGAGCAGGCTCCAGAAGGCCGCACCGACGCCGAAGAAGGCAAGGCCTGATCCTGCAACGAGGAAGGTGACGGTTGCCGCCTCGCGGTCCTCCACGTCCGATAGCGCGGCCAGCAGCGCGCTGCTGAAGGACCCGAGCAATGCCAGGCCTGCGACGGCCTGGATCAGCACCGGCGGTGCCGCGGAGACGAACCCCGCGGCGAACCCTGCGGAAAGCCCCAGCACGATATAGGTCACGCCACCGACCAGCGCTGCGATCCAACGCTTCGTCGGATCGGGATGCGCGTCCGGGCCGGCGAAGAGCGCGGCTGTGACAGCTGCCAGATTCACCGCGTGCGCTCCGAACGGCGCGGCGGCTAGGCTGAACAGCCCCGTGGCCGTGAACAGCGGCCCCGGCGCCGGCCGGTAGCCATTGACGTTCAACACCGCCATTCCCGGGATGTTCTGCGATGCCATGGTGACGATGAAGAGTGGCAGGGCGATGCCGATCACGGCGGGGATCGTGAGCGTCGGTCGCGTGGCGACCAGTGCGGGCCAGGCCGACATGGCCCAGCCCTGGGGCAGCGACACGGTGACGGCAATCAGGACGAGCGTGACCAGCACGGCCATCGGCACGGCCAGCAGGCGGTTGATGCGCGCGGTCACGGCCCACACGGCGATGATCGAGAGGGCGGCGATGGGCGCCTCGGCGACCGCATGCGCCGGCGCCAGGCAAAGCGCCAGCAGGATGCCGGCCAGCATGGCATTGGCGATCGCGGGAGGAATGGCGGAGACCCATCGGCCGAGTGGCCTCCACAGCCCAGCCAGGACGAGAAGCACGGCCGTCAGCAGGAAGGCGCCGGTCACCGCCGCGAAGCCCCCTTCGATCGCACCGGTCGTCACCAGCAGCGCCGCGCCCGGCGTGGACCAGGCCGCGCTGATCGGCATGCGATAGCGCAGACTGAGCACGATGCCTGCGAGGCCCTTGGCGACGCAAAGGGCCATGAGCCCCGACGCCGCCTGGGCGGGCGATGCCCCGACAGCTGCCAGTCCCTGCAGCACGACGGCGAACGACCCGGCGAACCCGACGAAGGCGGCCAGCAGCCCGGTCGCGATGAGCGCGTACATCACCGTCCTCGCATCACGCGGGCAGCTTAGACCCACGCCACAACGACGGCGCACGGCACGACGGGCGGCGCGGACCGCTGCGTTGCCGGCACGTCCTGGTGCCGGGTGCATCTGGACTCTGCGCAACGAAGATATCGATGAGTCGGCAGCTGTTGCAACGATTGAAGCGCCTGTATGCCGCGCCCGCCCTGGTGGCCCAGGCCGCGAAAGGCCCGGCGAGAGTGGGGCTCTGGTGTCACGCACGCGCCTAGGCGTCGGCCCTGTCCACCAGCTTCTGGACAACCCTCCGCAGTTCCGCCGGCGTCATCACGCCGGCGAGAACCTCATGATAGCCGATGCCCGCTCGTCGCAGCGCTTCGCGCTTCACCGCATCCCGCGCGACGGCGTTGCCCTGGTAATGCCCAGGGCCCTGATACTCGATGGCGTGACGCGGCCGGCAATCGCCATCAACTAGAAGCAGATCAACCCGCTTCGAATTGATGCAGCTGAACGCCGCCGCATCACGGGCTACCAGGACTTCACCGAGCGACACCTGAGCCATCACACGCCAGTTCGGGTTGCGGGCAATAACCGCGCGCTCCAGTTCGGCAAAGACACGCGCTTCGCTCCTGTTGAGGAGCGGCTGGCTGGCAAACTCGGCGCCGAGGACGATTCGCAGTTGGTCGGCAGCGTCCGTGGGCTTCGCCGCGGGCGCAGACGGTCTAGCTGGCGGGGCGCGGTACGCGGTCGGGGGCGACCAGTCCGGGAAGCCCGGGCTCCGCTTCCTCTGTTCCCATGACCCGCGCTTGAGCTTGCGCTCCTTAAGGCCTCGGGACCTCGATGCGAGCAGCTTTACGATGACGCCGATGAACAAGCCCGCCACCACCAGGATCGCGAGCAGGGCCGCTGGATCCGGGGCGGCGCTAGTCGCGGGCGGCATGGCTGTCCCCCGCCTCTTCGAAGCTATGCAAAGCGGTTCTCCTGGCGGGCGGCGCGTCTCGCGCCGCCGATGGAACCACCATCGCTCGTTTCGCCCTGGAGCGGCCTTGCATCTCGTGGAAGCCTCGCTTGAACGGCACGAGGGTCGCCGGTGCGAAGCATCGTCGGTCAGCGATGGTATTCGCAGGACCAGGAGGCCCCGCCCGCCTCGCTTCTACCCCAGCCCGGCGAGCAGAGCAGCGACCTCGTCGGGATTCCGCATCGGGGCACCGTGCGGGGCGGCGATCTCCGCCCACTCCCAGCCGCCGAGCGCCCGGACCGCCTGGCGGCTCGGCTCGATGGAGCGGTCGGCTGGGCCGGTGAGGGCGACATAGGTCCTCGGGCGGCCGGCGCCGGGCTCTCGGGCGAGCCGCAGCGGCGCCTCGTAGGTCGCCTTGGGGTGCGGCGCGACATGCCGCATCAGCCACCGCGCGAAGGGCGTGTCGGGCGGCAGGGTGAAGGCGGGAAGGACCGGCACGCCCCGCTCCGTGGCCTCGCCCCGCCGGATCCGCTCGGCGGAGTCCGGCGGCAGCACGTCGAGCGCGCTCTGGCCGTCCTTCGCCACCATCGCATCCAGCAGCACGAGCCGACCGATGCGGTCGGGCATCCGGTCGGTCACGCCGAGGCATGGCAGGCCGCCGAAGCTGTGCCCGACGAGGATGACGTCGTCGAGTTCCTCCGCCTCGATGATGGCGGCGAGGTCCTCGATCCAGGTTTCGAGCGTGACGCCGGGCGCGAGCAGATGCCGGCGCTCGCCCATGCCCGTAAAGGACTCTGCGATCACGCGATGGTTCGCGGCGCGCAGCCGCTCCGCCACGGGCGCCCAGGCCCAGCCGCCGAGCCAAGCGCCGTGGACGAGCACATATGTCTTGCCGCGCGGCGCGGGCAGGTTGGGCACCTCCGCGGCGGCGGAACTGGCGCGAAGAGTCAGGGACGCCGTAGCGGCGCCGAAACCGAATGCGAGCGCGGACCTCCGCGCGATGATGTCGGGCATATGACACCCTCCTGCCGCCCAGGCGAGCGGCTTGACGGTTCCGATCCCGGCCGCGCCAGTCGGCGCCGTCCGGGTCGCCAGTGTCAAAACAACAACGGCTGCACGCGGCCTGCGAGGCCGGGATAGGGCCTTACGGCGGCCGGGACGGCGCGGGCTACACTCTTCGCTTGCAATCAAGGAATAGAATCACATACACTTTGGCATGATCCATTACGCGCCGATCTTTGTCCCTTTGCCTCGAGCGACTTCAGGCCACTTCCTCGGCGGAGCCCGCCTTCGGGCGGCCTTTGTCCGGACCCTCGGGATGTCTTCAGCGCTAAAAGCTTAAAATCCTAAAACGCTAAAGTCCCCGGCCGGGGCGTCGCGGGCCGTGTCAGCCCTTCCCGGCCTCCAGCACGCGGCCGAACAGCGGCACCGCGTCCAGCAGGTCCTGCGCCCGCACCCGCTCATGCGGCGTGTGCGCCGTCCCGACATCGCCGGGCCCGAGCACCAGGCAGGGCGCGAGCGCCTGCAGCTCGCTCGCATCCGTCCCATAAGGCGCCGTCTTCGCGGAAACACCCGTCAGCGCGACGCCGAGCGCGACCAGCGGATGGTCAGCCGGCAGCTCGGGCGGCTTGCCCTCGTGCTGCTCGGCCAGCTCCAGCCCTGCCCGCTGCGCCGCGCCCCGCACCGCCTCCAGCACCGGGCCGGGATCCACCTTCGCGCTGTAGCGGAACTTGATATGCGCGGTCGCCCGCGCGACCGTCACGTTCAGCGCCGTGCCGTGGTTGTCGAGGATCAGGTTGAAGTCGGAGAACGGCGGCTCGTAATCCGCATCCTGCAGCGAGACGTCGGAACGCAGTCTGTCGAACACGCTGCGCATCTCGGCCAGGAAGGGCAGCAGCTTCCAGTTCGCGTTGTCGCCCTTCCCCGTCGAGGAATGCGCCTGCACGCCATGCGCCGTGGCGGTGAAGGCGATGTGGCTGCGATGGCCGCGCACCGGCGCCAGGCTCGTGGGCTCCGCCACGATGATACCCTTCAACCCCAGCGACTTCGCCAAGGCGGATCGCGTCGCGATGACATGCGCGCCCTGCTTGGTCGTCTCCTCATCGGCCGTGATCAGCAGCGTGACCGGAACGTCCGCGCCCGCGTGCTGCGCCGCGACGATCGCGGCCGCGACCTGGCCCTTCATGTCGACCGAGCCGAGGCCGTGCATCACGCCCTCGGCGTCGATCCGCGGCGCCCAGGGATCGCTCTCCCACCCCGTGGCCGGGACGGTGTCGAGATGGCCGGACAGCGCGTAGCCGCCCTTCGGCCCCCTGTGCGCGACGATGGCGCGCTTCGCCACGCCCTTGGCGTCGCGGTAGTCCAGCCGCTCCACCTCGAAGCCCCGGAGCTCGCGTTCCACGCGCTCCGCCACGGGCAGGTTGGAGACGAAGCTGCGGCTGTCGATGGCGACGAGGTCGGCGGCCAGCCGCAGGGTCGGGTCGTTGAGGTCGGGCATGCCCCAGCCTCGCTTGCCCGCGCGCGCCGGGCAAGGGAGAGTCGCCCCATGCAACACTACCTCGACCCCCGCACCAGCCAGACCTGGACCCTCGACGCGCCGCGATGGTGCGGCGATGCGCGGCAGCCGCTGCTGCTGACCGGCCGCGCCGGCATCGCGCCCGCCGACATCGTCACGGCGGAGCGCTCGATCTGGCGCTACGCCGCCGCCTTCCCCTGGATGCCGAAGGCGCCGATCTCGATGGGCGAGGGCCGCACCCCGCTGATCGAGCGCGCGATCCCCGGCGGCACCGCGCTGCTGAAATGCGAATGGTTCATGCCGACCGGCAGCTTCAAGGATCGCGGGGCGTCGGTGATGCTGTCCCTGCTGCGCGACCAGGGTGTCACGAGCGTGCTGGAGGACAGCTCCGGCAACGGAGGCGCGGCCGTCAGCGCCTATGCTGCCGCCGGCGGGATGGCGGCGACGATCTTCGTCCCCGCCAGCACCAGCCCCGCCAAGACCGTGCAGTCCCGCGCCGCCGGCGCCGCGATCGAGCTGATCCCGGGCTCCCGCCAGGACTGCGCCGATGCCGCGCTCGCGAAATCCGCGGAGATCTTCTACGCCAGCCACAACTGGCATCCCTTCTTCCTCGAAGGGACGAAGACGCTCGCCTACGAGCTCTGGGAGGACCTCGGCTTTGCCGCCCCGGACCACGTCATCGTCCCCTGCGGCGCGGGATCGAACGTGCTGGGATGCTGGCTCGGCTTCGGGGAGCTGAAGCGCGCGAAGCAGATCGCGCGCCTGCCGCGGATCTGGGCCGCGCAGCCCGCGCATTGCGGGCCGATCGCGCGCGCGGCGCTCGGCCTGCCCGCGCAGGATGCCAGGCCCACCATCGCCGAGGGCACCGCGATCGCGCAGCCGCTCCGCCTGCCGGAATGCCTGCATGCGCTCGAGGAGAGCGAGGGCGGCGCCGTGCTGCTGGAGGAGGAGGAGATCGCCGCGGCCTCGCTGTCGCTCGCGCGTAGCGGCGTCTATGTCGAGCCGACCTGCGCCCAGGCCGCGGCGGCCTTCGGCAAGCTGCGCGAGGCGGGGAAGATCGGCGCGGCGGAGACGGCGGTCGTGGTGCTGACGGGCACCGGGCTGAAATCGACGCCGCGCTATGCGGAGATGCTGGGGGTGGCGCTGTGACTGCCCTCTCCGGCTTTTCTGCTTTCCCTCTCCCCCTGGAAGGGGGAGAGGGCTGGGTGAGGGGGTCGCGAAGCTGGTCAGCGCAGCGTCGCCAGCGCTGCGCGCCTCACCCTCACCCAACCCTCTCCCGCCCCGGCGGGAGAGGGCATTCATCGGCCATCCGCCATCTCCCCGATGGCAATGGCGGGACGGGTGAGCGCAACCCATGACCACCCTCCACGACCTCCCCACCCCATCCCTTCTCCTCGACCTCGACATCCTCCGCCGCAACATCGCGCGCATGGCGCAGGCCGTCGCGCGCCACCCCGGCGTGATCCTCCGCCCGCACATGAAGACCGCGAAGTCCGCCGCGGTCGCCGACCTCGCGGCGCCCGGCAAGGGCCCGATCACCGTCAGCACCATCACCGAGGCCCGCTACTTCGCCGACCACGGCTTCCGCGACCAGCTCTACGCCGTCGGCATCGTGCCCGCGAAGCTGGACGCGATCGCCGTGCTGAACGCCGAGGGCAACCAGGTGAAGGTCATCACCGACGACCTCGCCACCGCGCGCGCGATCGCCGGGCATGCCGGCGTGCTGCCCACCCTGATCGAGGTGGATGTCGGCGAAGGCCGCGCCGGCGTCGCGCCCGACGACGACGCGCTGCTCGCCATCGCCGCCGCGCTCGGCCCGAAGCTCGCCGGCGTCGTCGCGCATTCCGGCCACAGCTATGCCGGCCGCAGCCCGGCCGAGATGGAGCAGGTCGCGGAGGCCGAGCGCGCCGGCATCTTGCTCGCCGCACGCCGCCTGCGCGATGCCGGGCACGAAGTCGGCATCGTCTCCGTGGGATCCTCGCCCGCGGCGCTCTACGCCCGCCACCTCGACGGCGTCACGGAGACGCGCGCCGGCGTCTACATGCTTGGCGACCTCTTCCAGGCCCAGATCGGCACGCATCCCCCGGACGACATCGCGGTCACCGTGCTCGCCTCCGTCATCGGCAACTACCCCCGGCGCGGCGCGGTGCTGCTCGATGCCGGCGCGCTCGCGCTGTCGAAGGACCGCAGCACCGAACGCGCGCCGCGCGATTTCGGATTCGGCCGGGTGCTCGACCTCGAGGGCCGCCCGATCGGCGAGGCCATCGTGACGCGCGTCCACCAGGAACATGGCGAGGCCAGCGGGCCAGGCCTGCCGCTCGATCGCCTGCCGGTCGGCGCGCGGGTGAGGATCCAGCCGAACCATGCCTGCCTGACCGCGGCCGCGCATGATCGCTTCCACGTGATCGAGGGCAGCCGCGTCGTCGCGGCATGGGAGCGGGTGAACCATTGGTAACGGCGACGCAGGCCCGGCTTCACGCGCCGCCCGTTACCACGCACGGCCATGCCCGGCCTTGCCCGCCGATCGCTGCTCGCCGCCCCGCTGCTGATCGCGCCCGCCACGGGCCGCGCCGCCGCGCGCGCCATCCCGCCCTTCCCGCTCTGGATCGGCCGCACCGCGCTGCTGCGCGGGGAGGCTGGCGCGGCGCGGCTGCTGCTGGCCGAGGACGGCACGGGCCTGATGAGCGTGCGTCTCCTTTTTCTCTGCTACGCGCTGCCCGTGCGGTCCTGGCGCGTCGAGGAGGACGGGATGTCGGTGGTCTACAGCCGCGTCTCGGCGCTGGATTCCAGCCGCCTCATCCATGGCGAGGCGCATATCCTGCACGCCGAGAACCAGCTCCTCCTGATCGAGGCCGCGCGCCACCTCGCGACCTTCGAGGGCTTCGCCGAAGCGGGGCTGGCGCGCAGCTGCGGCTGACACGCGGCCGGCGGGCCGCGCGATGACGCCGCCCTGGCTCGAGGAAGCGCTCGCCGAGGCCGGGACGGTCGTCTTCGACGTGCTGCGCGCCTGCGCCGCGCCGCTGCCGCCGCCGGACAGCCCGATCGTGCTCCTCGCCGCGCGCAACGAGATCCTGCGCATCGAGGCCTTCCTCGACCACTACCGCCGCGCCGGCATCCGGCGCTTCTGCGTGGTGGACAACGCCTCCGACGACGGCACGGCGGAGCTGCTGGCGGCGCAGCCCGACGTGGACCTGCTGTCCACCGCGCGGCCCTTCGCCACCTTCCGCAAGCAGGGCTGGCTGATCGCCGCGATGCGCCGCTACGGCGAGGGGCGCTGGTACCTCTACCCCGACGCCGACGAGCTCGTCGTCTTCGACGGCATCGAGACCCGCGGCTTCGACGCGCTGGCGCGCCTGCTGGAGGCGCGCGGCATCCCGCGGCTGCGCGGAATCACGCTCGACATGTATCCTGGGGACGCGCTGGACCGTTCGGCCCTGCCGGACGGCGCGGGCCTGCTGGAGGCCACGCCCTTCCACGACGCCGCCGGCTATGCCGAGGCCGAGGGCCCGCTCGGCATGACGATCCGCGGCGGGCCGCGGCAGCGCCTGCTGGCCGGCCGCATCGGGCGCGGGGCGCAGCTCACGAAGATGCCGCTGTTCCGCGCGACCGCGGGCGCGCTGCCCGCGCATCCCCACTTCATCTGGCCGACCGGGGGCAACTGGGCGGCGCCGCGGCTGCTCGCGCTGCTGCACCTGAAGTTCCTGCCCGACCTGACGGCGCGCGCGCAGGCGAATGTCGCGCGCGGCGGCTACGCTCATGACGGCGTGATGTACCGGCAGATCGGGGCGGTCCTGGCCGCGAGGCCGTCGGTGCGCCTGAAGGGCCGGCTCAGCCGGCGCTATGCGGGCTCGGCCGGGCTGGTGGAGGCGGGGCTGATCGCGCCGGTGCCCTGGACGGGTGGGGCCGTGCTCGCCCCGCCGCCGGTGGCCGTCTCCGCCCTGTCCCCCGCGGCGCTGGAGCCGCGCGACGTCGCCCTGCTGCGCCGCGCGATCGCGGGCGTGGAGGCCGTCGCGGTCTTCGGGCTCGGGCCGGAGACGATGCTCGCGCTGCGCCTGGGCCAGGCGCGCATCGTGGCGGCGGAGCCCGACCGCGCGCTGGCGCAGGCCTTCGCGCGGCGGCCCCTCGCGCAGGCCGCGGCGGAGGCCGGGCGGCTGCGCCTGACGGAGGCCGACGCGGCGCGGCCCTGGGCGCATTGGCCGCGCGAGGATGCCTGGCCGGGCCTGGTGATCCTGGCGGGACGGCGCCGCGCCGCCCTTGCCCTCGCCACGCTGCGCCAGGCCGCGCTGTGCGGCGTGCCGGCCGCAGGGGTCGCGATCCTGTTCCGCGGCTTCGACGAGCATCATCCCGCCCACGCCGCGCTGCGCGCCTTTGCCGACATCGTCGCGCGCGGACCGCGCCTGGCGCTGCTGCGCGCGCGAGACGGCAACAGGCCGCAGGCGCTCAAGGCCGCCCTGCTCGCGCAGCGCGGCGATGCACGCTATCGCCGGTCGGGATAGTCCCGCGCCGGGCGCGCGCGGTAGCTCGGCAGTGACCAGCCGAAGCGGATCGCCGCGGCGCGGATCGCGAAGCCCAGCAGGATGCCGGCCGGCACCGCGACGTCGCGCTGCAGGGGGGCGAGGCGCAGCGCGACATAGGCCGCGGCGCCCGCGGCGGCGGCGGTGATGTAGATCTCGCGCCGCAGGATCAGCGGCAGCTCGTTGCAGATGACGTCGCGCAGGATCCCACCCCCCGTCGCGGTGACGACGCCGAGCAGCACGGCCGCCCAGGGGTCGGCGCCGGCGATCAGCGCGATCTCCGCCCCCAGCACGGCAAACAGCGCGAGCCCGACCGCATCGGCCCAGAGCAGCGCACGGAAGCGGCTTTCCAACCAGGGCGCCACGGCGAAGACCAGCAGCCCCGCCGCCGCGGCGACCGCGATCAGGTCGGGTCGGCCGAGCCAGAACAGCGGGGTCCGCCCCAGCAGCAGGTCGCGCAGCGTCCCGCCGCCGAAGCCGGTGACGCAGGCCATCAGCACGAAGCCCACCGCGTCCATCTGCTTGCGGCTCGCGACCAGCGCGCCGGAGATCGCGAAGACCGCGATCCCCGCGATGTCGAGGACGCGCAGCGCCGTGTCGAGCCCGCCCAAGCAGCTACTCCGCCGGGACCGCCCGCACGCCCATCGCACGCTTCGCGGCCCCCTGGGCGCTGCCCATGCAGAGCAGCGAGAGGATCAGCAGCCCCGCCGCGGCGGGGAAGACCAGCCAGGCGAGGCCGAGGTCGATCAGGAAGCCGAAGGGCACCGGCGTGATCGCGCCGCCAAGCGGCAGCCCGGCGGAGACGAAGCCGAACACCTTGCCCATCTGCCCCGGCGGCGAGGCTTCCTTCAGCATCACGTCGCGCGGCGTGCGCGACGCGCCCATCGCCAGCCCCGCGACGAAGGCGACCACGGGCAGCATCACCTCCGGCATCGGCAGCACGCCCATCGCCAGCAGCAGTGCCGCGGCGAAGCAGGTCAGCACCACGATGAAGGGCATGTGCCTCGTCGAGCGGTCGGCGAACCAGCCGCCGACCAGCGTGCCCGCCGTGCCGCCCGCCATGTAGCCCGTCAGCGCGAAGGAGGCGATCGCCACCGGCGTGCCCCAGAGCTTGCCCAGCACCGTGATGGAGAAGGCCTGGATCGCCGAGCCCGCCATGGAGGAGAGCAGGAAGAAGGCGAAGAAGAGCAGGATCGGGCGCGACATCAGCAATTCGCGCCCGCTGGGCTGCGCATCGTTCTTCGCCGGGCGCGCCTGGTCCTGCAGGATGCGGCTCTGCCAGAGGATCGCGAACGCCACCGGCACGCCGATCAGGCCCAGGATCAGCAGCGCCTGGCGCCAATCCATCACCAACAGCATCCCCGCCACCACCGGCGGCGCGACGGCGAAGCCGAGATTGCCGGTGAAGGTGTGCATCGCGAAGGCGCGGCCCATGCGCGACTTGTCGATGGACGACCCGAGGATGGCGTAGTCCGCGGGGTGGATCACCGAGTTGCCGACCCCCGACAGCAATGCCAGCACCAGGATCGCCCAGTAGCCTGGCGCGAAGGCCATCCCCGCGATGGTCACGCCCATCAGCACGATCCCGCCGACGAGGAAGGGCCGTGCGCCGTAGCGGTCCACCAGGAAGCCGACAGGGGTCTGCAGCACGGCCGTCACCGCGGACATCAGCGCCACGGCAAGGCCCAGCTCGGCATAGGTGACGCCGAACTCGTCGCGCCAAACCAGGAACAGCGGCGGCAGGCAGAGCAGGTAGAAATGGCTGAGGAAATGGCCCGTGCCGATCAGCGTCAGGATGCGGGCATCGCGGCCGATCGGGGCGGCAGGGGCATGGGCCATGCCAGCTGGCTCTCCGGTGGGACAGGGGAAGCGGCAAGCTGCGCCTCGCCCTCCCACGGGTCAACCACGGCGTGCAGGATGCTGCCCTGCGCAAAGGGGTGAAACAGGGTGTGAACGCCTGCTGTCGCAGCGGTGATTCCGCCCCTGGCCTGGACCGGCTAGACCCTTGGGTGAACAACCCTGGAGACCATGGCCCCATGTGCGGGATCGTCGGCGTCATCGGCCGCCAGGACGCGGCCCCGCTGCTGCTGGATGCGCTGCGGCGGCTGGAATACCGGGGCTATGACAGCGCCGGCATCGCCACCCTGGTGGAGGGCGGGATCGAGCGCCGCCGCGCCGAGGGCAAGCTCGGCAACCTCGCCGGCGTGCTGGAGACGAAGGCCCTGCCCGGCACCACCGGCATCGGCCACACCCGCTGGGCGACGCACGGCGCGCCGACCGAGCGCAACGCGCACCCCCACGCCACCTCGCGCGTCGCGGTGGTGCACAACGGCATCATCGAGAACCACGCCGAGCTCCGCGCCGAGCTGGAAGCCAAGGGCGCCCGCTTCGAGACCGAGACGGACACCGAGACCTTCGTGCGGCTGCTCGACGACCTGCTGGCGCAGGGCATGCAGCCCGTGGCCGCCTTCTCCGCCGCGCTGAAGCGCGTGCACGGCGCCTTCGCCCTGGCCGCGGTCTTCGCGGGGCATCCCCGCCTGCTGCTCGGTGCGCGGCAGGGCGCGCCGCTCGCCGTCGGCTTCGGCGAGGGCGAGATGTTCCTCGGCTCCGACGCGCTGGCGCTGGCGCCGCTGACGCGCCGCATCGCCTATCTCGAGGAAGGCGACTGGGCCGTCGTCACCGACGACGGTGCGCGCTTCTTCGACGCGGCCGACGCGCCGGTGGATCGCAGCATCGTGCAGACCGCCGTCTCCGGCGCTGTCGTCGGCAAGGGCAACTACCGCCACTTCATGGAGAAGGAGCTGCACGAGCACCCCGCGGTGCTCGGCGACACGCTGCGGCAGTATCTCGATCCCCGCACGCTGGAGGTGCGGCTGCCGCGCCTGCCCTTCGATCCCGCGCGCGTGCCGCGCCTGACGCTGACGGCCTGCGGCAGCGCGTTCCTGGCCGCGCATGTCGGGCGCTACTGGATCGAGCAGCTCGCCCGCATCCCCTGTGACGCGGAAGTGGCGAGCGAGCTGCGCTACCGCAATCCGCCGCTGCCCGATGGCGGCGCGGCGATCCTCGTCTCCCAATCCGGCGAGACCGCGGACACCATGGCCGCGCTGAAGCTGCTGCGGGACGCCAACCAGAAGGTGCTCTCGATCGTCAACGTGCCGGAGAGCACGATGGCGCGCAGCAGCGACGCCGCGCTGCTGACGGTCGCGGGGCCGGAGATCGGCGTCGCCTCCACCAAGGCCTTCACGGCGCAGCTTGCGGTGCTGGCGTGCCTCGCCATCGGCTTCGGCCGCGCGCGGCGTGAGCTCTCGACGCTCGACGAAGGCCGGCTGACCCAGGCGCTGCTGCAGGTGCCGGGCCATGCTGCGGCGATCCTGGAGAAGGACGCGCAGATCCGCGCGCTGGCCGAGGAAGTGGCCAAGGCGCGCGACGTGCTGTTCCTCGGCCGCGGCTCGATGTTCCCGATCGCGATGGAAGGCGCGCTCAAGCTGAAGGAGATCAGCTACATCCACGCCGAGGGCTACGCCGCCGGCGAGATGAAGCACGGACCCATCGCGCTGATCGACAGCGCCGTGCCGGTGATCGCGCTGTGTCCCTCCGGCCCGCTCTTCGAGAAGACCGCGAGCAACCTGCAGGAAGCCGCGGCGCGCGGCGGGCGGATCATGGCCTTCACCGACGCCGAGGGCGCGCCGGCGCTGCGCCGCTTCGCCGAGCATGTGATCGAGCTGCCGAGCGTCGATCCCTTCTCCGCGCCGATCCTGCACACGATCCCGGTGCAGCTGCTCGCCTATCACGTCGCGGTGCTGAAGGGCACCGACGTGGACCAGCCGCGCAACCTCGCGAAGAGCGTGACAGTGGAGTGAGCGTCGGCTCTGATAACCGCAGGGCCGACAGGCCCGGAGGTCTGAATCGGCGGCGGCACGGCGTACTCGCGCATGAGACCGACGCGCTGATCCTCGGATCGGGCGCGGCGGGGCTGACGGCTGCGCTGGCAGCCGCCGTTGCTGGCTTGCGCGTGACGGTGCTGGAGAAGGCCGATGTCGTCGGCGGCACCAGCGCCATGTCGGGCGCGGGCACCTGGATCCCCGCCAACCACCACGCCGCCGCGGCGGGCATCGCCGACAGCCCGGAGGAGGCGCTGGCCTATATCCGCGCCGCGGCGCCCCCTGGCTGGGCCGAGCGCGAGGACGCGCTGTGGCAGCGCCTCGTCGAGGCCTCGGCTCCGATGCTGCGCTTCGTCGAGGAACACTCCCCGCTCCGCTTCGCGCTGACGCCGGAGCCCGATCCCTTGCGCGACCTGCCCGGCGCCAAGCCGCGCGGGCGCATGGTCTCGCCGCTGCCGCTGTCGCGTTTTCGGGCCGGCCGCTTCGCGTCGCGCATCCGCAAGAGCCAGATCCCGGAGCTCTTCACCTATCACGAGGCCGTCGAGACCGATCTCTATCACCATCCCTACCGCACGGCCTGGCAGCTCTGGCCGCGGCTGCTGTGGCGCCTGCTGACCAACACGCGGGGCAAGGGCACGGCGCTGATCGTGGGCCTCATCCGCGGCTGCCTCGATGCCGGCGTCCGGATCGAGACCGGCGCGCGGGCCGTGGAACTGCTGAAGGACCGCATGGGCACGGTGACCGGCGCGCTGGTTGAGCAGCGCGGTGTGACAGAGCGCGTGACCGCGCGGCGCGGCGTGGTGATCGCGACCGGCGGCTTCGAATGGGACGCGGAGCGTCTGGAGCGGCATTTCCCCGGCGGCGCCGACTATCTCGGCAGCGCGCCGACCAACACCGGCGACGGGCACCGCATGGCGGAAGCCGTGGGCGCCGCGCTGGACCGCATGGACCAGGCGACGCTCTCGCCCTGCATCCCCGTGCGGCATGAGGGGCGCATCATGGCGCAGCCCGTGCCCTTCCACACCGAGCCCAACGCGATCCTCGTCAACCGCCACGGCCTGCGCTTCGTCAACGAGCTGACCTTCAACATCGGCGAGGCGCTGGATGCCCGCGACGCCGACGGTCGGCCGGTGAATCAGCCCTGCTGGGTGATTAGCGACGAGCTGCTGCCGTATCGCTTGCCGCCGGCGCGATGGGCCGCGCAGGCCGATCCGTCCTGGCTGCATCGCGACGACACGATAGCGGGGCTCGCCGCGCGCATCGGGCTCGATCCCGCCGTGCTGGAGGCGACGGTGGCGCGCTACAACGCGGCTTGCGCGGAAGGGCGAGACGGCGATTTCGGCCGGCCCTCGGCGGCGGACGCCGCGGCGAAGGGCGACAAGCGGCGTCGCGGGGGCCTGGAGCCGATCGAGCGCGCGCCGTTCCTCGCGATGCCGTTCAGCCGGTCCATCCTGGGGACCAAGGGCGGGCCGCGCACGGACGATCGCGCGCGGGTGCTGGATGTCGAGGGCCATGTGATCCCCGGGCTCTTCGCCGCCGGCGCATCGAGCGCCAATCCCATCGGCACGCGCGGCGTCGGCGCGGGCACGACGATCGGCCCCTACATGACCTGGGGGTATGTGGCGGGGACGGAGATCGCCAGGCGCAACCGCTGAACGCCCGGCATCAACCCGTGACCTCGTCGGTGAAGACGCGGAAGCCCGACAGGGTGCAGGGCCCGAAGGTCGTCGCGATGGCAACGTCGGTCGCGTCGCGCCCGCGCGCCATCAGGATGCGCCCAATGCGCGGGGTGTTGTTGCGCGCGTCGAAGGTATGCCAGCGGTCATCCAGGAAGGCCTCGAACCAGGCCGCGAAATCCATCGGCCCGTGCGGCGGCGGCACGCCGATATCGCCGAGATAGCCGGTGCAGTAGCGTGCGGGGATGTTGACGCAGCGGCAGAGCGTGACGGCCAGATGCGCATAGTCGCGGCAGACGCCGCGCCGCTCGTCGAAGGCCTCGGACGCGGTGCGGGTCGGGCGCGCATGCTCGTAGCCGAAGCCGATGCGGTCATGCACGAAGTCGCAGATCGCCTGGACGCGCGCCCATCCCGTCGGGCCCTGGCCGAACAGCGCCCAGGCGGCCTCCGCCAGCCGGTCGGTGTCGCAGTAATGGCTGCCGAGCAGGAAGGTCAGCATCTCGTCGGGCAGCGATTCCACGGGACGCTGCCGGGCCAGCGGCGACAGCGCGTCCGGCATGCCGGAATCCCGTTTCAGCAGCCGCGTCGAGATCACCAGCCGCCCGACCGGCGCGACGATGCGCGTGCAGCAATTGCCGAAGCCGTCGACATAGTGCCGCGCCGGGATGGCCGGCGCGAAGGAGACCTCATGCTCGCCGACGAGGTCGGGCAGCCGCGACGCATGCGGGCTGACGACGAGCAGCATCGGCGTGGGCTGCGGGCAGTCATAGGTGATCTCGCAGCCCGCGGCGATGAGCATCGGCAGCCCCGCCGGTGCCTGGCCCGCCGCGATCAGCGCGACAGCCGGTTGGCGCAGGCATAGGCGACTTCCTGGTCGGCGCTGCCGGCGGCGGCACCCGGCATGGTCGCGAAGCGCCGCGCGAGCTCGCCGCGTGCCTGCCAGTCGAGGGCTGCGCTGCCAGGCGTCGCGGCGCGCGCGCGCTCCGCGCAGAAGGCGGCCTGCTGCTCGACGACGCTGCTGCGCGTCGCGGCCTCGGCGGTGCTGGTGCGGACCTGGAAGCCGGCGAAGCCGGAGATGATCGGACCGGCGACAAGGCCGATGATCAGCCCCGTCAGCATGGGCTTCGTCTCGGTCCAGCGGGTGGCGAGCCTGGCGCGCAGGCCGGGTGTCGTGGCGGACATGATGGTGCTCCGGTTGGCCGAGCATCTGAACAAGATCGAAGGAGCCGACAGAGAAGTTTCGGCGCGATCGAATAATCATCTTGCCGCCCGAAGGGCTTTGATTGGCAGTCGGCCAATGCACATAACGCAGGTATTGCCGAAATAAGCCAGACAATATTCGCTATGATTTAAGCGGCGGGAGCGCGGGCCGGCCGTCAGGCCTGCCTTCCGCCGGCTAGCGCGCCGGCCACGTCCAGCACCAGCTTCCCCTCCAGCGCCGCGGGGTCCAGCGCCCGAAACGGCGTGTGGGCGACCAGCATCACGACGACATCCACCCCCGCGATCGCCTCCGCGACACCGGCGAAGGCCACGCCCGCCGGCGCCGTCTCCAGGAACGGATCGGCCGCCGTCACCGCTAAGCCCTCCGCCGCGAGCGCGCGCACGATTTTCACCGCCGGGCTTTCCCTGACGTCGTCGGCATCCGGCTTGTAGGCCAGGCCGAGGCACGCGATGCGTGGCGAGGCCAACCCCGAAGCCGCCCGCTTCACCCGCGCGACGACATCCGCGGGCACGGCGTCGTTCACCTCGCGCGCCGTGCGGATCAGCCGCGCCTCCTCCGGCGCGCCATGCACCAGGAACCAGGGATCCACCGCGATGCAATGCCCGCCGACCCCCGCGCCGGGGGACAGGATTTCCACGCGGGGATGACGGTTCGCCAGCGCGATGGCGCCCCAGGGATCCACGCCGAAGCGCCGCGCGATCGCGGCGAGCTCGTTGGCGAAGGCGATGTTCACGTCGCGGAAGGCGTTCTCCGCGAGCTTGACCAGCTCCGCCGTGCGGCAATCCGTCTCCAGCAGCGCGCCTTTCACGACGCTCCGGTAGAGCGATGCCGCGCGCGCCGCGCAGCCCGGGCCGAGGCCGCCGATGACGCGGTCGTTGTGGACGAGCTCGTGCAGCGTGCGGCCGGGGATCACGCGTTCCGGGCAATGCGCGACATGGATGTCGCCGGGCACGTCCAGGTCGGGCCGCGCGGCCGAGATGCGCGCCGCCATCGCCTCGGTCGCACCCACGGGGACCGTGGATTCCAGGATCACGCAATCGCCGGCGCGCAGCACCGGCGCCAGCGCATCGGCCGCGGCGTCCACGCAGGACAGGTCGGGGCGGTGATCCTCGGCGAAGGGCGTCGGCACCGCGACCAGGTGGAACTCGGCCGGCGCCGGGGTCGTCGCGGCGCGCAGCCTTCCGGTCGCGTGCGCGCGCGCCAGAAACTCATCGAGGCCCGGTTCGCGGAAGCCGGAGACGCCGCGGTTCACGCGCTCCACCACCGCGGGCGCGATGTCGCAGCCCAGCACGTCATGGCCCGCCTCGGCCAGCAGCGCGGCCGTCGGCAGGCCGATATAGCCGAGGCCATGCACCGCGACGCGCGCCACGGCTCAGACCGCCGGCTGCGCCGCCGCGCGGCCACCGCGCCAGGCCAGCGACCACCGCGAGGCCGGCCGCGTCATGCGTCGCGGCCGCGCGTGGCGCGGCCCGGGTTGCGCGGCGGCCCATTCCTCCACCGCGTCGGCGATGCGCCGCGCCGCGGTGCCGTCGCCGAAGGGAAAGGCGTGCCGCGCCATGGCGAGATAGGCGTCGTCGTCATCCAGCAGCCGCGTCGCCGCCGCGACGATGCGCGCGGGATCGGTGCCGACCAGCCGCGCGACGCCGGCGGCGATCGCCTCCGGGCGTTCGGTCACCTCGCGCAGCACCAGCACGGGCTTCCCGAGCGCCGGCCCTTCCTCCTGCAGGCCGCCGCTGTCGGTCAGCAGGAAGGCCGCGCGGCACATCGCACGGACCATCCCGGCATAGCCCAGCGGCTCCGCCAGGTGGATGTTGGCGCGTCCGCCGAGGGCCGCGCGGACGGGATCGCGCGCGGCGGGGTTGGGGTGCAGCGGCCAGAGGATCTCGGTGTCGCTGCGCGCAGCGAGCGCGCCGATGGCGGCGCAGATCCGCTGCAACGCCCCGCCCAGGTTCTCCCGCCGATGCGCGGTGACCAGCACCAGGCGCTTCGTGGGATCGAGCGCCGGCAGCCCGGCGTCCAGCCGCGCGGCGAAGCCGGGATCGAAGACGGCCCGCGTTGCGGTCGCCAGCAGGGCGTCGATCCCCGTATTGCCCGTGACGTGCACGCCGCCGCGGGGATCGTATTCCGCGCGAAGATTGGCCGCCGCGGTCTCCGTAGCGGCGAAACGTAGTGCAGCGAAGGCGTCGATGGCGACGCGGTTCAACTCCTCCGGGAAGGGCTGGTCGAGGTCGTGGCTGCGCATCCCGGCCTCGACATGGCCGACGGGGATGCGCGCGTAGAAGGCGGCCATCCCCGCGGCCAGCGCCGTGGTGGTGTCGCCATGCACCAGCACCAGCGCCGGCCTTTCGCGCGCCAGCACGGCGGAGACGCCGGTCAGGATGCGCGCGAACAGGTCAGGCAAGGCCTGGCCGGGCTGCATCAGCCCGAGGTCGAGGTCGCAACGCTCGCCGAACGCGGCCATGGCCTGGTCCAGCATCTGGCGATGCTGGCCGGTGGAGAGCGCGATGGGGAACAGGCCTGGCCGCCGGCGCAGCTCGGTTAGGACCGGAATCATCTTGATGGCCTCGGGGCGCGTCCCGAAGACGAGCATGACCCGGCCCGGCACGGCTTGCGGGCAGGTCGGGGCGACGGGCGAGGGCATCACCCCAGGTTGGGCGCAGATAGCCGGTTTCTCAACCGTTAATCGTGAGGCTGTCCCGGATGAAACCGACCAGCGGCTCCACGATGGGGTGCCGTCCCGCGGGATCGCCGAAGACCGCCATCTCCACCAAGCCGAGTTCCGGCAGGCCGGGCACCTCCACCAACCCGGGCGGGAAGCCCGACCGGCCGAGCACGGTCAGCGCGAAGCCCGCCTGCGCCGCGGCCGCCAGGCCGAGCAGGCTGTCGCAGGTGAAGACGGTCTCGCTGGCGATCCCGGCGCGGGACAGCGCGGCCAGCGCGCGTTCGCGGAACAGGCAGCCCTCCGGCAGCAACGCCAGCGGCAAGGGGCGATCCGCCGGCGCGGTCCAGTCGGGCGCGGCGGCCCAGACGACCTGTTCGGTCCAGATCGGCGTTCCCGTCCTCTCCCCGTCGCGGCGCTTGCCGAGCACGAGGTCGAGCCCGCCCGCCTCCTGCTTGGCGCGGAGCTCGTGGGAGCGGCCGACCTCCACCTCCAGCGTGACCTCGGGGTAGGTGCGGGCGAAGCGCGCCAGGATCGGCGCCAGGCTGCGCGGCACGAAATGGTCGGCGACGCCGAGGCGCAGGCGCCCGGCAACCGGCGGCGCGGCGAGCCGCCGCACCGCCTCGTCGTTCAGCGCGAGCAGGCGGCGGGCATAGGTCAGCAGCGTCTCGCCGTCCCGGGTCAGCGCGACGGTCCGGGTGGTGCGGTCGAAGAGCGGGCGACGGACCACCTCCTCGAGCCGCTTGATACGCAGGCTGACGGCGGACTGGGTCAGGCCGAGCGCGTCGCCGGCGGCCGTGAAGCCGCGGGCCTCTGCCACCAGCACGAAGCAGCGCAGCAGGTCGAGGTCGAGGTCGGGGAGACGCATCGTCATCCTGGATGGCGGCCAGCGACGCTGGCCGAGGCCGCGAACGCGGCCCGCCGCCGGTGCGGCGAGCCAAGCGGCCGGAGGCCGCGCCGGCGCCTGAGGCCATGCAAAATGCCCACGAAAAAGCCGCAGCGCCAGGGGCACCGCGGCCGAGTTCGACAGGTGGGCTTATTGGCCGGGAGTCACCCCGCCGCGTGTGCGCAATGGGAAAGGGATCCGGCGCACGCCCGGCGATGCTTCGCGGGCGGGGATCGAGAACGCCCTCGTCACGCCCGGGACGCGCGAGGCGTCCCGGGCGGGCGCAGGGTCAAATCTCCTCGTCGTCGTAGCCGCCGCCGTCGTCATAGGCGCCGGCATCGTTGTTGGCGTCGCTGCCATAGCCCGGGTCGTCGGCGGGCTGGGCGTCGTTGCCCCAGGCCGCGGGCTCGGCCGCCGCGGCGCCCGGATCGGTCCAGGGGGAGGAGGCCGGCACCGCATCCTGGCCGAAGGCGCCCGCGCCGGCCGCGCTCGCGGCATGTGCCGCGCCGCCGCCGCTGAAGGCGCTCATCAGCGCGTTGCCGAGCACCAGGCCGCCGGCGACGCCGGCCGCGGTCATCAGCGCGGTGCCGAGGAAGCCGCGGCCGCCGCCCTGCTGCTGCAGCATCCCGGGGTTGTAGCCCGGCGGATACTGCGGCTGGGGGCGGGGCGGCATCGGCGCGGGGCCGCGGCCGCCGCCGAAGAGGCCGGAGAGGCCCGTCCGGCTCTGCGCGGCCTCCGCCTGGCGGCGGTTGTTCTCGGCTTCCCATTCCAGCTGCTTGATGCGGTTCTGCATCTCCACCAGCGCGGCCTCCTGCACGAAGGCCATCTGGGTGATGCGGTAGCGTGCCTCGGGGTAGCGCGCGAAGAGGTCGTTGATCAGCCGGTCCGCCTCCGGGTCCACCGGGGGCAGGGGCTGCGCGGCGGGTTGGGCGCCGCCGCCCATGCCGCCCCAGGGCGAGGCCGGGCGCGGCGCCGCATTGGCCGCGCCGCTCACCCGCTCGACGAAGCTGGTGATGATCCGGCGTTCCTCGTCCGTCATGATGTCCTCAGGTCCTCTCAGGAAAGGGCCATGCGCGGGGAGGGATGTCCGGCAGGCGCCCGCGCCACCTTACCGGAAATTCATGCTCCGCCGATGTGGCCCAGGGCCGGGCCGATTTCAAGCGTCGTCTGCGTGACGGTCGGTGACCCGCCCGCTCAGCCCGAGGCGCGGCCATTCGATGGCGGGGCAGCGGTCCATCACGACGACGAGACCGGCCGCGCGGGTGCGCGCCGCCGCGTCCTCGTCCACCACGCCGAGCTGCAGCCAGACCGATCGCGCGCCGAGACGGACCGCCTCGTCCATCACGGCGCCGGCTTCGGTCGAGCGGCGGAAGACGTCCACCATGTCGAGCGGCCCGGCCGCCTCGAGGTTCGCCACGACGGTGCGGCCGTGGATCTCCCTCCCCGCGATCTGCGGGTTGACGGGGATGGCGTCGTAGCCGCGGGCGAGGAGGAAGGCGAAGACGCCGTTGCTCGGGCGCCCCGGCCGGTCGGAGGCACCGACCACTGCGATGCGGCGCGTGGTCAACAGCAGGTCGCGGATCGCGGCGTCGGTCGTATCCATGCGCCTCCCCAAAGCGCGGCCGCGGCCGCCGTTCCACGCGGGGGCCACCTGGCCCAGGGGCGGGAGACGACCATCAGAACCTCTCGAGCAGCGTCCCGCAGCCCTCGACCTTGTCCTCGATCCCCCGCGTGCGCAGCGCGTGCCAGTAGGTCGCGGTGTTGATCGCGATGACGGGCTTGCCGAGCCACATCTCCGCCATCGCGGCGAGCCGCACCATCGAGAGGTTGGTGCCGACCTGCACGATCGCGTCCACGTCATCACCGTCGAGCCGCTTGATCGCCTCGACGCATTCCGCGGAGGTGGTCTCCGCGATCGCGATCCAGCTCGTGCGCTGCAGCGCGATGTCGCGCAGGACGGAGAAGCCCATGTCGGTGAAGTAGCGCGCGACCTCGATGTTCATGCTGGGCCAGTAGGGCGACAGCACGGCGATCCGCTTCACCCCGCCATGCGCGTTCAGCGCCGCGGTGCAGGCATGGCTGCCGACGCTGATCTTGAGGCCGGAGAACTCCTCGACCTGCTTCACGAAGCGATCGGCACCCTTGGCGCCGTCGAAGAAGGTGACGGCCGACATGCCCATCACGAGGTGATCGGGCTGGCAGGTCATCACCGACTTCACGGCATCCAGCGTGTTTCCCGCGATGACTTCCGCGCCGGCGCGGAAGGTCTCGTTGGAGATGGCGGCGGCGTTGGGGGTGAAGATGCGGCTGTAGTGGTTGGTGACACCCGCCGGGCGCATCTTGTCGAAATCGGGCTGCACGATGGTGTTGGTCGAGGGTCCCATCACACCGAACTTGCACCGCCAGCCCTGCATGTCCTTGCTCATCGTCGGCCTCCGCCTGCCTTGCGGCGCCAGAGTGCCACGCCCGGCGCGGTGCGCCAGAGGGGCCGGGCAGGTCAGCCCGGCCGCAGCGCGGCGCGCAGCGCGTCGAGCGTCAGGGCCGGCAGCGCCTCCAGCAGCCCTGCCATCAGCTCATGGCCGGCCTGGGCGATGCGCGCGGCCTGGTCCGTGTTGGCCAGCGCCCATTCCGCGCGCTCCCGCAGGTCGCCGAGGTCGGCGGCGACCGGGACGTAATGCGTCCAGGGCTTCAGCATCGGATAGTAGAAGAGCTCGCGGCCATGCGCGACGCGCAGCACCAGCGTCCCCTCGAGGTAGCGCGCGTAGCTGCCCCAGGCAGCGGCATGGCCGGCCAGATCGAGCGTCATGCGGTGGCGCGCGAACTCCGCCTGCGGCACGCGCGGGCCGGAGAGGTCGCGCGCGGCGAGCCAGGCCTCGGCCTCCGGCACGAGGGCGGGCGCGGCGGTGACCTCCACCACGCGGCAATCCGCGTGCTCGGCCAGCTGCTCCCGCGCCAGCAGGCAGGCCCGCACGCGCGGATTGGTTGCGAGGTCGTCCAGGCTCCGGATGACGCCGCCGGTGGTCGCGCCGCGCCAGAACAGCACGGGGCGGCGGGACGTGAACTCGGCGGCCGCCGCGGCGGGATCGCGCTGCGGCACCGGCCTGGCGCTGCGGACATGGCGCAGCAGATAGAGGTCGGGCAGCAACGGCCAATCGCTGCCGGCCGGGCGGTCGAAGCAGAGCCCGTCGCGCCCGCCGACATCGTCCACGTTCAGCCGCAGCCGCGCCGGCCGCTCCTGCGCTTCGTGCAGCGCCGCCAGCGCCGGGCCCAGCGCGTCCAGGCTGCGCGCCAGGCGGCCCATCACGTGCAGCGCGCGGCGCGGCGGGGCGGCCGCCAGCCGCGCCGACGCCGCGAGCCCGATGCGCGGCCGCCCCGGCAGGAAGCGGAGCACGAAGTCGCAATCCGAGGCGGATGCGCGGAAGCCCTCGAAGCGGAAGGCATCGAGCGCGGCGGCGCGCTTCTCCACCGGCCGCAGCCGCTCAACCAGCTCGGTCCAGCGCGGCGTGCGCGGGGCCGACGCCGTCAAGGCGCGAAGAGCGGCAGCGACAGCGCGCCGGACAGCAGGACGGCATTCATGAGGTCGATGAAGAAGGCGCCGGTCAGCGGCACCACCAGGAAGGCGACCGGCGCCGGGCCGTGTCGCCCGACGACCGCTTGCATGTTGGCGATCGCGGTGGCCGTCGCGCCGAGCGCGAAGCCGTAGAAGCCCGCGCTGATCACCACCGCCTCGTAGTTCCGCCCCATCACGCGCCAGACCACCACTGCCGCATAGACCGCGGCAAGCGCGGCCTGCGCGGCCAGGATCAGCATCAGCGGCCCCGCGAGGTCGGCCAGCTCCCAGAGCTGCACCGCGCTCATCGCCATCGCCAGGAACAGCGCGAGCGCGATGCCGCCGAGCAGGTCGATCGCGCCGTCATCCACCGGCAGCCCGACAGCCGGCGCGATCAGGTTGCGCACCAGCACGCCGCAGAACAGGCACCACACGAAATCCGGCAGCCGGATCGGCCAGGCCGCGGTCGCCGCCGCCAGCGCGCTGCCCGCCACGATGCAGAAGGCGATCAGCGCGACCGTGACCACCGCCGCGTCGGTCGAGACCGGCGCGGGCACCGCGGCCCCCGCCGCGGTCTCGCCGGGGCCGACGGCGTCCCGCGTGCCCGTGCGGCGCAGCAGGTATTGCGCGACGGGGCCGGCCAGCACGCCGCCTGCGACCAGGCCGACCGTCGCCGCGGCCATCGCGACCTCCGCCGCGCCGGTCAGCTCGTGGGTCTCGGTGAAGATGCGGGCATAGGCCGCGCCGGTGCCGTGCCCGCCGACCAGCGTGATGGAGCCGCCGAGGAGGCCCATCAGCGGATGCTGGTCCAGCAGCAGAGCCAGCGCGGTGCCGACGATGTTCTGCAGCGCCAGATAGGGCCCGACCACCAGCAGGAAGATGACGAGCTTCGGCCCGCCCGCCTTCAGCCGGCCGAGATCGGCCGCGAGCCCCACGGTCGCGAAGAAGGCCAGCAGCAGCGGGCCGCGCAGCGCGACGCTGACCTCGAAGGCGAAGCCGGTCGTGGCGTGCAGCAGCGTCGCCAGCAACGCGAAGGCGAGCCCGCCGGTGATGGGCTGGGGGATGTTGTAGCGCGCCAGCACGCCGACGCGGCGGTTCAGCGCGCGGCCCACCAGCAGGATCGCCGCGGCGAGCGCCAGCGATTGCAGCGGGTCCAGGCTCATCCGCGCGTCGTCTCCGCCTTGGCGCGGGGCAGCATCGCGCCCCGCGCGCGCCGCGGCAACCGCGCGGCGCCGCGGCTGCCGCCGGGGCGGTGCCCTTGCATCGGCCGGGGTGGCGAACCAGTGTGCGCGCAGCCCAGGAGACCATGACGATGCGTCCCACGGAGTTGCCGCGCCGCGCGGTGCTCGGCCTTGCCGCCGCCATGCTCGCCCGCCCGGCGCCGGCGCAGTCGCCTGCCGGCGACTACCCCAACCGGCCGATCCGCTGGATCAACCCGGGCCCGGCCGGCGGCGCCGGCGACGTGCTGTCGCGCCTGGTCGCCGACCGCATGTCGGCCCGGCTCGGCCAGCCCGTGGTGGTGGACAGCCGCCCCGGCGCCGGCACCAACATCGGGATGACCGTCGTCGCCCGTGCCGCGCCGGACGGCTACACCGTGGGGCTCGCCTCCATCGCGGCGAACGCCGCGAACAAGTGGCTCTACCGCAACATGCAGTTCGACCCCGAGAAGGACTTCGCGGCGGTCGGCATGATCGCGCTGGTGCCGAACATCGTGGTGATCCCGCCCGCCATCCCGGCGCAGAACCTGCAGCAGTTCATCGCCTGGGCGCGGGGGCAGAACCGCCCGATCAACTTCGGCTCGGTCGGCGCCGGCTCCTCCCAGCACCTGGCGGGCAGCCAGTTCCAGATGATCACGGGGCTGCCGATGCAGCACCTGCCCTATACGAACAGCGGCCAGATGAACACCGACCTCATCGAGGGCCGGATCGACATGCTGTTCCAGTCCATCTCGGCGGTGACGCAGATGGCGCAGACCGGGCGGATGCGGCCCGTTGCGGTCAGCGGGGCGGAGCGTGTCGCCGCCTTCCCTGACCTGCCGACCATGCGCGAGCAGGGGGTGGAGATCGTCTCGACGGGCTGGTTCGGCCTCTGCACCCCGGCCGGGGTGCCGGACGCCATCCTGAACCGGCTGGAGGCCGACCTGCTCGCCTCGATCGAGGAGCCGGCGCTGCGCGAACGGATCCTGGCCGGCGGGTCCATCCCGGTGCGGATGGGCCGGGCCGACTTCGCCCGCTTCATGCAGGAGGAGAGCGACCGCTGGAAGGTCGTGATCCAGGCGGTGGGCGCGACGGCGGACTGAGGCTTCCGGGCCCAACTTCGTGATGCCGGTGCGCCACCAGGCCGGGGTGCGCGACTGGGCGGCCGTGCACGGTCGGACGGCGATCACGCTGCGCTCCCTCCTCGGCCAGCGGCACGATGCCTGGAACCTGATCGTCGTGGCGAACGAGGGCACGGCGCTGCCCCCTTTGCCGGACCGGGCGCGCCTGGTGCGGGTGGACTTCGCCCATGCGCCGCTGCCGCCCCGGCACCGCACCCCGGTCTTCAACGCCGCGGTGCGCGCCGACAAGGGCGGGCGCATCCTGGCCGGGCTGCTCGCCGGGAGCCATGGAAGCCGAGTTCTTCAACGGGCCGGCCGGATAGGGGCAGGCCCGCGCCCCCGGGCGCCCTTGCCCTCCGGCTCCGCATCCGCTAACAGCCGCGCCGCGCCGGCACCCCTGGAGGCCGGCTGTTTGCGTTCGCGGCGATCCTGCCGCGCGGGCAAAGCACACATCTCGCAATGCAGTTTTCGCATAAGGAGCCTGGCGATGGTCCAGACTGTTCGGATCGAGGCCGTGGCGCGCGAGCGTGCCGGTAAGGGGGCGGCGCGCGCGACCCGGCGTGGGGGACTTGTCCCCGCTGTCGTCTACGGGGCGAAGCAGGAGGCGACGCTGATCGCCCTGGATCCCCGCGACGTCATGAAGGAACTGACGAAGGGCGGCTGGCAGTCGCACCTGTTCGAGGTCGCCGTGAAGGACGGCCCGACGGAGCGCAGCATCATGCGCGACGTGCAGTTCGACCCGGTCACCGACCGGCCCATCCATGTGGACTTCCAGCGCGTCGCGCCGGGTGCGCGCATCCGCGTGCGCGTCCCCGTGGTCTTCCTGGGTGAGGACAGCTGCCCGGGCCTGAAAGCCGGCGGCGTCCTGAACGTCGTCCGCCGTGAGGTCGAGGTGATGGCCGAGACCGACCGCGTCCCCGAGAGCTTCGAGATCGACCTGTCCGAGGCCAAGATCGGCGACGGCCTGCGCTGGTCGGCGGTGAAGGACAATTTTGGCGCCCGTCCCGTGATCGCCGGCCGCGACTTCATGGTGGCCTCGATCGCCGCCCCGACGACCGAGGCGGAAGCGGCGCCGGCCGCCGCCGCGGCGCCTGCCGCGCCGGAGCCGGCGAAGGGCAAGGGCAAGGCGGCCGCCAAGCCCGCCGCCGCAGCGCCGGCCGCGCCGGCGAAGAAGAAGTAGGGGGCCCGCAGCCCCCGCTGCGACCCTCCCCCGCTTCAGAACCTCCCTCCCCCGCAAGCGGGGGAGGGATGGGGTGGGGGTGCTTCGTTCAGCGAGCCCGTTTCCTCGCACCCCCACCCTGCCCATCCCCCGCAAGCGGGAGAGGGAACGAGGTGCGGGGGAGGGGACGCCCGCCCCACAGGGAGTCCACCCCATGCTGCTATGGGTTGGCCTCGGCAATCCGGGGCCGGAACACGCCCGCCAGCGCCACAACATCGGCTTCATGGCGCTCGACGCGATCGCGCGCCGGCACGGCTTCTCGCCCTGGCGCAAGCGCTACAAGGGCGAGGTCGCGGAAGGCGCGGTGGGCGGCGTGAAGGTCCTGGCGCTCAAGCCCATGACCTACATGAACGGCTCCGGCGACGCCGTGCAGCAGGCCGCGGGCTTCCACAAGATCAGGCCGGCCGACATCTGGGCGTTCCATGACGAGCTCGACCTGGCGCCGGGCAAGGTGCGGGTGAAGAAGGGCGGCGGCACCGCCGGCCACAACGGCCTGCGCGACATGCAGCGCGCGCTCGCGACGGCGGATTTCGGGCGCGTGCGGCTCGGCATCGGCCACCCCGGCCACCGCGACGCCGTGACCGGCCATGTGCTCGGCAACTTCGCGAAGGTGGACACCTGGGTGGGACCCCTGCTGGATGCGGTGGCCGATGCCGCGCCGATGCTGGCCGCCGGCAAGCCCGAGGACTTCATGACGCGCGTTGCGCTGCTGACGCAGGAGAGCTGAGGCGATGAGCGACGACATGTTCTCCGACAGCTTCGGCGACCTCCAGCACGGGCCCGGGCCCGAGGATTTCGCCAACGCCGCCGCCGCGCTGGCTGCGGGCATGGTGCGGGAAGCCCAGGCGCTCGCGACCTCCGCCGCCGCGCTGCGCGCCGCGTCCCAGCCTGGCCCCGACGGCGCCGCCGATGTGCGGCGCCTGCGCCTCGCGACCCAGGCCGCCGGCGAGGCCGCGCTGCGCGCCGCGCTGGCGCTGGATGCCGCGACGCTGATCGGCGAGCCGCGCCCGGCGCAGGAGACCGCGCCGAAGCTGGCCTATGCCGCCAGGCGCGCCGGCCTGCCCCCCGCGACGCTCGCGCCGCTGCTGCGCGCCGCCGCGCTCGACTTCCGCACCGACGACGCGGCGGCGCGGATCGCCGCGACCACGCTCGCCGCCGAGATCTGCGCGGCGCTGAAGGAATAGGACCATGGGTTTCAACTGCGGCATCGTGGGCCTGCCGAATGTCGGCAAGTCCACGCTCTTCAACGCGCTGACGCAGACCGCCGCCGCGCAGGCCGCGAACTACCCGTTCTGCACGATCGAGCCGAATGTCGGCCGCGTCGCGGTGCCCGACCCGCGGCTCGAGATCCTCTCGAAGATCGGCAAGTCCGCGAAAGTCGTCCCGACCAGCCTGGAATTCGTCGATATCGCGGGCCTGGTGCGCGGCGCGTCGAAGGGCGAGGGGCTCGGCAACCAGTTCCTGGCGAACATCCGCGAGGTGGACGCGATCATCCACGTCCTGCGCTGCTTCGAGGACGGCGACATCACCCATGTCGAGGGGAGCGTGGATCCCGTGCGCGACGCCGAGACCGTCGAGACCGAGCTCATGCTCGCCGACCTCGACAGCCTGGAGAAGCGCGCGCTGGGCCTGGTGAAGCGCGCCCGTGGCGGCGACAAGGAAGCGATCGGGCAGATGGCGCTGATCGAGCCGCTAAAGGCCGCGCTGGAAGCCGGCAGGCCCGCGCGCACCGCGGTGCCGAAGGGCGAGGAAGCCGCGGCCGGGCGGCTGCAGCTCATGACGACCAAGCCCGTGCTCTATGTCTGCAACGTCGAGGAAGCCTCGGCCGCGACGGGCAACGCGCACAGCGCCGCCGTGCAGGCGATGGCTAAGGCCGAGGGTGCGTCGGCCGTGATCGTCTCCGCCGCCATCGAGGCCGAGATCAGCCAGATGCCGGAAGCCGACCGCTCGGAGTTCCTGGCCTCCCTCGGGCTCGAGGACAGCGGGCTCGACCGCATCATCCGCGCGGGCTACGCGCTGCTCGGGCTGATCACCTACTTCACCGTGGGGCCGAAGGAGACGCGGGCCTGGACGATCACCAGGGGCACCAAGGCGCCGGGTGCGGCGGGCGTGATCCATGGCGACTTCGAGCGCGGCTTCATCGCGGCCGAGACCATCGCCTCTGACGATTATGTCGCGCTGGGCGGCGAGGCCGGTGCGAAGGACGCGGGGAAGATGCGTGTCGAGGGCAAGGAATACGTGGTGAAGGACGGCGACGTCCTGCTGTTCCGCTTCAACGTCTGACCGCGGGTCAGGGCGCCGCTGCTTCCGGCCTCACAGCGAACAGGCGGTAGAGGTTCTCGGAGACCTCCTCGGGGATCGCGACGGGTTCTAGCCACGCCGGCACGTCGCCCGCGATCAGGCGCGTGCGCAGGTCGCGCCCACCGGGGTCCCGCTCCGCCATCTCCGCCGTGCAGACCAGCACCAGCGAAACCTGCCGGCGCGCCACGATCTCCCGCGTCACGCCCTCGTCGGCGCCGAAGGCGAGGTGCAGGTCGCGCAGCGCCGCGCCGGCCTGGTGATATGGCGCGCCGACCACGCGCAGGCCGCTGAAATAGGCCAGGGCCGGCCCGACATTCAGGTCGTCGGCCAGGATCACCGGCCCGTCCCAGGCGGCCTTGCCGTGCACCGGCGGCACGCCGGTCGCCAGCCAGCGCGCGACCGCCACGGGATCGCAATCGCGGATCGCCACGGCCTGGCCGCTGCCGCCGAAGCTCGGCAGGAAGATCGCCAGTGCGGTGGAGGCGACCAGCGCCGGCACGCGGGCCAGCGGCCCGTAGGGGCTGGCCAGCTGGACCACCATCGGCACCAGCCCCGACGCCGCGATCGCGACCGGGGCGGCGAGGTCGAGCGCGAAGCGCCGTGCGGAGATGGTCGCGGCCAGGCAGCCCAGCATGGCGAGCGCGACGACCAGCATCGGCGCCCGGTAGTGCGGGCCCAGCGCCTCTCTGCCCAGCAGCAGGCCGAGCAGCAGCGCGAGCGTGGCGGGGATGACGCCGCCGGCCAGCAGCAACGCGTCGCGCCAGGCCGCGACGCTGTCGAAGCGCAGCGGCTGCATCTCCTGGACCGCCGCGACGAAGGCGGCGCCATAGGCGCCGTCGGCCGAGGCGGTCGCGCCCGCGATGAGCTGCGGCCAGGCCAGCAGCAGCGTGCCCGCGCCGAGCGCGGCGAGCGCGCCGCCCGCGGCCGCGCGCGCCGGCGGGCGCATCGGCGGCAGCCGCTCCACCGCGGCGAAGACCGCGGCGATGACCAGCCCGAGGGCGAGGTGATGGATCGAGATGCGGTCGGGCTGCGCCTGCAGCAGGGCCGATGGCGCCCGCTCGATCGGCAGCGCGACCGCGATCGCGAGCGCCATGCCGAGCGCGATCCGCATGCCCTGCCGCGCCGCGTCGCGCTGGCCCGACAGCCAGAGCAGGCCGAAGGCCGCCAGCACCGGCATGCCGATCAGCAGCACTTCCGGCAGCACCCAGACGCCAAGGCCGAGCACGATCCCCGCCTTCCAGGCGGCTCCTGCGCTTCCGCGCGCGGCGCGCAGCGCGAAGCCCAGCGTCGCCACGCCGGCCAGCAGGATCAGCGTGTGGTGGTCGGCGCGGCCGAAGATGGAATAGCTGAAGGGGCTCGGCGTCGTCAGCAGGATCAGGCCGGCGAACCAGCACCAGCGGCGCGGCCACAGCCCGCGCGCGGCCCAGACCGCGACCAGGCAGGCCAGCGCGTGCTGCACCGGGCAGAGCAGCGCGCCGGCGGCCTGCAGCGCGAGTTCCGCATCGTCGCCCAGCAGCAGGGCGGGCAGCGCCGGCGCGATGATCAGCAGGTCGAGCGGCCGGCTCCAGTGCATCGGCAGCCCGTCCGGCGCATTGAGCTGCGGCAGCAGCGTCCCGTACCAGCCGTCGCCATGCCAGAGCTGCAGCACGCGCAGCATCCGCGTGTAGCTGTCGGTGTCCACCAGCGAGACGTTGTAGAGGTGGACCTGCGAGAGCGCGAGCAGCGCATGCGTTGCGATGGCGAGGACAAAGAGGCCGACCAGCCCGATGACCTCGCCGCGGCTGCCGGCTTCCTCCGCCCCCCCGGTCACGCTCACGCCGCCAGTGCGGCCGGCGCGATGCCCCAGGACGTGCCCCCATCGGCCGGCGGCTTGATGTGCATGGGCAGCGCGTTCGGCGTGCGGACATTCGGCTCGTGCCCCAGCGCGAGCCGCAGTGCGCGGAACAGCGCGCCATGCGCGACGACCAGCACCGGCGCCTGCTTCTCCGTCGCGCGGTTCACACCGCGCACGGCGCGAGCCACGAGTTCCGCGAAGCTCTCGGCGCCCGCCGGCGTGTAGGTGCCGGCGATCCAGTCGTCATACCAATCGCCCATCGGCAGGCCTTCCTGGTCTCCGAAGTTGACCTCCTGCAGGTCGGGGTCGAGCTGCACGGGCAGGCCGAGCGGCTCCGCCACGATCTCCGCCGTGCGGCGCGCCCGGATGAGCGGGGAGGAGACGACGGTCGCGATGCCGCCGGCGCGCAGCGTCAGGGCCGCGCGCTCGGCCTGCATCAGCCCGACCTTGTTGAGCGGGATGTCCGTGCGGCCCTGGGACAGGCCCTGCGCGTTCCAGTCGGTCTCGCCGTGGCGGAGGAACCAGAAGGGGCGTGGGTTCAGCATCACCCTTGCGCCTTCTCCTTCGCCATCGCGGCCGCGACGCCGGGCATCGCCGCCACGCGGCCCATCAGCGCCGTGAGATTGGCGAGGTCGGAGATGTCGAGCTTGAGGAAGCCCGCGAAGCCACCGAGCGAGGCGAGGAAGATATCCGGCGCCGAGGGCGTGTCCGTCCCGAGCAGCGTGCCGCCATTCTTCGCGATGGCCGCGTCGCCGAAGGCGAGTGCGGTGCGGCAGCGCTTCAGCGCCGCGGCGCGCACCACGGTCGCGGCCTGCTCGTCGCCGTCGGTCAGGCGCAGCGGGCCGAAGCAGGCATTGAAGTGCCGGCCCATGGACCAGTGACACCAGGCCAGCCATTCGATGCCCTTGATGCGCTTCGACGGGTCGCGCGGCAGCAGGCCGGACTCCGGCGCGGCTTCCGCGAACCACTGGATGATCGCCGGCGCCTCGGTCACGACCGTGCCGTCCGGCAGTTGCAGCGCCGGCACCTCGCCCTTCGGGTTGATCGCGAGATACTCGGGCTTCCTGTGGTCGCCCGCGCGAAGCGAGATGAAGCGGAGATCGAAAGGCACGCCGGAGACGCTGGCGACCTGGTGCGCCAGCGTTCCGGAGGTGAAGGTCGAGGTCCAGAGCGTGACGCCGGTCACAGCGCCAGCCCCTCCTGCGTCAGCGCGCGCTGCACCGCCGGCCGCGCCAGCATCGCCTTAAGATGCGCATCGAGCTTCGGCGGCAGCGTCATGCCGGACCGGCGCGTCGCCCAGTACTCCACGAAGAACAGCGCGGCGTCGGCGACCGAGTAGCCCGAGGGCAGGATCCAGGTCCCGCCGGTCCAGCTGCGTTCGATGGTGTCGAAATACTTCGCCGCGTTCGCCTTGCCGGTCTCGACCGACTTCGGGTGGTCCTCCTCGCGGAAGGCGAAGTTGGCGGGGCGGAACTGGCGGGTGAAGCCGTGCGGATGCACGGTGCCGCAGACATAGTCCATCATCTCGAGGCAGCGGACCTCGCCATCGAAATCGGTCGGGATCAGCCCGGCCTCGGGGTTGGACTTGGCCAGCCAGAAGGCGATGACCGGCCATTCCGTCAGCACCTTGCCGTCGCCGCGGTCGAGCGCCGGCACCTTCGACTTGGGGTTCACTGCCATGTAGGCCGGCTGGTACTGGGCGTTGTCCTTCAGCGCGACGAGCGAGAGCTCGTAGGGCTTGCCGATCTCCTCGAGGATGACATGGATGCCGACCGAGCACGCGTTGGGCGAGTAGAACAGCTTCACGGGTATCCTCCTGGACCGTTGCCGCCGTTGTAGGGCTGGCCGGGGGGGCTCGCCAGCCCTCCCGGCGGCGCGCCGAGGCCGACGTGACGGGGCCGCCTCCACGCCCGCCCTGCCGGGCGTCGCGGATCGTCGCGCCGGGCCAGGCCTGATGTATGGTGGCGCCGACGACCGAGGAGGAACCGATGCGGCGTAGACGAGAGATCGCCGGCCTGCTGGCGGGCGCGGGGCTGGCGGCGGTGCCGGCGGCGGCGCGCGCCGACACCAAGGCGGAGATCGATGCCGGCGTGATGGCGGCGCTGGAACGGCTGCGCCGCCTGCCGAATGCGGAGCCGCTGCTGCGGGTGTCCGTCGCGCAGCTGGTCTTCCCGCGCATCCTGTCGGGCGGCTTCATCGTCGGCGGCCAGTACGGCGAGGGCGCGCTGGTCCGCAACGGCGCGATCGAGAGCTATTACCAGATCCGCGGGCTGTCGGTCGGGCTGCTGGCCGGCGCGCAGACCGGCGGGCTCGCGATGATGTTCATGAACGAGAACGCGCTGGCGACGCTGCGCCGGAACGACGGCTGGCAGGTCGGCACGGGGCCGTCGGTGGTGGCGCTCGACATGGGTCTGCAGGCGAATGCGAGCAGCACGACGCTGACCGAGGCGGTCTACGCGATCAGCTTCAACCAGCAGGGGCTGATGGCGTCGCTATCGCTGGACGGGACGCGGATCACGGCGTTCACGCCGAATTCGTAGCCCTCAGGCGCCGGGCTCCGCCTCCGGCGCGCGACGCATGCGTCGCGGGCATTCGCGCATGCGCGGCGCGCCTTCGCGCGCTCGGCCCGCCTGAAGGGCGGCGGGCCGCCTGCGCCTGGCGACTGGCACCACGCTACATCCGCCAGCGCCGGTGCTGCCAGAGCCACTGGCCGGGATGCTCACGGATCCAGGCCTCGATGATGTCGTTGACCTGCTGGGTCGCGGCATCCACGTCCACCTGGCCGTTCGCGCCGCGCTTCAGTTCGATCGCGTCGGTCAGTTCCAGCCGGAAGCGGTTGCCCGGCAGCCGGATCGCGCGGGCGCCATGCACCGGGCAGTCGAAGCGCCGCGCGAGCCGCGCGAGCAGCGGATTGGCCGTCGCGGTGCGGCCGAGGAAGCGGATCTTCGGGCCGCGCCCGAAGCGCTGGTCCACCAGCATGCCGAGATGCAGCCCGGCATCCAGCGCCTCCATCATGCGCAGCGGCGCAGACAGCCCGGCCGGGATCAGCTCCCCCATCACGTCCTTGCGCATGCGCACGATGTCGCGCGCGATCGCCTGGTTGTTGGGCGTGCGGTAGAGCGCGGCGGAGGGCAGGTCGTAGGCGCGCGCCGCGACCGCCGGCAGTTCCCAGTTCGCGAGGTGGGCGGCGAAGAAGATGGCGGGCTTGCCGTCCTCGCGCAGCGCGACGAAGCGCGCGATGTCGGCCTCGGAGATTTCGATGCGGCCGGCGCGCGGGTTCTCGTGATCGTAGTCGAAGAGCGTGCCCATGTGGACGTATTCGCAGGCGGTGCGGCCGAGGTTCTCCCAGCTCTCGCGCAGGATCGCGGCGCGGTCGGCGGCGGACTTCTCGGGGAAGGCGGCGTCGATGTTGTCTCGCGCAATGCGATGGGCCGGAGTGAGCGGCCCGAGCAGGCGGGCGGCGGCGGCGCCGATATCCGACGCGCGGTCGGGGCCGAGCGCACGCACGAGCGCGAAGCCGCCGCGCACCAGGGCGGCGAGGGCTTCGTCGGCGAGGGTGCGGAGCGTGCGGGGCATCGGGGCGTCTTGCCCCCTCCCCGCCCTCCCCCGCAACCGCGGGGGACGGAGAAGAAAGGAGCGATGAGGGAAAAGCCCTCCCCCGCTGTCGCGGGGGAGGGTTGGGAGGGGGCCGTCTACAGCGTGACGACGATCTTGCCGAACACCTTGCGCGACTCCAGGCGCTCCAGGCCCTCGACGAAGCGGTCGAGCGGCACGACGGTGTCGAGCACGGGGCGGATGCCGGCCGCCATCTTCGCCACGCCATTCGCCACGTTCTCGATCCGGCAGCCGAAGCTGCCGAAGATGTGGAGCTGGCGCTGGAACAGCATCATCAGGTTGGTCTCGGCGCTGACGCCCGAGGTGGAGCCGCAGGTCACCAGCCTCCCGCCCATCCGCAGGGACAGCAGCGACGGCGCCCAGGTTGCGGCCCCCACATGCTCGAAGACGACGTCCACCCCACGCTTGTTCGTGACCCGACGCGCAACAGACGAAAAATTCTTCTCGTTGTAGTTCACGACGTGGTCGGCGCCGAGCGCCCTGGCCTTCTCGCATTTCTCGTCGTCACCGGCGGTCGCGATGACGGTGCAGCCGATCGCCTTGCAGATGCGGATCGCGGCGGAGCCGATGCCCGAGCCCGCGGCCTGGACCAGCACGGTCTCGCCGGGCTGCAGGCGGGCGTTGTCGAACAGCATGTGCTCGACCGTGCCGAAGGTGACGGTGGAACACGCCGCGTCCTCGTAGGAGACGACCTCCGGCACCTTCACCAGCAGGCGGGCCGGGACGTTGGCGACCTCCCGCGCGAAGCCGTCGATGTGGAAGCCCGCGACGCCCTGCACGTTCTCGCAGAGATTGTCGCGGCCGGCCTGGCAGGCGGGGCAGATGCCGCAGGTCCGCGCACCATAGGGCGTCGCCTTCTCGCCGACCTGCCACCCGGTGACGCCCTCACCGATCGCGACAACCTCGCCGGAGGCCTCGGCGCCGACGACGAGCGGGAGCTGGCGCTGCACGAAGGCCATGCCGCGCCAGCCCCAGACGTCGATGTGGTTCAGCGACACCGCGCGGAGGCGCAGCTGGATCTCGCCGGGACCCGGAGGCGGCGGGGCGTCGATCTCTTCCAGGCGAAGGTCGCGGTCCCCGTGAAGGCGAAGGGCTCTCATGGCGCGGGCCCCAGCACGAGGCAGACATTCTGCCCGCCGAAGCCGAAGCTGTTGGACAGCACGTTGGTCACGCGCGCTTTCCGCGCCGCGTTCGGCACCACGTCCAGCGTGATCGCGGGATCGGGCTCGTCGTGATTGATGGTGGGCGGCAGGACCTGGTCGCGGATCGCAAGCAGGCTGATCGCCGCTTCGATCGCACCCGCCGCGCTCAGCGTATGCCCGATCATGGACTTGCTGGACGAGATCGGCGGCGCGCCCTCGCCGAAGACGGCCCGCATGCCGAGCGTCTCCATCTTGTCGTTCTCCGGCGTGCCCGTGCCATGCGCGTTCACATAGGAGATGTCGGCGGGCTGCAAACCCGCATCCGCGATCGCGTTGCGCATCGCCGTGACGATCGCCTCGCCCGACGGGTTCGACCGCGTGCGGTGGAAGCTGTCGGACTTCTCCCCGCAGCCGCGCACCACGCCGAGGATCGTCGCACCGCGCGCTTTGGCGTGGTCGTAGTTCTCCAGCACCAGGCAGGCCGCGCCCTCGCTCATGACGAAGCCGTCGCGCGTCTTCTCGAAGGGGCGCGCGGCCTTCGTCGGGTCCTCGTTGCGGGTGGAGAGCGCGGAGAGCAGGGAGAAGCGGATCAGCGCCTCGGGCTGGACCGTGCCGTCGGCGCCGATGGCCAGCGCGGCCTCCGCCTCGCCGCGCCGGATCGCCTCGACGCCAAGCTGGATGGCGCTGGCGCCGGTCGCGCAGGCCGTGCTGATCGCGATCGGCGCGCCGCGCGTGCCGAAGCGGGCGGCCAACTTCTCGCCGATCACGGCGAAGGCCGCGTTCTCGTACATCGCGTCCCAGTTCGCGGCGGCGTCCACCAGCACGGGGTAGATCGGCGTCGCGGGGGCGGCGCGCTCGGCCAGGCGGAAGCGATAGGGCCACTCCGTCTCGACGGGCGGCATGCCGAGCATCAGCGGGCCGGGGAAGGCGCCCTCGATGCCTGCGCCGGCCAGCGCTTCCTGTGCCACCAGCGTGGCGTAGCGCAGCACGCGCTCGGCCGAGGTCATGGCGCCGGTGTCGAGCCCCGGCAGCGTCACCTGGCCCGCGATGGTGGTGCGGAGGTGATCGGTCGGGAAGCGCGCGATCCGCGTGATGCCGGACCTGCCCGCCAGCAGCGCCGCCCAGTTGTCGGCGATGCCGACGCCAAGCGGTGAGACGATGCCGATGCCGGTGACCGCGACGACCGGGTGCCCGGCGTGATCGAGCGTGCTCATGCCTGCTCTCCCGCAGGAATGGCGGAGAGATGCGCCAGCGCCTCGCCCCGCCAGGCCGCGAAGCCCGTGACTAGGATGTCGCGCGGCGCGCCGTCCAGCGGCGCTTCCAGCGCCTCCATCGGCGCGGGGAAGCTGCCGGCGGAAAGGCACAGCGCGGCGAGCGCGACATTGGCGGGAAAGGTCGCCTCCACGCCCCAGCCGATGCGGCTGCCGGTCGCGCGCAGCGCGATCGGGCGATAGAGCCCGCCCAGCACCTCGCGCTCCAGCACGGTCGGCGCGGCGACGCCGGTGCAGCCGGAGATCACGGGGAGCGGCCCCTCCGGCAGCCGCGGCATCAGTCGCGTCAGCGCCTGGGCCATCGCCTCCCGCCCGCTGTCCTCTTCCGTGCGGCGCGCCTGGGCCGTGACGATGGCGCCGAGCTTCGCCAGGCCCTTGGCGCCGCGCGCCTTCGCATGCGCCGCGGTCTCGAGCACCAGGAAGGCGGCCTGCGTGCCCATGATCGCGCCCGGCGCGTCCTCCCGCGACAGCACCGGCGCATAGGCCGCGCGGCGCAGCAGCCCGCCCGCGTGATACAGCAGCACCATGTCCCAGCGCTGCGCCGCGAAGGCGCCGCCGACCAGGGCGATGGGGGAACTGCCATCGGCCAGCCGCGCCGCCGCGATGCGCACGGCGTCGGCCCCGCTCTCCTCCTCGCCCATGAAGGTGCGGGACGCGCCGGTCACGCCATGCACGATGGAGATGTTGCCGGCCAGCAGGTTAGAGAGCTGCGCGAGGAACAGCGTCGGGCGCAGCCCGCCCGCCAGCATCGCGTTCAGCTTCACCGCCGCCTCCGCCGGCGGCAGCGGCGCCAGCGCCGTCAGGATGGAATCGTCGAGCGGCACGTCGCGCTCGCCGCCGCCGGCCGCGACGATCAGGTCCATGGTGGAGACCAGCCCGCGCGCGCCGGCATCGTCGATCGCGAGCCCCGCGGCATAGGTGCCGAGCCGCTGCCAGGGCTCCATCTGCCGCTGGTCGCCCTTCTTCGCGATCTGCCGGTCGAGCTCGAGCGCCGGGCCGGGATGCACGGGAAAGGGCGCGAAGCTGTCGCCGTCGGTCGCCGCCGGCGCGGTTGCGGCCAAGGCGGCGAGATGCGCCTCCCGCCCCTCGCCCGCGCAGGAGACCAGGCCGACGCCGGTGATCCAGATGTCGTTGTCGGCCATGGCTCAGCTCTGTCCGGGCAGGCCGATGCGCCTGGCGGTGTCGCGCATCATCTGTTCCAGTTCGGGGGCGGGAAAGGGCAGGATGCGGTAGGTGATCTCGGCATCCGCGATGCGCTTGCCGCCGGATTCGATCCTCGCCTCGCAGACCGCGTAGCCCGAGCCGTCATGCGTGCGCGTGGCATGCACCGTCAGCTCGGATGTCGGGCCGACGAAGCCGCGGAACTTCGCCTCCGCGACCTTGGACAGGAAGGGCATGCGCGTCAGCCCGTTCAGCGCCAGCAGCAGCCAGCCGCCGGCCTGGGCCATGGTCTCCACCATCAGCACGCCGGGCAGGATCGGGTAGCCCGGGAAATGCCCGTCGAAGACGGGGCTCGCCTCGGGCACGCTGCTGGACACGGTAATGGTCTCGCCGTCCAGCGCCACCACCCGGTCCACCATCTGGAAGTATTCGAGGCGCACGGCCCGGCCCTGCCTCGGTCGTCAGCCGCCCTTGGCGGCAACCAGTTCCTCGATGCGCTGGGCCAGGTTGCCCATGACGAAGTACTGCTCGGCCGGCGCGTTCCCCGCGTTGACTTCCTGCGTCCAGGCCTCGACCGGGACCTTGATGCCGAAGGCCTTGTCGATGGCGAAGACGATGTCGAGGAAGTCCAGGCTGTCGATGCCGAGGTCGTTGATGACATGGGCCTCGGGCGTGATCTTCTCGCGCGGGACATCGCTGTTCTCGGCGATGATCTCGGCGATGCGGTCGAAGACCGGGGAGGTCATGGGGCGGGACTCCGGGGCGACAGGCGACGCGGGGTCCGCGACGCGGCGTTTGGGGCCGCGTATTCGCGCGATCGGGCCGGCTTGTCCAGGGCAGGGGGCGCGCAGCGGCCCCGCGCCCCTCCCGCTGTCAGCGCGCCGCGAGCGCTTCCCGGCAGGCCCCGCCGGTCTCCGGCCCGGCCTGGGCGACCTGCACCGCCGGGCGTGGTGTCGGCAGCGCCCCGAGCGCGAAGGCCAGCACGTCGCAGAGCAGCGGCGCGCGCCGGTTCCATCCCTCCGACGGGTCGGGCCCCGCCCCGGCGCGGAAGACGGGCGTGCCCGGCCCGACCGAGGCGACCGCGGCGAAGCCCGGGCCGTCCTGGCCGAATGGCCCCAGCCGCGCGGGGTCGGTCGCCAGCAGCGCCGCCTCCCCGCCCAGGCCGTGCCCGATCGCGACCACCACTCCTGCCCCGGCATCCCGCCGCAGCGAGGCCAGCGCGGCGGCGAGGTCCCGCACCAGGCTCTCGGCCGTCGGCGGCGGCGGGTCGTTGCCCGACTCCTCGGAGAAGCCGCGGGCGGCATTGGCGTCCACCATCAGGACTGCCGCCCCACTGTCGAGCAGCGCGACGAGCAGCGCGTCCTTCAATGCGGGCTCCTCGGGCGGGTCGAACAGCACGACCGCCGCGGCATGGCCGGGCTGCCAGCCCGCCGGGATTTCGATGATCGCGGGGATGCCGTGCACGGCCGCGGGGTCGTCGGTCGGCAGGACCACCGCGCGGAACTGCGTGTATTCGAAGGCCGACGCCGCGCCGGCCAGGGCCAGCGCGACGGCGGCGCCGAGCAGCGATGCCGCGGCCCTCACGGCATCCCCCACATCGTCGGGCGCATCGTCCAGTCGAGGGCGGGCGCGTCGGGATAGGGCACGGCCTGGCGCGGCGTGCCCGCGGCGCTGTCCATGGCGGCGGTGGCCGCGAGCAGCAGCGTCAGCATGATGGCGACGGGCAGCATCCTGGCGTGGTGGGAGGGCATGGTGCGTTCTCCTGGACCGCACCCCCGGCAAGGGTGCGCCGGCATGCTCGCCCCGCCGCTGCCGCCGCCTCATCCTCCGTTCGGAGGACGACGGCGCGCCAGGGCGTCGTGCAGCAGCGCTTTCGGAAAACTTTCGGAGCCCGGTGCCCCGCACGCGTGATAGGGCCTGGGTCAGCCGAAGGAGGTTGGGCGTGACCGAAGCGCGGCTCCTGGACGTGACGGAAAGCATCTACGATGCGGCAGCGGGCGGGACGCCGTGGCATGCCGTCGGGCAGGGCCTGGCCGCGCTGGCCGGGGCCCGCAGCGCATCGCTGATGGTGGCCGACGGCCAGGGCGGGGCCGAACTGCTCTGCCACGCCAACATCCCCCCCGAGGCGGTCGCCGCCTATGGCAGCCGGTACCGGATGCACGACCTCTGGACGCAGCGCGCGGCGTCGCTGCTGCGCCGGTCCGGGGCGCGGCCCGCCGTGCTCACCAGCGGCAGCCTGGTGCCCGACGCCGAATTCCTGCGCAGCGAGTTCTGGAACGGCTTCGGCCGCCACTACGGGCTGCGCTACGTCGTCGGCACGGTGGTGCCGCTGGGCGAGGCCGGCAGCATGCCGCTCGGCCTGCATCGCCCGCAGGACGCCGAGCCCTTCGGCGAGGGCGAGCGCCGCCTGGTGGAGGCGGCGGTCCCGCATCTGCGCCGTGCGCTGCAGCTTCGCCATCGCCTGGCCGCGGTGCCGGCCGGCCCCGGGGCGGGGCTTGCCGCGCTCGACGGCCTGGCGAGCGGCGTGCTGGTGGTGGACGCCTCGATGCAGGTGACGCTGGCCAATGTCGCGGCGGAGGGCATGGCGGCCGCCGGCCTCGGCTTCCGCTTCCGCCGCTCGACCGGTCGGCTGACGGGCCAGGCGGCGCTGGTGCCCTGCCATCGGGCGGATGCCGCGCCGCTCGCCGCGCTGGTCGCCGCCGCGGCGGTCAAGGGGGAGGCCGGGGGCGCGATCCGGCTGCGCAGCGAGGACGGCTCGGCCGCCGTCGCCGCGCTGGTCTCGCCGCTGCCGGCGCGCATGGCGGGGGCGTCGCTGCATGCCGGCGGGCGCGTGCCCGGCCGGGCGCTGGTCCTGCTGCGGGAACTCGCGGCCCCGGCCGCGCCGCGCGCGGCGCTGCTGCGGGAGTTGTTCGGCCTGACGACGGCGGAGGCGGAGGTGGCGCGGTCGCTGGCCGGCGGCGCGACCAAGGCCGAGGTGGCGGCGGCGCGCGGCCTGCAGGAGACGACGGTGCGCACCCAGGTCCGCGCGGTGCTGGCGAAGACGGGCGCGGCGAACCTGCGGGACCTCGAGCGGATGCTGGCGGGGCTGGCGGGGGTGTAACGCGCGGCGCCGGAAGGGGCGCTGCCCCTCCCGGACCCACCCCGCCAGGGGCCGGCGGGCCCCTGGACCCGCGATCAGTTCAACGCCGAAGGCGGGGAGGGGGCCGAAGTGCCCCCTCCCCGCCTTCGGCGTTAAATTCATGGGTTCAAAGGGCCCACTGGCCCTTTGCGGGCGGGGTATCGGGGAGGGCAGCGCCCTCCCCGGGCCACCCGCGTCACCCCTCCGGCTGCACCCCCGACACCCGCACCAGCTCCTGCCAGGTCGCCCGCTGTTCCTGCATCACCCGCAGGAACTCCGCCCTCGTCGTGGGATAGGGGATGTTGCCGCCCCGCGTCAGCGTCTCGTTCAGTGCCGGCGTCGCCAGCGCGGCGTTGATCGCGGCGTTCATGCGGTCCGCGATCGTGTCCGGGATGCCCTTCGGCCCGACGACCGCGGAGAAGCTCGGCAGGTTGTAGTCGGCCACGCCCTGTTCCTGCACCGTCGGGAATTCCGGCGCGAGCGGCCAGCGGTCGGGGCTCACGACCGCCAGCGCGCGGACCTGGCCGGCGCGCACGGCGGGGATGATGCCGGAGTAGCTGTCGAAGACCAGGTCGATGTTGCCCCCGATCAGGTCCGCCATCGCCGGCGCCGCACCGCGATAGGGCACATGCGTCAGCTCCGTCCCCGTGCGCAGCATGAAGAGCACGCCGAGCATGTGGTTCGCGCCCCCCGCCCCGGCCGAGCCGTAGTTCAGCCGGCCCGGATTGGCCTTGGCGTAGGCGACCAGCTCCTGGATGTTGCGCACGGGCAGCGCGTTCTTCACGCAGACCAGGGCGGTGCCGCGGGCGAAGGTCGCGATGTGGGTGAAGTCGTCCACGCCCTCGTAGCCGGGGCTGCGGAACAGCAGCGGCGCGCCGAGGTGGCTCGACGGGCTCGACATCATGATGGTGTAGCCGTCGGGCGCGGATTGCGCGACATGCGCGGTCCCGATCGTCCCGCCCGCGCCGGCGCGGTTGTCCACTACCACCGGCACGCCCAGCGCCTCGCTCAGCACCTGCGCCTGCTGCCGGCCTGCGATGTCGCTCGCGCCGCCCGGCGGATAGGGCACGACGAGCCGGATGGGCCGGTTCGGCCAGCCTCCCGTTCCCTGCGCGAGCGCCGGTGCGGCGAGCAGCGCCGGGCCGGCGGCAAGCAGGTGGCGGCGACGGATCATGGTGAAACTCCCGGTTTCGTTCATCGCGGACTAGCAAGAACGATACCGCCACGGCGCGCAAGCGCGGGGTGGGAATTGGACGCGCGACGGCCGGGCGCGCAGACTGACGGCCAGGGAGGATCGCCGATGGATTATCGCCGTCTCGGGACCAGTGGGCTGAAGGTCTCGCCGCTTTGCCTGGGCGCCATGATGTTCGGCGGCCCGACCGACGAGGCCGAGGCCGCGCGCATCGTCGGAGCCGCGCGCGATGCCGGCGTCAACTTCATCGACACCGCGAACGCCTATGGCAACGGCGTGTCGGAGGAGGTCACCGGGCGCCTGGTGCGCGGCGCGCGGGAATGGTGGGTGGTCGCGACCAAGATCGCCAACCCCATGGGCAAGGGCCCGAACGAGCGCGGCCTGTCGCGGCGCGCCTGCTTCGACGCGGTGGAGGCCTGCCTGTCACGCCTCGGGCTGGACACCATCGACATCCTCTACCTCCACAAGGAGGATCACGAGACGCCGCTGGCCGAGACGGTGCGCGCGCTGGCCGACCTGGTGGGGCAGGGGATGATCCTGCATTTCGGGGTGTCGAACTACCGGGCCTGGCGGATCGCGGAGATCTGCCGGCTCTGCGACGAGGCAGGCATCGACCGCCCCGTCGCCAGCCAGCCGCTCTACAACCTGCTGAACCGCCAGTCCGAGGTCGAGCAGATCCCGGCGAGCGCCCATTTCGGCCTTGGCGTCGTGCCCTATTCGCCGCTGGCGCGCGGCGTGCTGACAGCGAAATACGCGTCCCAGGACGCGCCGCCGCCCGACACCCGCGCGGGGCGCGCGGACCGGCGCATGATGGAGACGGAATGGCGCCCGGACAGCCTGCGCATCGCGCAGGTGATCCGCGCGCATGCCGAGGCGCGCGGCATCACGCCGGGCCAGTTCGCCATGGCCTGGGTGCTGAACAACCGCCTGGTCACCAGTGCGATCGCGGGGCCGCGGACGCTCGGGCAATGGCAGGACTATCTCGGCGGCCTGGCCTACCGCTTCACGGCGGAGGACGAGGCGCTGGTGGACGGGCTGGTGCCGGCCGGGCATCCCTCGACGCCGGGCTACAACGATCCCGCCTACCCCGTGGAGGGCCGGCTGCCAGGAGGGTGATGCCGTTGAACCTGCACGATATTGCAGGTTGCCGCGGCGCATGAGATAGGCTTGTTGCAGGATACGATCCGGCGGGTTCACGCCGGGCGACAAGGGAAGGACCACGTTCGATGCGCGATCGCGCCATGCCCATATCGCGCCGCGGCTTCGCGGCGCTTGCCGCCGCCGGCGCCCTCGGCGGCGTCGCCCGTCCGGTCATCGCCCAGGGCGCCCCGCTGCGCGTCGGGCTGATGCTGCCCTTCTCCGGCACCTTCGCCGCGCTCGGCGAGAACATCGCGGCCGCGATCGAGCTGCACATCCAGGAACGCGGCGGCCGCTTCGGCGGGCGGCAGCTCCAGCTCATCCGCCTCGACGACGAGAGCAACCCGGCCAACGCCGTGCAGAACGTCAACCGCCTGGTCGGCCGCGACAGGGCCGAGGTGCTGATCGGCACCGTCCATTCCGGCGTGGTGATGGCGCTGGTGCAGGTCAGCCGCGAGCGCGGCATCCCGCTGATCATCCCGAACGCCGGCAACCAGGCCGCGACCGGGGAGCTCTGCGCGCCCTCGATCTTCCGCTCCTCCTTCAGCAACTGGCAGCCGGCCTATGGGATGGGGCTCTGGCTCAGCCGGAACGGCGTGAAGCGCGCGGCCTGGGTGACCTGGGACTACGCTGCCGGCAACGAATCCGGCGAAGGTTTCCGGCAGGGCCTGGCCGCGGGCGGCGCGGAGCTGGTGCGCGAGCTGAAGCTTCCCTTCCCCGAGACCAACTTCCAGCCGCTGCTGGCCCAGATCCCGGGCCTGAACCTGGATGCCGTCGGCAGCTTCTTTGCGGGCGGCGGCGCCGTGCAGTTCGTGCGCGAATACGCCGCGGCGGGGCTGAAGGACCGCATCCCGCTCTGCGGCTCCGGCTTCCTGACGGAGGGCACGCTGCAAGGCCAGGGCGCCGCGGCCGAGGGGATCAAGACCTCGCTGCACTATGGCGACGGCATCGACACCCCGAAGAACCGGAGCTTCCGGGAGGCCTTCAAGGCCCGCACGGGCCGCGATGCAGACGTCTATGCCGTGCAGGGCTACGACGCCGCGCAGATGCTGGCGGCGGGGCTGGACGGCGTGCGCGGCAACCTCGACGCCGAGCGGGAGTTCAGCCGCGCGATCCGCAGCGCCCGCATCGACAGCCCGCGCGGGCCGTTCTCGCTGTCCGCCAGCCACAATCCCATCCAGAACATGTGGCTGCGCGAGGCGAAGGGCGGGGAGAACAAGGTGATCGGCATCGCCGCGGAATCGCTGGCCGACCCGGGCACGGGCTGCCGGATGGCATGACCAAACGCGCTCCCTCCCCCCGCCCGTGATTTTCCCTCCCCCGCTAGCGGGGGAGGCGGCCGCGTATCGGGGGAGGGCGAAAGGACGCCCTTGGACCTCTCCGGCCTTCTCGCGCAGATCCTGAACGGCTTGCAGTACGGGCTGCTGCTGTTCCTGATCTCCTCCGGGCTCACGCTGATCTTCGGCGTGATGGGCGTGATCAATCTCGCGCACGGCTCGATGTTCATGATCGGCGCCTACCTCGCCTTCGTCATCGCGGGGCTGACGGGCTCGCTCTGGCTCGCGCTGCCCGCCGCGATCCTCGGCGGCATCGCGGTCGGCGCGGCGCTGGAAGCCGGGCTCTTCCGCCGCTTCTACAGGCGCGAGCACCTGGACCAGGTGCTGCTGACCTTCGCGCTGATCCTGCTGTTCGAGGAAGCGCGCTCCGCCCTGCTCGGCAACGACTTCCACGCGGTGCCGGTGCCCAAGATCCTGGACTTCTCCGTCCCCGTCACCGCCGATTTCGCCTATTCCGCCTACCGCCTCGCCGTGCTCGGCGTCTGCCTGGTGGTCGCGGCGCTGATGTTCCTCGGGATCGAGCGTACGCGCGTCGGTTCCGCCATTCGCGCGGCGGCGGAGAAGCCGGAGATGGTGGACCTGCTCGGGCTCGATGCGCGGCGCATCCACATGCTGGTCTTTGCCGCCGGCACGGCGCTGGCGATGCTGGCCGGCGCGCTCGCGGCGCCGCTGCATTCCGTCTACCCCAACATGGGCGACGGCTTCCTCATCATCTGCTTCGTGGTGGTAGTGGTGGGTGGCGTCGGGTCCATCGCCGGCGCGTTCTGGGCGGCGCTGCTGATCGGGCTGGTGGACACGCTGGGCAAGGCCTACATGCCCGGCGTCTCGGGGCTCGCGGTCTATGTGCTGATGGCGGCGGTGCTGCTCTGGCGGCCGTCCGGCCTGTTCGCGGCGGGGCGCTGAGATGCGGGTCGCGGGCCCGATCGGGACGCTCCTGCTGGCGATCACCGCAATCGTGGTGGCGTCGATGCCGTGGTGGGCGCAGGCCTATCACGTCCAGCTCGCCTCCACGGCGCTGATCTCCGCGATGTTCGCGCTGAGCCTGCAGCTGCTGGTGGGCGGGGCGGGGATGGTGAGCCTCGGCCACGCCGCCTTCTTCGGCGTCGGCGCCTATGCGGTCTATCTGCTGCCGCCCGGACTTTCGATCGCGCTGACGCTGCCCGCCGCGGCCGCGCTGGCGGGGATCGCGGCGCTGCCGGTCGGCGCGATGTCGCTGCGCACGCGCGGCTTCTTCTTCCTGATGGTCACGCTCGCCTTCGGGCAGATGCTGTATTTCCTCTTCCACGACACGCCGCTCGGTGGCGGCAAGGACGGCGTCTTCGTCACCCGCCCGGCCTTCGAGATCTTCGGCATGGCGTGGGAGGTCCCGCGCCGGCAGCGCGCGCAGGTGCTGCTCTGGGTCAATCTCGGTATCCTGGTCGCGATGTATGCGGGGCTGGCGCTGCTGATGCGCACGCTCTTCGGCCATGCGCTGCAGGGCATCCGCGCCAACGAGGACCGCATGCGCGCCCTTGGCTATGACACGCGTCGTATCAAGCTGGTGGCCTTCGTCATCGCCGGCGCGCTGGCCGGACTCGCGGGCCACATGTGGGCGATGACCGAGGCCTTCGTGAACCCCGAGTTCCTCTCCTGGCACCGCAGCGCGGAGGCGCTGCTGATGGTCCTCCTCGGCGGCATCGGCGCGCTGCACGGCCCGATCCTCGGTGCCTTCGCCTACGTCGGCCTGGGCGAGGCCGCGACGCTGATCACCGAACGCCAGCGCCTGGTGGAGGGGCTGGTCATCCTGGCCGTCGTGCTGCTGCTGCCGCGCGGCCTGGCTGGCATCCTGCCCGCGCGGAAGGAGCCGCGCCGATGAGCGCGCTGCGCGCCGAGGCGCTGACCCGCCGCTTCGGCGGCCTGACCGCCGTGTCCGACGTCTCGCTGTCCATTGAGATCGGCGAGTTGCACGCCGTGATCGGCCCGAACGGCGCGGGCAAGTCCACGCTGGTCAACCTGCTGTCCGGCACGCTGCCGCCGAGCGCGGGCCGTGTGCTGCTGGGCGACACGGACGTGACGGGCTGGCCGAGCTGGCGGCTCGCGCAGGCCGGCATCGGCCGCAGCTTCCAGCGCACCAACGTGCTGCGCGAGATGACGGTCTTCGAGAATGTGCGGCTGGCCGCGCAGGCATCGGTCTTCACGCCCGGAAGCTGGCTGCACCGCGCGACTCGGGAAACCGCGCCGATCGAGGCGGCGCGCGCCGCGCTGGTGCGCGTCGGGCTCGAGCGCGAGGGAATCGCGGCGACGCTGAGCCATGGCGAGCTGCGCCTGTTGGAGATCGCGATGGCGCTGGCGACCGCCCCGCGCGTGCTGCTGCTGGACGAGCCGCTGGCCGGCATGGGCCCGGAGGAGGGCGAGAAGGTCGCGGGCCTGCTGAAGGAACTGACGCGCGATCACGCGGTGCTGCTGATCGAGCACGACATGGACTTCGTCTTCGCGGTTGCGGATTCCATGACGGTGATGGTGGATGGCCGCGTGCTGGAACAGGGCGCGCCGGCGACGATCCGGGCGTCGGCCGCCGTGCGCGAAGCCTATCTGGGCAACGACGCATGAGTGGCCCGGCCGATTCAGACCTCCGGGCGGCGCCCTCCGGTCATCGGACGGGGACGCCCATCCTGGAATCGCGCGGATTGCAGGCCGGCTATGGCGAAGGGCTCGTGCTGCGCGGCGTGGACATCGCGATCCGGCCGGGCGAGACGATCGGGCTCATGGGTCGCAACGGCATGGGCAAGACGACGCTGATCCGCACGCTGCTCGGCCTGCTGCCGGCGCGCGCGGGCCAAGTTCTGGTGGACGGCCAGGACGTCACGCGTGAGACCACGTTCAGGCGTGCGCAGCGCGGCATCGCCGTGGTGCCGGAAGGCCGCGGCGTCTTCGCCTCTCTCACCGTCATCGAGAACCTGAAGCTTGCGGCCCGCCCGGATGCGGCGGGCAGCACGCCCTGGCCGCTCGATCGCGTGCTGTCGATCTTCCCGCGCCTCGGCCAGCGCGCGACGAACCGCGGCGACCAGCTCTCGGGCGGGGAGCAGCAGATGCTGGCCATCGGCCGCGCACTGATGACGAGCCCGCGCCTGCTGATCCTGGACGAGGCGACCGAAGGCCTGGCCCCGCTGGTGCGCGACGAGATCTGGCGGACGATCCGCACGGTGCGCGAAGCCGGCCTCGCCTGCATCATCGTGGACAAGACGGTCACCGCGGTGCTGTCCGTCGTGGACCGCGCCGAGATCCTGGTGAAGGGCTCGCTGGTGTGGTCTGGCAGGCCCGACGAGCTGCGTGCCGATCCGGCGTTGATGCACCGACACCTGGGAGTGTGACGCCATGTCGCTTGCGGCCTTCGAGGCGAAGATCAGGGACGTGACCGCGGCCATTACCGGCCTGCCCGTGGAGCCCGCTCTGGCGAAGACCCTGGAGGCGCAATTCCCGCCGGGCTCCGGGACCTTCGAAGCGATCAAGGCGCTCTGCCGCCAGGGCATCGCGGAGGGCTGGCTCTGCCAGCGCGAGGCCGGCGGCATCCGCTACGGCCGCCCCGTCAAGCCGGGCCCCGACACCGCGGGCTACAGCGTGGATGTCGTGCTGATGGACAGCCTGGCCGGGCCCCACCACAGCCACCCCAATGGCGAGATCGACATGATCATGCCGGAGACGCCGGGTGCGGCCTTCGACGGCAAGGGCGAGGGCTGGCTGGTTTATGGCCCCGACACCGCGCATCACCCGACCGTGAGCGGCGGGCGAGCCATCGTGCTGTATCTCCTGCCGCAAGGCGCGATCCAGTTCACCAAGGCCTGACCCATGGCGAACGCCGTCACGTGGTTCCTGGACCGGCACATCGATGAGGGCCGCGGCGACGCGCCGGCCTTCGCGGATCCGCATCGCAGCGTGACCTACGCAGGGCTCGCCGAGGGGTCCGCGCGCGTCGCCGGCGGGCTCGGCGCGTCAGGCATCGACCGCGAGCGGCGGCTGGCCATGCTCATGCTGGACACCGTGGATTTCCCCGCCCTGTTCTGGGGCGCGATCCGCGCCGGCGTCGTGCCGATCCCGATCAACACGCTGCTGCCCGCCGAGCAGGTCGCCTACATCCTGCAGGACAGCCGGGCCGAGGCGCTGGCGGTCTCCGCGCCGCTGCTGCCGGCGCTGCGGCACGTCATCGCGCGGCTCGATGCGCTGAAGCTGGTGCTGGTCGCGTCGGTGGACGGATCGCCGGCAGAGGGCCTGAAGGACAACGAACGCGACCTCCGCGCCTTCATCGCGCAGGCGCTGCCGGCGCCGGTCGCCGTGGAGGCGAGCCCCGACGAGGTCGCGTTCTGGCTCTATTCCTCCGGCTCCACTGGCGCGCCGAAGGGCGTGAAGCATGTCCATGCCAGCCTGAAGGCCACGGCGGACACCTATGCCGACCAGGTGCTGGGCATCTCGCGTGACGATGTCTGCTATTCCGCGGCGAAGCTGTTCTTCGCCTACGGCCTCGGCAATGCCATGACCTTCCCCATGCATGTCGGTGCCTGCGCGGCGCTGCTGCCGGACCGGCCGACGCCCGACAGCGTGATGGCGACGATGCAGCGGCACCGGCCCACGATGTTCTTCGGCGTGCCGACGCTCTATGCCGCGATGCTGGCCAATCCCGCGCTGACCCGCGGCGCGGGATCGCCGCGCCTGCGCCGCTGCGTCTCCGCTGGCGAGGCGCTGCCCGAGCATATCGGGCTCCGCTGGAACGAGGCGGTCGGCGTGCACATCCTGGACGGCATCGGCAGCACGGAGATGCTGCACATCTTCGTCTCCAACCAGCCCGGGAAGATGCGCTACGGCAGCTCCGGCGTCGCGGTCCCGGGCTACGAACTCCGCATCGTGGACGAGCATGACCGCGACGTGCCCGATGGCGAGACCGGCGAGTTGCTGGTGAACGGGCCGAGCGCGGCCGAGGGCTATTGGAACCAGCGCGCGAAGTCGCGCCGCACCTTCCAGGGGGAGTGGACGCGCACCGGCGACAAGTACCTCCGCGACGCCGAAGGCTTCTACCGCTACCAGGGCCGCGCCGACGACATGTTCAAGGTCAGCGGCATCTGGGTCAGCCCCTTCGAGGTCGAGGCCGCGCTCGTCTCCCACGACGCCGTGCAGGAAGCCGCGGTGATCGGGCGCGAGGACAGCGACGGGCTGGTGAAGCCGATGGCCTTCGTCACGCTGAAGGGCGGCGGCGTCGCCGGCGAGAAGCTGATCGCGGAGCTGCAGGCCCATGTGAAGGCCGCGGCCGGCCCGTGGAAGTATCCGCGCTGGATCGAGGCGGTGGAGGAACTGCCGAAGACCGCGACCGGCAAGATCCAGCGTTTCAAGCTGCGCGAACGCTTCGCGCACCACGAATGAAGGACGTTTCCTTCGAACTCGACGGCCGCCGGATCGAGGCGGCGTGGTGGGGGCCGGGGCCGGAGGAAGCGCCGACGCTGGTGCTGCTGCACGAGGGCCTGGGCTGCGTCGCGCTGTGGCGCGACGTGCCGGCGAAACTCGCCGCGATGACCGGTTTCGGCGTGATGGCCTATTCGCGCCTGGGCTATGGCCAATCCGACAGCGTCGCGCTGCCGCGGCCGCTGACCTACATGCATGACGAGGCGCGCGACGTGCTGGGCCGCGTGCTTGACGCGCAGGGCATCCGGCGCTGCGTGCTGGTCGGGCATTCCGACGGTGCCTCGATCGCGCTGATCTATGCGGGATCGCACCAGGACCGCCGCGTGCGCGGCCTCGCGCTGCTCGCGCCGCATGTCATGGTCGAGCCCTTCAGCATCGGCGAGATCGAGCGCGCGCGCGACCGCTGGAACACCACCGACCTGCTCCAGCGCATGGCGAAGTACCATCGAGATCCCGCGGCCGCCTTCCTCGGCTGGAACGGCGCCTGGCTCGATCCCGGCTTCCCCGCCGTGCTCGACCTGCAGCCGGAGATCGCGCATGTCCGCGTGCCGATCCTGGTCGTGCAGGGCGCGGCCGATCCCTACGGCACGCTCGAGCACCTGCACATCATCGAACGCGAGACCTATTGCCCGGTGGACCGTCTGGTGCTGCCCGGCGTGGGCCATTCCCCGCATCTCGAGGCGACCGGCCCCACGCTGGACGCCGTCGCCGACTTCGCCAACCGCCTCTTCCGGGTCCACGAACCAGCAAAATAATTCATATTGCGGCTTGCGTCGGCCGATGGACCTGCATTATCTAGCATCCAACGAGGGCAGGAATCGCCAATGGCACGCATCGACTTCCAGACGGAGCCGAGCCGGTGGCGCCACTGGCGCCTGGAGCTCGACGGCCCGGTCGCGAGCCTGGTCATGGATGTGGACGCCGATGGCAGCCTGTTCGAGGGCGTGGAGCTGAAGCTCAACTCCTACGACCTCGGCGTGGACATCGAGCTCCATGACGCGATCCAGCGCCTGCGCTTCGAGCATCCCGAGGTCGGCGCCGTCGTCATCCGTTCCGGCAAGGACAACGTGTTCTGCGCCGGTGCGAACATCCGCATGCTTGGCAAAGCGACGCACGGCCACAAGGTGAATTTCTGCAAGTTCACCAACGAGACGCGCTGCTCGATCGAGGACGCGACCTGGAACAGCGGGCAATACTACATCGCGGCGGTGAACGGCGCCTGCGCCGGCGGCGGCTATGAGCTTGCGGTCGCGGCGGATTACGTGATGCTAATCGACGACCGCCGCTCCTCCGTCGCGCTGCCGGAGACGCCGCTGCTGGCGGTGCTGCCCGGCACCGGCGGGCTGACCCGCGTGACGGACAAGCGCAAGGTGCGGCGGGATCTCGCCGACGTCTTCTGCTCGACCGAGGAAGGCGTGCGCGGCAAGCGCGCGGTGGATTGGCGCCTGGTGGACGAGGTCGTCCCGCCCTCCGCCTGGAACGAGCGCGTGAAGCAGCGCGCGGCAGAATTCTCGGCGAAGACGGATCGTCCGAAAGACGCGAAGGGCGTCGCGCTGACGCCGCTCGATCGCCGCTTCGAGGGCGAGCACATCCTCTATTCCCGCGTGCGCGTGGAATGCGACCGCGCTGGCGGCCGCGCGACGGTCACGGTGCTGGGGCCCGAGGCAGCGCCGCCCGCGACGCTCGACGCCGCGAAGCACGCGCAGTTTTGGCCGCTGCGCCTGGCCCGCGAGCTGGACGATGCGATCCTGCACCTCCGCGCCAACGAACCCGAGCTCGGCCTGATCACCTTCCGCACCGAAGGCGATGCGGCGCTGGTGCTGGGGCATGACGAATTCCTGGAGGCACACCAGGCCGACTGGTTCATCCGCGAGGTCCGCCACTACCTCAAGCGCGTGCTTAAGCGCGTGGACATGACGTCGCGCAGCCTGGTCGCGCTGGTCGAGCCCGGCAGCTGTTTCGCCGGAACGCTGGCCGAACTCGCCTTCGCCGCCGACCGCTCCGTGATGCTGTCGGGCAAGCGCGAGGGCGACAATCGTCCGCCCGCGGCGATCACCCTCTCGCCGATGAATTTCGGCGCCTATCCGATGTCGAACAATCTGACCCGCCTCCAGGCGCGCTTCTGGGGCGAGCCCGGCAGCGTGGATCGCGCAAAGGAGGCCATCGGCAAGGGCCTGGAAGCCGAGGAGGCTGAGGAACTCGGCCTTGTCACCATGACCTTCGACGAGATCGACTGGGACGACGAGGTCCGCATCATGCTGGAGGAGCGCGCGAGCTTCTCCCCCGATGCGCTGACGGGGATGGAGGCGAACCTCCGCTTCGTCGGGCCCGAGACGATGGAAACGCGCATCTTCGGCCGCCTGACCGCCTGGCAGAACTGGATCTTCCAGCGCCCGAACGCGGTCGGCACGGAGGGTGCGCTGAAGCTCTACGGATCGGGCGTGAAGCCGAACTACGACAAGCAGCGCGTGTAGGGAGACCCAAGATGCCCGACGGCATGAACGTCAACTATGACGGCCTGATCCCGAACAACGTGGACCTCAACAGCGATGCGCGCGTGCGCAAGGCGCTGGAGACCTGGCATCCCGGCTACATCGACTGGTGGAAGGACATGGGGCCGGAGGGCTTCCAGGAATCCCTCGTCTATCTCCGCACCGCGATCTCCGTGGACCCGAAGGGCTGGGCGAAGTTCGACTACGTGAAGATGCCGGAATACAAGTGGGGCATCCTGCTTGCGCCGGCGGTGCCCGATCGCAAGATCGGCTTCGGCCACCACAAGGGCGAGCCCGCCTGGCAGGAAGTGCCCGGCGAATACCGCGCCATGCTGCGCCGCCTGCTGGTCATCCAGGGCGACACCGAGCCGGCGTCGGTCGAGCAGCAGCGCCACCTCGGCAAGACCGCGCCCTCGCTCTACGACATGCGCAACCTCTTCCAGGTGAACGTGGAGGAAGGCCGCCATCTCTGGGCGATGGTCTACCTCCTGCAGAAGTACTTCGGGAAGGACGGGCGCGAGGAGGCGGAGGAGCTGCTGCGCCGCCGCTCCGGCCACCAGGACACGCCGCGCATGCTCGGCGCCTTCAACGAGGCGACGCCGGACTGGCTGTCCTTCTTCATGTTCACCTTCTTCACAGATCGCGACGGGAAGATGCAGCTCGAGGCGCTAGCCCAGTCCGGCTTCGACCCGCTGTCCCGCACCTGCCGCTTCATGCTGACCGAAGAAGCGCACCACATGTTCGTCGGCGAGACCGGCGTGATGCGCGTGGTGGAGCGGACCTGCCAGGCCATGAAGGACGCCGGCATCCAGGACCCGCACGACATCGAGAAGGTCCGCGCGCTCGGCGTCATCGACCTCCCCGCGATCCAGAAGAAGATGAACCTGCACTTCTCGCTGACGCTCGACCTGTTCGGCAGCGAGGTCTCGACCAACGCGGCCAACGCCTACAATGCGGGCCTGAAGGGCCGCTACCGCGAGGACAAGATCGAGGACGACCACCGCCTGATCGACAGCACCTATCCCGTCCTGCGCTGCATCGACGGCGCCGTGGTGAAGGAGGATGTGCCGGCGCTCTCCGCGCTGAACATGCGCCTGCGCGACGACTATGTCGTGGACTGCAACGGTGGCGTCGGCCGCTGGAACAAGGTGATCGAGAAGGCCGGCATTCCCTTCCAGCTCAAGCTGCCGGACGTCGCCTTCAACCGGAAGATCGGCGAGTTCAGCAAGATCCACGCGGATCCCGACGGCCGCGTCATCGACGCCGGCACCTGGGCCGCGAAGCGCGACGAATGGCTGCCGTCCAACGACGACAACCTCTTCATCACCGCGCTGATGCAGCCCGTGGACACCGCCGGCAACTACGCCAACTGGATCGCCGCGCCCAAGGTCGGCATCGACAACAAGCCCGGGCATTTCGAGTATGTGAAGCTGCACGAATAGGATCGGAGCGACCTCCCCCCACTGTCGGTTTCCCTCCCCCGCTTGCGGGGGAGGGAGCCTCTGAAACGGGGAAGCGAACTGACGTCGGGAGAGTATTGATGGACGGCACGCCGACCACTGAGGGCACGTCCCTCAAGCAGCACCTGATCGACCCCGAGATCTGCATCCGCTGCAACACCTGTGAGGCGACCTGCCCGATCAACGCGATCACCCACGACGACAACAACTACGTCGTGGACGCGAACACCTGCAACGCCTGCGGCGACTGCATTTCGCCCTGCCCGACCGGCGCCATCGACAACTGGTTTGCCGTCGCTACGCCCTACAGCCTGGATGAGCAGTTCTCCTGGCAGGAACTGCCGCCGCGTGCGCCCGAACCCGCACTCGCCGCCGCAGCCGCCGATGCGGAAGCCGCCGCGCTGTTTGCCGAGGCGCACAAGGGCGCCGGCGGCCAGACGCGCGCGCCGACCACCGCCGCTAAGCCCAAGGTCAACCTGTTCAACCGCGCGACGCCAGCTCTTGCAAAGGTCGTCGGCAACATCCGCGTGACGAAATCCGGCACCTCTTCCGACGTGCACCACATCATCCTCGACTTCGCCTCGACGCCCTTCCCGGTCCTCGAGGGCCAGAGCATCGGTGTGGTGCCGCCGGGCCTCGACGTCACGGGACGCCCGCACGCGATGCGGCTCTACTCCGTCGCCTCCGCCCGCGACGGCGAGAAGCCCGGTGCGAACAACTTGGCGCTGACCGTCAAGCGCGTCGCCGAGCCGCGCGAGGACGGCACGATCTTCCGCGGGGTCGCGTCCAACTGGCTCTGCGATCTCAAGGTCGGCGACAGCCTTGGCGTCATCGGCCCCTTCGGCACCACCTTCCTGCTGCCGGACGAGCCCGAGGCCGACGTCGTCATGATCTGCACCGGCACGGGCTCCGCGCCCTTCCGTGGCTTCACGGAACGCCGCCGCCGCATCGCCCAGGCCGGCAGCGGCAGGCTCCACCTGTATTTTGGCGCGCGCACGCCGCAGGAGCTTCCCTATTTCGGCCCGTTGCAGAAGGTCCCGGCCGAGGTGATGGCGCAGGAACTCGTCTACAGCCGCGTCCCGGGCCAGCCCAGGGAATACGTGCAGGACCGCATGCGCGCCCGCGCCGAGGCGCTCGGCGGGCTGCTCGCGAAGCCGCGCACGCACATCTATGTCTGCGGCCTGCGCGGGCTCGAGGCGGGCGTGGACGAGGCACTGACCGAGGTCGCCGCCGCGCGCGGCATGGACTGGCCTGCGCTCCGCGCGGCGATGCGCGAGGAAGGCCGCTTCCATGTCGAGACCTACTGAGAAGTCCTACCCCTTCGTCCACGCCCGCCGCATCCGCTGGGGCGAGTCCGATCCCGCGCGCATCGCCTACACCGCGCGCTACCTCGATTTCGCGATGGATGCGATCGAGGCGTTCTTCAACGACCGCCTCGGTGCGAGCTTCTACGAGTTCAACCTGGACATGGGCTCGGGCTCGCCCTTCGTGCATGTCTCGCTGGATTTCCGCAGCCCCGTCACGCCGCGCGACACGCTGGAGACCGAGGTCCGCATCGCAAAGCTCGGCGGCTCCTCCGTCACCTTCGTCGTGCAGGGCCGCGTCGGCGATCGCGTGTCCTATGACGGCAAGCTGGTCTGCGCCTTCGTCGACACGACCGGGCCGAAGATGAAGCCGATGGCGATCCCGCCGCGGTTCCGTGAAATCCTCGAAGCCGACGTGATCTGATCAGGCCGCGGCGAGCGCGGGCAGCGACGCCAACTCGTCCAGCACCTGCGCGACTGTCCGGCCCGAGGTGTCCACCGTGAAATCCGCCCGCGCATAAAGCGATTCGCGGCTGGCCAGGATCGCGCGCAGATCCTCCATCGCGCGCCTGTTGTCGCGCATGGGACGCGTGTCGCCCTGCTCGATCACGCGCTTCATGTGTTCCTCGGGGCTCGCGCGCAGCCAGACCGTGACGCAGGTGTCGAGGAGCAGGCCGAAGGTCGCGGGCTCCGCCACGATGCCGCCGCCGGCGGCGATCACGGCGGCCGTGTCCTCCCGCACCAGGCGCTCCAGCGTCGCGCGTTCCAGCCGCCGGAAGCCTTCCTGGCCGTGGATCGCGAAGATGTCCGAGAGCTCCATCCGGCCCTCGCGCTCGACCTCGCGGTCCAGCTCGACGAAGCGCACGCCGAGCCGTTCCGCGAGCTTCCGCCCCAGCGTGGACTTGCCCGCGCCGCGCAGCCCGATCAGCGCCAGACGCCGCGCCCGCGTCCGCGATTCCTGCCGGCCGAAGCGCTGCTGCAGCATCTCCCGCGCCTCCGCCAGGCGCTGGTCCGGCAACTGCGCCAGAAGCTGGTCGATCAGCAGGCGCTCCACGCTGCGCTCGGGGTGCTCGGCCGTCAGCTCCTCCGACCCCACGCCCAGCGCGCGCGCGATCCGCCGCAGCAGCAGGATCGAGACATTTCCGCTCCCGGCCTCGAGCTGCGCGATGTAGCGCTCCGACACGCGCGACAGGCGCGACAGGTCGCGCCGCGTCACGCCGCGCCGCGCGCGGATCGTGCGTAGCCGCGCGCCCACCGTCGCGAGGAACGCGTCGTCGTCGGGATCGCCGTTGAGCCTTTCGGTCGTCGTCATCGCGCGCATCCTAGCCGCGCCGCCGGCACGGGGGAACGGCGCGGCGCCCGGCGGCGTTGCGCGCCCATGCGGGTCGCCGAGCTCATGACGCGGGAAGTCGAGTTCATCGCGCCGGAGGCCCCTGTCTCCGCCGCGGCGGAGCTGATGGGGGAGCTCGACGTCGGCGCGCTGCCCGTGGGCGGCCCGGCCGACCTCCGCGGCATCGTGACGGACCGCGACCTGCTCTACCGCGTCGTCGCGCGGGGGCTGGATGCCGGCCAGGTGCGGGTCGCCGACGTGCTCTCCACCCCCGTCATCACCTGCCGCGAGGAGGACGGCGTGAATGCCGCGCTGGACCTCATGGCGTCGAATCATCTCCGCCGCCTGCCCGTGCTGGATGCGGCGGGCCGGGTGACGGGCTGGATCACGCTGGCCGACCTCGCCCGGGCGATGCTGCTGGGCTCCGCCCCGCTGCAAGCCGCGCTGGCCGAGCTGACGGAGACTCAGCGCCCGTAGCGCCGCGCCAGCGCCGCCACGGCCGAGGCCGGCAGGGCGAAGCGCGCTGCGATCCAGTCCAGGAAGGCGCGCTCCGCCGCGACGCGCCGGTCCAGCAGCAGCGCCGCGGCGGCATAGGCCTGCGCGCCGAGCGCCGCCGCCTCGATCTCGTGCAGCAGCGGGAACAGGTCGGGCGGGCCGGGGATGGCCGCGCCCTCCGCGCGCATCCGCCGCAGCGCGCCTCGCAGCCGATCCCCGTCCTTCCCGCCCACGGCCTGCGCGGCTGCCACCATGCCCAGCAGCAGCGCGCGCGGGCCGCTTTCCATGCGCGAGAGGTCGAGCGTCAGCGGCGCCAGCACCTGCTGCCGGTTCTGCGCCCAGGCATGCAGCAGCTTGGTTGCGATCGCCGCGTGCAGGACGCGATCGGCCGGCGGCGGGTCCTGTGGCATGCCGGCTGGACGCACCCGCCCTTCCACGGTTCCGCGGAACCCGCGGCACCCCGCGCGACTTTCCCGCCCGTGCCGTCCAGCCCCCACAGCCCATGACGCCCGACCAGGCCATCGCCTTCGGGATCGTCGGCGTGACCATCGGCCTCTTCGTCTGGGGACAGCTGCCCTATGACCTGGTCGCGCTGCTGGCGCTGCTCGCCGGCCTCGTCACCGGCGTCGTGCCGGCGAAGGAGGCCTTCTCCGGCTTCTCGGACGACATCGTGATCATCGTCGCCTCCGCCCTGCTGGTCAGCGCGGCGGTCGCGAAATCCGGCGTGGTCGAGACGATCATGCGGCCCCTCGTGCCCTATCTGCGGTCGCCCGCGACGCAGGTGCCGGTGCTGGCCGGCGCCGTGATGCTGCTGTCGGCCTTCGTGAAGAACATCGGCGCGCTGGCGCTGCTGATGCCGGTGGCGTTCCAGCTCGCGCGCCGGACCGGGCATTCGCCCTCGGCGCTGCTGATGCCGATGTCCTTTGCCTCGCTGCTCGGCGGGCTGGTCACGCTGATCGGCACCTCGCCCAACATCATCGCCTCCCGCATGCGGGAGGAGATCCTGGGCGAGCCCTTCCGGATGTTCGATTTCGCGCCGGTCGGGATCGTGGTCTCGCTGGCAGGGCTGGCGTTCCTCGCGATCGGCTGGCGCCTGCTGCCGGGCGGGCGGCGGCCCTCCGCGGGCATGGAGGCCGCCTTCGCGCTCGAGGCCTACACGACGGAGGCGACGCTGCCCGCCGAGAGCCCCATGGCCGGCGGCACGGTCGCGGAGTTCGAGGCGCTGGTCGCCGGCGTGCACGTCGCCTGCGTGATCCGCGAGCGCTTCCGCCGCCTCACGCCGACGCCCGCGACCGTGCTGCGCGCCGGCGACGTGCTGCTGCTGGAAGGCGAGCCCGAGGACCTCGAACGTTTGCAGGCCCGCGCCGGCCTCGTGCTGGCCGGGGAGAGGCAGGCCGCCCGCCAGCCCGTCGAGGAGGCCGGCGTGATCGAGGGCGTGATCACCGGCGCGAGTCCGCTGGTCGGCCGCACGCCCGCCGAGACCGACCTGGCGCGGCGGCACGGGCTGGCGGTGCTCGCGGTCAGCCGCCGCGGCGAGCGCATCTCCCGCCGGCTCGCCGCGCTGCGGCTGCGCGCGGGGGACGTGGTGATCCTGAAGGGCGAGCAGGAACGCCTGCCCGAGGTTCTGGGCGAGCTCCACATCCTGCCGCTGTCTGGCAGGGACATCGCGCTGGGCAGCCGGAAGCGCAGCCTGGTGCCGGCGATCGTACTCGGCGTCGCAATGGCCTGCGTCGGACTGAACCTGGTGCCGGTCGCGGTGGCCTTCTTCGCCGCGGCGGTCGCCATGCTGACCTTGCGCGCGCTGACCATGCGCGACGCCTACGACACCATGGAATGGTCGGTGCTGATCCTGCTCGGCGCGCTGATCCCGGTGAGCGAGGCGATCCGGACCACCGGCGGATCGGACCTCATCGCGGGCTGGCTGGCTGTCGCGGTGCACGGGCTGCCGCCGCTCGGCGCGCTGGCGCTGATGATGGTGGTGGCAATGGCCGTCACGCCCTTCCTGAACAACGCCGCGACGGTGCTGATGCTGGCGCCCATCGCGGCGAGCCTGGCGGAACGGCTGCACCTCTCGCCCGACGCCTTCCTGATGGCGGTCGCGATGGGCGCGGCCTGCGATTTCCTGACGCCCGTGGGGCACCAGTGCAACACGCTGGTCATGGGACCGGGCGGGTATCGCTTCGGCGCCTATGCCCGGCTCGGCGCGCCGTTGACCTTGATCGTGCTGCTGATCGGCGTGCCGATGATCGCCTGGGTCTGGCCGCTCGCGGCGCGGTAGCGGGAACCGGCGGCGCAGGCCGCGCGCTGGGACGCGCATGAGCGGAGCGAACGAGGGCCTGGGCTGGCTGCCCGTCGAGGCACGTGAGGAACTCGAGGAGCAGCAGGCCAGCGCCAGCGCGAAGCAGGCCGACAAGCTGATTGCGATGGACCCTCGCGAGCGTGTGCTGGCGCTGCTGGACCGGCTGGCCTGCCGAAGCATCGAAGACACGGATTGCCCGCGGCTGCGCCCGGCGGATCTGCAGCGCGTGATCGAGAGTTTTCCGGGCGAAGCGCGCGTGGAGGCGGAAGGGCTGGCGGAGAACTATCCGGCGCTGGTGGAGGAGTAGGGAAGGGCGCGCTCACCGCCATCCGCCCGCTGCGCGGGCGCCGTCCCCCGCAAGCGGGAGACGGAGATTGGCGCAACCGCTCCCTCTCCCGCCTGCGGGGGAGGGTCGGGGTGGGGGTTGGATCCCTACCCCTCCGCCTCGTCCCGCTTGAGCAACGCCGCGTCGATCTGCGCGAGCAGGCGGGAGAAATCCACGGGCTTCGGGTGGTAGTCGTCGCAGCCGGCTTCCAGCACCCGCCCGCGATCGCCCGACATGGCATGCGCGGTCAGCGCAATGATCGGCGTGCGCTGCGTGTCCGGGTCCGCACGCAACTCCCGCGCCGCGGTCCAGCCATCCTTCACCGGCAGGTTCATGTCGAGCAGGATCACGTCCGGCTTCAGCGCGCGCGCCTTGTCCACGCCTTCCTGCCCGTCATGCGCCAGCTCCACCTCGAAACCCCGGCGCTTCAGGCGGCGGGAGAGGAAATCCCACAGCTCCTCGTGATCCTCGACCAGCAGGATCGTCGTCACGTCCTGGCCTCCATTCCCGGCTTCTGCGCGGCGACGCGCTTCAACTCGCTCGCGAGCTCGCGGCTCGCCTCCTCCGCCGGCACGATGGTGCGCACGGCATCGCGCAGCTCCGACAACTCGGCCGGGCCGACCTCGCCCTCGGTGATCGCGATCACCTCGACCTCGCGCAGCTCCGGCCGGCGGCGCAGTTCGCGCAGCAGCGCGAATCCCTCGCCGACGGCCGGGGCGCGCAGCTCCATCACCAGCACGGTAGGCACCGGCGGCGCCGCCAGCCGCGCCAGCGCGGCCTGCGGGTCGGCGACGGCTTCAACCGTCCATCCCTGCGCCGCGAGCACCGATGAAAGCTCCGCCCGCTCGCTCTCGTCGCTTTCCATCAGCAGGGCGAGCCCCGGCGCCACCTCGCGCCGGAAGCGGTCCAGCACGCGCTTCAGCCGGTCCCAGCGCACGGGCTTGTTCAGGTAGTCTTCCGCGCCGAGCGAAAAGGCCAGGCCGCGCTCCTGCACGACGGTGACCATCACCACCGGCACCTCCGCCAGCTCGGGGTCGGCCTTCAGCGCCGCCAGCACCGCCCAGCCGTCCATGCGCGGCATCATCACGTCGAGCAGGATCACCACGGGCTTCAGCGCGCGCGCCATCGCGAGCCCCTCCGCCCCGTCCTGCGCGCAACGCACCGCGAAGCCCTCACGCCGCAGGAAGCGGGACACGAGGTCGCGCGTCGCGGCGTCGTCGTCCACCACCAGCACGAGCCCGGCGCTGCCGTCCTGCTCCGCGGCGACGGCCTCGCCCAGCCTCACTGCGGGTTCGTCCGGCTCGGCGCGCGCGGCGCGGATGTCCACGGGGATCCGCAGGGTGAAGCAGCTGCCCTTGCCGGCCTCGCTGGTCACCTCGATCGTGCCACCCAGCATCGTCGCGAAGGCCTTGGTGATCGCGAGCCCGAGGCCCGTGCCGCCGAAGCGCCGCGTGGTGGAGGCATCGGCCTGGGAGAAGCGCTGGAACAGCCGATCCAGCTGCTCCGGCGTCATGCCGATGCCGGTATCGTGCACGGCGAAGGTTATCATGTCGTCATGCCGCGCGGCGGTCAGCGTGATCGTCCCGTCCTCGGTGAACTTCGCGGCATTGCCGAGCAGGTTGAACAGGCACTGCCGGATCTTCACGATGTCGGAATGCCCGCCGCCGAGATCCTCGGCGCACTCCACGACCAGGCGGTTGCGCCGGCGCTCGGCCAGCGCCTCGACAGTCTGCGCGACCTCGTGGACGAGCTCGCAGGCGTCGAAATCCTCGGCATGCACCTCCATCTTGCCGGCCTCGATCTTCGAGAGATCGAGCACGTCGTTGATCAGCGACAGCAGGTGGCGGGCATTGCTGCCGATCTTCCTCAAATCGTCCAGGAAGGCGTCGCCGCCCTCCACCGCCTCCGCCTCCTCCTCCAGCATCTCGGCATAGCCGATCACGGCGGACAGCGGCGTGCGCAGCTCATGCGACATGTTGGCGATGAACTGGCTCTTGGCGAGGTTCGCCTCCTCCGCCGCGGCCTTGGCGGCGGCGAGGCCTTCCTCGGCCTCGCGCAGCTCCGTGATGTCGGTGTTGGTGCCGAACCAGCCGATGGGATGCGCCTCGCCGTCCTCGTCCTCGTCCTCGAGCAGCGGCAGCGCGCGGGACAGGAACCAGCGGTAGCGGCCGTCGGCGCCGCGCAGCGGGAAGGTGTCCTCCCAGGGCTCGGCCGCCGCGATCGCGGTGCGGAAGCCTTCGGTCACGCGGGCGGCGTGCTCGGGGTGCAGGACCTCGCGCCAACCATCGCCCAGCGCCTGCTCCGCGGCCTGGCCCGTGAAGTCCTGCCAGCGGCGGTTGGTCCATTGCACCGCGCCGGCCGCGTCCGTCATCCAGGCGAGCTGCGGGATCGCGTCCACGATGGTGCGCAGCCGCTGCTCGCTGCGCTTGAGCCGCGCCTCCGCGCGGCGGCGGGACGTGTCGTCCATGGCGAACAGGCCCACGCCTTCGACGCTGCGCTCGTCGTCGTCCTCCTGCAGCGGGAAGACGCCGAGCAGCAGGTGCCGCGTCAGCCCCCTGTTCGGCGGCTTCACCGCAACCTCGATGCCGGATTGGGCACGGCCGCCGTCCAGCACCTTGCGCAGATGCGGCTCGAGCTGCGCGCGCACCGTGTCGGGCAGCGCCTCCTCCCCGCTCTCGACGCCGAGCGTGCGCTCGCCGAGTTGCGCCAGGCTGCGGTTGGCGTGGCTGAGCCGAAGGTCGCGATCGAGGAAGCCGAGCCCGATCGGCGCGTTCTCCACCACGCCGCGCAACAGCGCGCTCGCCCGGCGCTCCGTCCGCCGCCGCATGAATGCGAGCGCGGCAAGCAGCCCGCAGGCCGCCAGCACCGCGACGAGCGCCACCGCATAGGCCCAGACATCCGCCGAGGGATCGCGCCAGGCCCAGGCCGAGAGGGCAAGCGCCAGCACCACGAGCCCGCCCGCGACGAAGGGCGCGCGCCGCACCCAGGGGGGCAGCGGCCGGGCCGGACCGATGGCTTGGAGCCGGTTGGGCAAGGGCGTGCACAACTCCGCGTGGAATGTCCTTAGCGCCGGGCAGGCCACCGGGTTCACGCACCGAACCCGCGCGTGATCGATGCGTTGCCAAGCCGCAACACAGAAGGGACCAGGCTTGGACGCCCGAGACCGCGGCGCGCCCGCGCGCGCCATCCCGCCCTGGGCCGAGGTCGCGCCGATGGTCGCCGGCGCAATCATCGTCGCCGCCCTCTATCTCGGCCGCGACCTGCTGGTGCCGCTCGCCCTTGCCGTGATCCTGGCCTTCGTGCTGGCGCCGCTGGCGCGGCTGCTGCGGCGGGCGGGGCTGCCGCATGCGCCCTCCGTCATCCTCGCCGTGCTGCTCGCGGTCGGCGTGATCGGCGGGCTGGGGCTGCTGGTGCTGCGCCAGCTCGCCACGCTGGCGGGCCAGCTGCCGGAACTCGCGAAGAACCTGCAGGCGAAGCTCGACCGGCTGCACATCGCGGACCTGATCCAGCAGGCGCAGCACGCGCTCGACGGGTTGCGCGGCATCGTCGGCGGCACGCCCCCTGCCGCCGTCCCGCAGGCCCCGGTCGCCACGAACGAGTCCTCTCCGCTGGAACTGGCGGCGGCGGTGCTCGGGCCGGTGCTCACGCCGATCGCGACCTTCGGCATCGTCGTGGTCTTCGCGCTCTTCATCCTGCTGTACCGGGAGGACCTGCGCGACCGGCTGATCCGCCTGGCCGGCGTGCGCGACCTGCATCGCACCAACGACGCGCTGGACGAGGCGGCGGACCGCCTGTCGCGCCTCTTCCTGGCGCAGCTCGCGCTGAATGCCGGCTTCGCCTTCGTGGTCTCGGTCGCGCTCTGGTTTCTCGGCCTGCCCGCGGCGCCGCTCTGGGGCATCCTCGCGGGGCTGATGCGCTTCGTGCCGTTCCTCGGCATCTGGGTTGCCGTGGTGCCGCCGATGCTGCTGGCGCTGGCGGCCGACCCCGGCTGGAGCCTGGTCCTGTCGGTCGCCGCGCTGTTCCTGGTCCTGGAGCCCATCATGGGCCAGGTCGTGGAGCCGCTGATCCTCGGGCGTAGCGCTGGCCTCTCGCCGGTCTCCGTTGTCGTGGCCGCGACCTTCTGGACCTTCATGTGGGGCCCGATCGGGCTGCTGCTGGCGACGCCGCTGACGGTGTGCCTGGTGGTGCTCGGGCGGCACGTGCCGCGGCTCGAGTTCCTCGACGTCATGCTGGGCGACCGCCCGCCGCTGCGGCCGGAGGAGAGCTTCTACCAGCGCGCCCTGGAGGGCGACGCCGACGCGCTGGTCGCGCAGGCCCGGGCCGCGCTGAAATCGGGGACGACGCTCGTCGCCTGGCACGACGAGGTCGCGCTGCGTGCGCTGGCGCTGGCCGAGACCGACTGGTCGCGCGAGGTGCTGGAACCCGAGCGCCTGACCGCTATCCGCCAGCAGGTCGAGGCGCTGCTGGACGAGATGGAGGAGACGCCGGCCGCGGAATCCGCGACGACGCTGCCCGCGGCCTGGAAGACCGAAGGAGCGGTGCTCTGCATCGCCGGGCGCGGCCGCCTGGACGACCTTGCGGCCGCCGTCGCGGCGCAGGCGCTGCGCCATGACGGCTTCGGCGCCGTCGCGCTGCCGGGATCGGCGCTGGAGGGCGAGGCCGATGCGCGGCTCGATCCCGCGCGCGTGCGGCTGTGCTGCCTGTCGGTCCTGCAGGAAGGCAGCAGCGCCGCCGCTGCGCGCTATTTCCTGCGCCGGCTGCAGCGCCGCCTGCCCGGCGTGCCCATCGCCGTCGCGCTGTGGCACGCGCCGGCGGGCAGCCCGATGCTGGCGGAACTCCGCCAGGACAGCGGCGGCGCGGCGGTGATCGTCACCTCGCTGGGCGAGGTCCTGGCCTTCGCCCAGGCCCAGGCCGCGGCACCCGAAACCGTTCCGGAACCCGCGGCCTGACCCTGGACAGCGGGCGCGGGCGTGCCGTATGTCCGCGCCCTTCGGACCATCTCCGGGAGGCGACTGAAGAAATGGGCAAGATGAGCATGCGCGCGGCGCTGCGAGGCGCGGCCTGCGCGCTGGCGCTGGGCGCCGGCCTTCCGGTGGCGGCGACGCCGGCCGCGGCGACGAACTTCACCTGGGCAACCGCGAACGACATCCTCGGCCTCGACCCGCACGCCAACAACCATGGCGTGACCAACACGATGAAGGAGAACATCTACGAGCCGCTGGTGAAGCGCCAGCCCGATGGCTCCATCCGTCCCGCGCTCGCCGAGCGCTGGGAGCAGCCGAACCCCACGACCTGGCGCTTCCACCTCCGCCGCAACGTCCGCTTCCATGGCGGCGAGCCCTTCACCGCCGCCGACGTCGTGATGTCGGCCGAGCGCGTGCGCCAGAACGACATGGCCTATGTGCTGCAGTCCGTCACGGCGGTGCGCGCGGTGGACGACTTCACCGTGGACTTCGAGACGCGCGGGCCGAACCCGATCCTGCTGCAGGATCTCGTGCTGTTCTTCATCATGAGCAAGCCCTGGGTGGACGCGAACAACGCCTTCAGCGTCGCGCGCGCGGGCCAGCCCGGATCGAACACCGCCTTCGCGCAGCTCAACGTCAACGGCACCGGCCCCTGGCGCCTGGTGGAGCGGGTGGCCGATGAGCGGACCGTGCTGGTGCCGAATTCGCAATACTGGGCGGCGAACGAGATCAACACCGGCATCACTCGCGCGATCTTCCGGCCGATCTCCTCGGCGCCGACGCGGCTTGCCGCGCTGCTCTCGCGCGAGCTCGACATCATGTACCATGTGCCGCTGCAGAACGTGCAGCAGGTGCAGCAGGCGCCGGGCGTGCGGCTGGTGCAGGGCCCGACGGCGCGCACCATCTACTTCGCCTTCGACGTGACACGGCCGGAGAGCCTGGACACGCCTGGCCGCCCGAACCCGCTGCGCGATGCGCGGGTGCGGCGCGCCATGTACCAGGCGATCGACATGAACACGATCACCCGCGTGATCCTGCGCAACTCGACCACCGCGTCGGGCCTGCCGATCTCGCCGGCGATCGGCGGCTATGTGCAGTCGCTGGCGGAGCGCCTGCCCTTCGACCCCGACGCCGCGAAGCGGCTGCTGGCCGAGGCCGGTTACCCCAATGGCTTCCCCATCACGCTGAACTGCCCGAACAACCGCTACGTCAACGACGAGGCGATCTGCCAGGCCGCCACCGCGATGCTGCAGCGCGCCGGCATCCAGGCCAGGCTGAACGCCGTGCCCTTCGGCCGCTTCCTCGCGGGCGGGGCGAACAACGAATACCAGTTCTGGCTGCTGGGCTGGACGCCGGGCAATTTCGATATGACCAACCCCGCGCGGGAGCTTCTGGGCGACGGCAGCTTCAACTGGGGCAAGTTCGACGATGCGCGGATGAACCAGCTCGCGCAGGAGATCAGCAACCTCTCGCCCGCGGATCCGCAACGCCAGCAGCTCGCGGCGGAATACTGGACACGCTACCGCGACCTTGTCCCGCAGATCCCGCTGCACCAGGAGCCGCAGATCTTCGCTGTGCGCGACACCGTCGCCGACTTCACCATGCGCGTGAACGAGGACCTGGAGCTGCGCTGGGTGCGGATGCGGCAGTAGTCGAGAGGCGCCTCCTCACCCGCTCAAATGCTTCCCTCCCCCGCGAACGGGGGAGGGAAACGGAAGAGTGGGGGAGGGCAGCGCTACACCAGCCCCCCATTCACATGCACGACCTGCCCCGTCACATATCCCGCTTCCGTTGACGCCAGGAAGTTCACCATCCCCGCGACATCCTCCGGCGTGCCGAGCCGCCGCATCGGGATCTTTGCCGTTACCGCGTCCCATTGCGCGGCGCTCAGCGCGGCATGCGCGCCGGGATCCTTGCGCGTGTAGCCAGGGCTGACGGCGTTCACCGTCGTGCCTGATGCGGCGGCTTCCACCGCCAGCGCGCGGACGAGTGCCTCCATCCCCGCCTTCGCGGCCGCGCTGGCGGGGAAGGTGCTGACATCGGTGCGGAAGACGTGGGCCACGAAGGACGATATCGCCAGGATGCGACCGTTCCTGAGATGCGGCAGCGCCGTGCGCGCGGTCCGCAGGAAGCCCCACAGCACCGCGTCTAGCGATTTCCCGAGCACCGCGTCCGGCATGTCCGCAACCCGCGTCTTGTCCGCGAAGCCCGCGGCGAAGACCAGCACGTCGAGCCGCCCGAGACGCTCCACCGCGCGCGAGACCAGTGCGTCCGGCAGCGCGGGGTCGGCGATGTCGCCGAGCATCACCTCGGCCTCCGCGCCGGCGTCTCGCGCCGCCGCAGCGACGCGTTCAAGCCCCTCGGCGTTCTTGCGCGTGTGCAGCAGGAAGGACGTGCCGGGCGCTGCCATCCGCCGGCAGCACGCCGCGCCGATGCCCGATCCCGCGCCGGTGACCAGGACGACGCGGCTCATCGGTGGAGCGCCGCCGGCGCGAAGCCAAAGGCTTCCCTGAACCGCGCGGCATAGCGCGGCCAGGCCGCGGGATTCTCGAGCCGCGGCGGCACCTCGCCGCGGAAGATGGCGATCCACTGCTCGGCCGCGCCGACCGCCATGCTGTGCAGCGCCTCATGCGTGATGCCGGCGTTGTGCGGGGAGGCCACGACGTTGTCGAAGCGCAGCAGCGGATGGTCGGCGGGCGGTGGCTCCTTCACCCAGACATCGAGGCCGGCGCCGCCCAGATGCCCGCTGCCCAGCGCCTCGGCCAGCGCGGCCTCGTCATGGATGCCACCGCGCGCGGTCTGGATGAAGATTGCACCGGGCTTCATGCGGGCGAACTGCTTCGCGCCGAGCATGCCGAGCGTCTCCGCGTTGCGCGGTGTATGCACGGTTACGAAATCTGCGCGCTCGAGCAGCTCCTCCATCGTCGCCTTCTCGGCGCCGCGGGACGCGACCTGCTCGGCCGTGAGATAGGGATCGCAGGCCAGCACCGTCATGCCGAACAGCCCGCGGCAGAGCTCTGCCACGCGCGTGCCGATGTTGCCGAGGCCGATGATCCCGATCGTCCTGCCCCTGATGTCGCGGCCGGTCATGGCGTAGCGGTCGCCGACCGCGCCGCGGCGCAGCCCCTTGTCCGCCTGGACGAGCTTCTTCGACAGCACGATCATCATGCCGAGGACGTGTTCGGCTACCGCCTCCTTGTTGGTGCCGGACTGGTGGCAGACAATGACGCCGGCCGCCGTGCAGGCCTCGACATCGATCACGTCGAAGCCCGCCCCGGTGGAACACGCCGCGAGCAATGCCGGCGCGCGCTGCAGCAGCGCGGCGTCGCAGAACCAGGGTTCGCGGATCTCGACGCGCGGCAGCGCGTGGTAGCCGTGCGCGGTCGCGAAGGCGGCGTCGAGCCGGTCGCGCGGCCAGGCGAAGTCCAGCCTGTGCAGCGCGATGTGGTTCGTCGCGCGCAGCATCCGCTCCGCGACGGGATCGGTGAAGTCGGGGAAATAGACCAGGTTCGCTTGCATGGTCACTCCGGCTTGATGCCCAGGCGCTGGATCAGCGCGCCCATCTGCGCGTGCTCCTCCCGCGCCAGGCGCATCGCCTCCTCGGTCCTGATGAAACTGATCTCGATGCCCTGGGAAGCGAGGCGCGCGCGCGGCTCGGGGCCGGTCAGCGTCTCCTCCACCACCTCCGCGACGCGCGCGACGATCGGGGCGGGCGTCGCGCCGGCGAGCGTGACCGAGGCCCAGATCTCGGTCACGGCGTCGGGGAAGCCGGCCTCGACGATGGTCGGCACGTCCGGCAGTTCCGCGATGCGCCGGCGGCCCATGCTGGCCAGCGGCACCAGCGCGCCGGCGCGCACATGTGGCAGCAGGGAGTTCAGCGCGCCGACGAAGGCGACGGTGCGACCCTGCAGCAGGTCCGGCAGTACCTGCGCCGCACCGCGATAGGGCACGTGCTCCATCGTCGTGCCCACCAGGCCCGCCATGCCGAGATGCTGGAAGGACCCGATGCCCGACGAGGGATAGGCCAGTGCGCCCGGCCGTTCCGCGGCCTTGGCGACGAGGTCACGCGCGCTGCGCACGCCGAGCGCCGGATTCGCGACCAGCAGCACCTGCACGTCGGCGATGCGCAGTGCGATCGCTAGGTCGCGCAGAGGGTCGAAGCTCGCGCGCAGCAGCCAGGGATTGGCGCTGAAGATCTGGTTGGGCGCGAGCAGCCAGGTGTGCCCGTCCGGCGCGCCTCGCGCGGTCGCTTCGGCGCCGATGTTGCCGGTGGCGCCGGGTCGGTTCTCCACGACCACGGGCTGGCCGAAGCGGGCAGGGATGCGCTCTGCGATCAGACGCGCGAGCACGTCGTTGCTGCCGCCCGGCGTGAAAGGGACGATGAAGCGCACGGGCTGGGACGGGAAGGCCTGGGCGCGCGCCAGGCGCGGCGCGGCAACGGCGGGTGTGGCGAAGAGAAGCGCGCGGCGCTGCATGGTGGTGGTCCTCCCTTTGGCGGGGAGTGTCGGGGATGGAGCGAGGGCGGGCAAGGCGGGCGGTTCCCTCCCCGCTCTTGCCTTTGCCCTCCCCCGCAAGCGGGGGAGGGAGGCACCACTGCGGGGGAGGGCTCACGCCTTCCAGTTCGGATCCGGCGCCGCCAGCCCACCCCGCGCCGCTGACCAAGCGAAGGGGTCGGCCAGCCACGCCCGCAACGCCGCGAGCGATTCCTCCGGCAGCGCGGCGCGGGCCTCGGCCTCGGGCAGCACGTCGTCCCAGGTCGCGAGCGCGAAGAGCGTCGCGCCGATGTCGCTGACTTCCGTCACGACGCGGTCGAAGATGCCGTAGCTGAACAGCACGAAGACATGCCCGACCTCCGCCCCGGCCTGGCGCAGCGACCGCGCGTAGCGCGCCTTGCTGCGGCCGTCCGTGGTGACGTCGCTGACGAGCAGTGCGCGCGCGCCGGGGCGCAGCGCGCCTTCGACATGCGCGTCGGCACCGAAGCCCTGCGCGCGCCGGCGGACCGTCGTGAAGGGCAGGCGGAAGCGCTCCGCCAGCATCGCGCCCAGCGCGATGCCACCCTGTTCCGTCGCGGCGATCGCGTCGAAGCCGGCGTGCCCCGCGACGTCCAGGATGCGGCGTTCCGCGGCTTCCAGCAGCGCGGCGCGGGCCAGCGGAAAAGACAGCGCGCGCGGGATGTCGAGCCAGACCGGGCTCATCCAGCCGGAGGTCAGCACGAAGGGCCGGTCGGGCCGCAGCAGGATGCAGCCGGTGTCGAGCAGGATCTGCGCTGTCCTTCGCCCGATCGTCATGTCAGCACGTCCGCTCCGTTCAGCAGCACCTCGCGTAGCACCGCCGCGGCGGCGAGGAAGTCGTCCATGTCCATCGCCTCGTGCGGGTTGTGGCTGCCGTGTTCGTTGCGCACGAAGACCATGGCGGAGGGCACGCCGGCATTGGCGAAGATCGCGGCGTCGTGGCCGGCGCCGGAGGCGACCACCTCATGCGGCATTGCCGCGTCCCGGCAGATGCGGTGCGACAGCGCGAGCAGCCGCTTGTCCATCGCGGCCGGTGGCGTGCGCACGCCGGGGCCGAGCTCGATCCGTACGCCGCGCTCCCGCGCGATCTCCGCGGCCTCCGTGCGGGCAAGATCGCCGAAGGCATCCAGCGTCGCCTCGCTCTCGCTGCGCCATTCCAGGGTAAAGCGCACCTCGCCGGGCACGCGCGTCATGGCGTGCTCGCGCGGGTCGGTCGTGAAGATGCCGAAGGTCATGACGAGGTCCTCGCCGCGCTCGAGCAGCGTGCGCCAGGTGCCGTCCAGCCGCATGGCGAAGTCGGCGGCACCGAGCACGGCGTCGCGCCGCAGCCAGCGCGGCACGGCGCCGGAATGCGCGGCCTCCCCGGTCGCGCGCGCGTTGGGGTGGCGATGGTTGCCGCGGATGCCGGAGACGAGGCCGACGGGCACCTTGCGCGCGACCATCACCGGGCCCTGCTCGATATGCAGCTCCACGTAATGCGACAACGAAGCGGGATCGATCAGCGGTGTGCGCGCGGCGATTGGCGCGGTGTCCGCGCCTTCCCGCCGCATCGCCTCGCCCAGGGTCAGCGACGGGTCGCGCAGGTTCGGCAGGTCGAGCCAGGCGGGATCGAAGACGCCGAACAGCGCGGAGGAGCCGAGATAGGGGCGCCCATACCAGGCGCTCTCCTCGCCGCGCATGACGAAGAGCGTCAGGCTGCGCGCACGGCGCGTCTCGCGCGCGGCGTGCAGCAGCGCGAGCAGCCCCGCGATCACGCCCGCGGCACCGTCGTAGTTGCCGCCCTGCGGCACGCTGTCCAGGTGCGACCCGCAGGAAGCCGCGGGCAGCGCGGGATCGGTGCCGGGCAGGGTGACGCGCAGGTTCGCAGCCGCGTCCCAGGCGCAGCCGAGGCCGGCCGCCCGCGCGATCGCCTCGATGCGGCGCATCGCCTGCGTCTCGCCGGCCGCATAGGTCTCGCGCGTGATGCCGACGCCGTCATGCGATGACGTGCGCAGTTCCTCGAACAGCGCGCGCGCGAGCGCCGCGAGGTCGGGCGCGATGGCGAGCGTCCGGACGGCCAGGTCCATGCCCGACCATCGCGCGGCGCGTGGTGGCGGGCAAGCCGTGCTTGACTTCGCCCCGGCGCGCCCGAACATCGCGGGATGGACCTCGGGCCGGCCGCGCTGGTGGCCGAACGCAACGTCGCGGTGATCGAGAGCCAGCCCGTCGGGCGGCGCTATCACCGGCTGCTGCTGGACGCGCCGGACCTGTCGGCGGCGAGCAGACCCGGCCAGTTCTTCCACCTGCTCTGCCGCGACGGCGCGGGGAACGGGCCCTATCTCAGGCGGCCGATGAGCATCTGGCGCTGCGGGCCGGGCGAAGCGCTGGGGTTCCTGTTCCACGTGAAAGGGAAGGGCACGGCGGCGCTGGCGCGGTTGCGGGCGGGCGATGCGCTGTCGGTGGTCGGGCCACTCGGGCATGGCTTCACGCTCGATCCCAGCTGGCGGCGCATCCTGATCCTGGCGCGCGGCGTGGGGCTCGCGACGCTCGCGCCGCTGACCGGCGCGGCGGCAGCGATGGGCATCGCGGTGGACGCTGTGCTGTCGGCGCGCTCGCAGGACGACCTGATGGCCGAGGCGTTCGCGGGGGCGTCGGGCGCGCGCGTGACAGCGGTGTTCGACGCCGGCGGCACCAGCGAGGTCGGCGCAGTCGACGTCTTGTTGCGCGAACGCCTCGCGCAGGCGCGGCCCGATGCGGTCTTCACCTGCGGGTCGAACCGGTTGTTCCTGCTGCTGCAGCGCTTGGCCGCGGAGTTCGGCATTCCCGGCCAGGTCGCGCTGGAACAGCAGATGGGCTGCGGCCTCGGCATGTGTTTCTGCTGCGTCCGCCAGGTGCGCGACGAGCATGGCGAGATCGCGAACCTCCGGGTCTGCGCGGAAGGGCCGGTCTTCGACCTGCAGGCGGCGCTGGCATGGTAGACCTCACCACGCGCATCGGCGGCCTAACGTTGGCGAACCCGGTGATGCCGGCCTCCGGCACCTTCGGGCCCGAGCTCGCGCAGGTCTTCGACCTCGATGCGCTCGGCGCACTGGTGACCAAGTCCGTCACGCCGGAGTACCGCGCGGGCAACCCTCTGCCGCGGCTCTGCGAGACCGAGGCCGGCGTGCTCAACTCCATCGGCATCCCGGGCAAGGGGCTCGATCACTTCATCGCCCACGCCATGCCGGAGTGGCGGCGCTTCCGCGCGCCGCTGGTGGTCAGCTTCTCCGCCCCGAGCGTTGCTTCCTTCGCCGCCGGCGCGGCGCGGCTGGCGGCGACGCCCGGCATCGCGGCGATCGAGGCCAACATCTCCTGCCCGAACCTCGAGGAGGACGGCCGCGCCTTTGCCATGCATGCGGAGACCGCTGCGGCCGCCACCGCGGCGATGCGGCGCGCGGTGCCGGGGTTTCCGCTCTGGGTGAAGCTCTCGCCGAACACCGGCGACATCGCGGCGGTGGCCCGCGCGGTGGAGGCGGAGGGCGCGGATGCGCTGGTCGTCGCCAACACCATCCTCGGGCTCGCCATCGACATCGAGACGACGCGGCCGAAGCTCGGTTCCGGCATGGGCGGCTTCTCCGGCCCGGCCTTCAAGCCGATCGCGCTGCGGCTCGTCTGGCAGATCGCGCAGGCCGTGCGGGTGCCGGTGATCGGCGCGGGCGGCATCGCGACCGGCGAGGACGCCGTGGAGTTCATGATGGCGGGTGCCGCCGCGGTTCAGGTCGGCACCGCGACCTTCGTCAGCCCGACCGCGATGCTCGGCGTGATCGAGGGGCTGCGCGACTTCTGCGCGCGAAAGGGCGTGGCGCGCGTTGGTGAGCTCACCGGTGCGGCGCTGCCAAGCCGGCTGGCGAAAGCAGCGGAGTAGGTTGCGCCGCCCCCACCCCATCCCTCCCCCGCAAGCGGGGGAGGGGGAAACCGGCTACTCCGCCGGAAGCGGGTTGCCGTTCGCGGTGGGGTTCATCCGCCACAGCGTCCAGTTCAGAACGCCCGCGAAGGTCACCCAGGCGAGGTAGGGCAGCAGCAGCAGCGCCGCATCCTGCCGCACGCCGGCGAAGGCCAGGATCATCGCCAGGATGGAAAGCCAGAAGGCCACCAGCTCGTAGAACGCCAGGTCCATCCGGCGCAGGCCGAAGAACAGCCAGGACCAGGCGGCATTCAGCAGCAGCGACACCGTCCAGACCCCGATCTCGGGCCCGAAGCCCGTCCGCCTCCACACCAGCCAGCCCGCCACCGCGATGGAGGTGTAGAGCACCCCCCAGGCGGGCCCGAACAGCCAGTTCGGCGGGTTCCAGGAAGGCTTGTTCAGCCCGGCATACCAGGCGCCGGGCTTGAAGAAGGCGCCCGTCGAGGCCGCGGCCACCACCGCGACCAGGAACCCGCCCAGCCCGAGCCATTCGGTCATGTCCATGCCCCCTGAAGTGGGAAGGCGCCCGCCCGCTGTCGAGACGTTGCAGACCGCGGGTCGGCGTCAGCGCATCGCGACCGTGGCGGTCGCCCGGCCGTTCGGGTCGCGCAATCCCGTGGGGAAGGCGGCCTGGACCGGGCCGCGGCCGGCGATCGGGGTCGGGACCAGGCGATAGGCCTCGATCCCCCGCCCGGTCGGCGCGGCGTTGGTGGCCGGCAGGGGCAAGCGGTCGGCGCCGTTCGACAGCATGCCTCCGCCGCCCATCGCCCCTCCGCCCATTGCCCCGCCGAAGGTCGCGCTGGCCATCGGTGCGCGGATCGTGATGGCGTTGGCCGGCGCCGGCAGGGATGGGCCGAGGCGGAAGGGCACGCCGGGGATGGCCACCGCCGGGAAGGGCCGGGCCATCTCCTCGGTCCAGGCGGACATGACGCGCTGGCGATAGGGCTCGGCGTATTCCGCCGTCGCGGAGTGATAGGCGCTGGCCGCCCGCGACCAGTCGTTGCGAGGGGCGTAGAGCTCGGTCAGGAAGCGCGCGGCGTAGCGGGCGTTGGTGATGGGGTCGAAGGCCGCGTCCAGCGTGGGGAAGGCGTTTGGGTGGTGGCGCAGGTTGATCTGCATGCACCCCACGTCGATGGACCGCGCCCCCCCGGCCCAGAATGCCTGGACGGCGGCAATCGCTTCCGCCTTGGAGGCAAAGAAGTACCCCCGCCCCTCCACGTTGATGGTCCAGGGCCAGGGGTGGAAGGACCCGGTGACGGGGTCGCGCCGGCCGGATTCGATCCGCCCGATCGCCATCAGCAGGTGCGGCGGCAGCCGGGCTTCCCGCTCGGCGGCCTGGATGGCGCCGCGGCAGAGCAGCCCCTGCTCGGCCAGCGCCGGCGCGGCGAGGATCAGCGGGAGGAGAAGCGCGAGGAGACGGATCATGCCCCGGCCACGGCAACCGCCATGCCAGACCGCCCGACCTCACGCTTTTGGAGTTTTACCACTTTAGCCCCGGCCCCGTTGCAGGCTTCGGACAAATTCCACCGCCGGGCGGGGCTTGGCAAGGACTTGTTGCACGAAGCCTACAAAAAATCAAGGAATTACAGGGCTTAAAGGATAGCGGGGGAATCGTTGCGCGGGGCCTCGGGCGCACCCTGGGGCGGGGCCTGGGACGCCGCGCCGGGGGGCGGCTCGGCCGGGATCTCGGTCGGGGCGGCCTGGCCGGGCAGGGTGTAGTCGGCGACGATCCGCGCCTGGTTACCCGCGATGACCAGCACCCTCAGCCCGACCTCGAGCGGCCGGGCGTCGCGCTGGGTGACCGAGACCAGGTCCCCGTTCATCTTGCGCACGATGTATTCGAAGGCCGTGGTGTCGCCGGCCACCCGCTCCGCCGCCGTGCCGAAGAGGCTGCCGAGCAGCGCGCCCCCCACCGCCCCGATCGCCCCGGTCATGTTGCCGCCCGGCGTCTGGCTGCCGATGATCCCGCCCGCCGCCGCGCCGGTCGCGGCGCCGGTGGAGCCCTCGGCCTGCACGTTCACGCCGCGCCGGCCGATGATCACGCCCTGCTCGACGCGGTTCATCTGCTGCACCGCGCGCGTGGCGTAGGTGTCGGGGGAGTAGCGCTCGCCGCAGGCGGCAAGGACGAGCGGCAGCAGGATCAGGACGGCGCGCATGGCGGCGCCGGCATAACCCTCCGGCCCGCCCCGCACCACCCCCGATGGAGGCAGTCTGTCCCTGCCCAAATCCGGGGTGGCCGGGTTTCCTGACCGTCCGCTCAGCGAATGGCCGGTGTCGGAACGAAGTCGGCGCCCACGAAGGTGACGTTGCCGCCCCCCCCGGCCCGGCCCATGCGGCGCCGGTGCCCATCGAGCACGACGTCGCTGCGCGCGAAGACGGTCGCCGGTTGGACCGCACGCCCGGGCCGCCCGCCTGGACACGCCCGGCATCGGCCGGGCAGGATGACGACCCTCTTCCGAGGAGCGATTCGAATGCGTTACGTCTTCGGCATCGCGCTGCTCGCGCTCACCGGCCTCGCGGGCTGCGCGCAGCAGCAGAACCAGGGCGGCGCGCCCTGCATCCCGCCCATGGCCATCGACGTCACCGGCAACTGCGTCAACGTGATGGAGCGGCGCCGTTGACGAGGCCCGCGCGCGTCACCTGGCCCGCGATAGGTGACGCGCGGGCGCGCCGCGCCTAGCCTTCCGCCTCGTCACGGGGAGGAAGGGCATGGCACGCATCGGCTTCGTCGGGCTGGGCAACATGGGCGGGCCGATGGCGCGCAACCTGGCCAAGGCCGGGCACGAGGTCGCGGTGTTCGACATCGTCCCCGATCTCGTCGCGCGCTGCGTCGCCGCCGGCGCGACCGGCGCGGCTTCCGCCGCGGAGGCCGCGCGCGGCGCCGAGGTGGCGATCACCATGCTGCCCGCCGGCCAGCATGTGCGCGACGCCTGGCTGGGTGCCGGCGGGATGGCGGCCGCCAGCCCGCCGGGCGCGGTCCTGGTGGACTGCTCCACCATCGACGTCGCGACGGCGCGCGAGGTCGCGGCGGGCTGCGGCCGGCCCTTCCTCGACGCGCCGGTCTCGGGCGGGGTGATGGGGGCGGAAGGGGGCACGCTCACCTTCATGGTCGGCGGGCCCGATGACGCCTTTAGCGCCGCCGAGGGGATCCTGAAGCAGATGGGGCGCGCCGCGATCCATTGCGGCGCGGCCGGCGCGGGCCAGGCCGCCAAGGCCTGCAACAACATGGTGCTCGCGGCCACCATGGTCGCGACCTGCGAGGCCTTCGTGCTGGCCGAGCGGCTAGGCCTGACCCACCAGGCGCTGTTCGACGTGATGTCGAAATCCTCCGGCCAGTCCTGGAGCCTGACGAGCTACTGCCCGGTGCCGGGCCCGGTGCCGGGCAGCCCAGCCAACCGCGACTACCAGCCGGGCTTCGCGGCGGCGCTGATGCTGAAGGACCTCGGCCTGGCCGCGGCCGCGGCCGGGCAGACCGGGACGGCGACGCCGGTCGGGGCGCAGGCGCTCGCGCTCTATCGCGCCTTCGTGGAGAACGGCGGCGGCGGGGCCGACTTCTCCGGCATCATCGCCATGCTGCGCGCGGGCGGGAACGCCGGCTGATCCAGCCGCCCGGCAAGCGGGAACGGGTCGCGTTGCGTCGCCGCGGGTTGATTCGGCGCCCCTTCGGCTTGCGCCGGGGTTGCCGGGGATGGTTTCATTCCTGGCAGGGATGCCGGCCGAGGCCGGCTCGACCACCACCCCAGGAGACGCGCGCGGGATGCTCATCAGCAGGCTTGTCGTCGCCCTCGGCCTGGCCACCCAGCAGGAGGTGGACCAGGCGCTGGCCGAGCAGCGCCGCACCGGCCGCCGGCTGAAGGACATCCTGACCGGGATGGGCACGGCCGGGCCGGACGCGATCGAGCGCGCCTTCCGCACGCTGCCGGTCCAGCCGCTCGGGATCGAGGACCTGCACATCAACCGCGGCATCGCCCGCGACGTCTTCCTCAAGGCCGCCTCGCTCGGCCTCACCTCGAACATCGCCTCCGTCTCGGCCGAGCTGCATGTCTCGAGCCGGGTCGCGACCCAGCTGATCGAGGAGGCGCGGCAGCTCAAGCACATCGAGTTCAAGCCGAGCAGCGCCGGCGACATCCAGTTCTCGCTGAGTGGCGAGGGCCGCGCCCAGGCCGAGGCCGCCTTCGAGTCCTGCGCCTATGTCGGCCCGCTGCCGGTGTCCGTGGAGGACTACGCCGCGCGCATCCGCCTGCAATCGGTCTACGGGGAACTCGTGACGCCGGAGCAGGTGCAGGAGACCTTCGGCGACATGATCATCCGGGAGGAGGTGCTGCGCGACATCGGCGCGGCGGCCAATTCCTCCCGCTCGGCGCTGCTCTACGGGCCGCCGGGCAACGGCAAGACCACGATCGCGGAGAAGATCGGGCGGCTCTTCCAGTCCTTCGTCTTCATCCCGCACGCCTTCGAGGTGGCGGGCCAGATCGTGCGGGTCTTCGACGGCTCCATCCATCACCCCATCAGCGACGACGCGCTGCTGGCGCTGGGCGACCGCGGCCCGGTGTCCATCGTCGCGGAGGAATACGACCAGCGCTGGGTGCCGTGCCGGCGGCCCTTCGTCTTCGCCGGTGGCGAGCTGACGCCGGAGATGCTGGAGCTGAACTTCAACGACATCGCGAAATACTACGAGGCGCCGCTGCAGGTGAAGGCGAACAACGGCGTCTTCCTGATCGACGATTTCGGCCGCCAGATCATCCCGCCGCGCGTGCTGCTGAACCGCTGGATCGTGCCGATGGACCGGCGCGTGGACTACCTCAAGCTCAACACCGGCAAGAGCTTCTCGCTGCCCTTCGACGCGCTGCTGCTGTTCTCCACGAACATCGGCCCGGAGGAGCTGATGGACCCGACCTTCCTCCGCCGCATCGCGCACAAGATCGAGGTCGGCGGGCCGAACGAGGCGGAGTTCCGCGCGATCTGCCATTCGGTCTCGGCCAAAACGGGCATCAAGCTCAGCGAGGAATCGATCGACTACGCGCTGGAGCGGATCAAGGCGTCGGGCGCGCAGGTCGCGGCGTTCCAGCCCGGCTTCATCCTGGACCAGATCCGCGACCTCCGCCGCTTCCTCGGCTCGCGCCAGCTGGACGAGCGCAGCCTGGTGGATTTCGCGCTGCGCAACCTGCTGGCCGGCACGGGCGAGCGCGGCTTCGGCCTGCCGACCACCGCGGCGACGCCGATGACGGCGCAGGGCTTCGAGCTGAGATAGGGCGTCGCGCGCCTACTCCGCGTAGATCATCTTCCGCGTCATCCCGCCGTCGCTGACGAATTCGGCGCCCGTCACAAAGCCGCTTTCCGGCCCGACCAGCCAGGCGACGAGCGCGGCGACGTCGTCGGGCGTGCCGACCCGGCCGGCGGGGTGCTGGGCATGGTCCTCGGGCCGCAGCGCCTCACCCTTGGTGTGGATCCAGCCGGGGCTGACGCAGTTGACGCGCACATCGGGGCCGAGGCTGACCGCGAGCGCATGGGTCAACGCGACCAGCCCGCCCTTCGACGCGCTGTAGGATTCCGTATTCGCCTCCGACTGCCGCGCGCGGGTGGAGGCGATCGTCACCACCGCGCCGCGCGAGGCGCGCAGCATCGCCTCGGCGCCGCGGACCAGCAGGAAGGTCGCCGTGAGGTTGGTGCCGATGACGCTGTTCCAGTCATCCAGCGTCAGCTGCGCGATCGGCTTGCGGATCATGAAGCCGGCATTGGAGACCAGCGCGTCGAGCCGCCCTTCCTGCCGCGCGATGCCGTCGAGCAGCGCGACGACATCGGCTTCGCTCGAGACGTCGGCGATGACGTGCCGGGCGGGCAGGTCCGCCGGCGGCGCCTCGCGATCCGCCACCACGGCGCGATACCCGTCGCGTGCCAGCCGACGCGCGGTCGCAAGCCCGATGCCCTTCGCGCCGCCGGTGATCAGCGCGACCTTGCCCTGTTCCGTCATGCGCGGAGCCGAACGCCGGCGTCGTCCAGCAGATGCCAGGCGGCTTCGGCTCCGGCGGCGAAATGCAGAAGCTCCATGTCCCCGGGCGCGATCATGCCTTCCTCCACCAGCACCTCCCAGTTGATGAGCCGTCGCCAATAGGCCTCGTCCACCAGCACGACGGGCACGCGGCCCATGCGGCCGGCCTGGCGCAGCGTTAGGATCTCGAACAGCTCGTCCAGCGTACCGAAGCCGCCGGGGAAGACCACCAGCGCGCGGGCGCGCATCGCCAGGTGCAGCTTGCGGATCGCGAAATAGTGGAACTGGAAGGTCAGCTCCGGCGTGGTGTAGGGATTGGGCTGCTGTTCGTGCGGCAGGCGGATGTTGAAGCCGATGGCCGGCGCGCCGGCATCATGCGCGCCGCGGCACGCCGCTTCCATCAGCCCTGGCCCGCCGCCCGTCGCGATGACGTTGTCGCGCAGCCCGGCCACAAGCTGCAGCGCGCCGCCGCGCTCGCTCGCGATGCGGCCGAAGGCGCGGGCCTCGGCGTACCAGCCTGCGTGGTGGGGCGGCCCGTCCTCCCGCAGGCGGGAGGAGCCGAAGACCACGATGGTGGACCGCACGCCCCAGGCGCGCAGCGCTTCCTCGGCCTTCTCCGTCTCGATCTGCAGCCGGACGCCGCGCATCGCGGGGCTGAGCAGGAAGTCGCGGTCGAACAGCGCGAGGCGATAGCTCGGGCCCTGGCGCGGCTTCCCGTGGCGGGGCGGGCTGGCCATGCGTGATCCTCCTGCCGTCACAATCCGGCAATCCCGGGGGATGGCAAGACAGGGCGCGCGTGCCGCGGGGCTGTCCGGGCCCGCCGCGCGCGGCTATTCATCGCCGGGCATGACGGACGGTGCATCCCTGACGCTGCGTCTCCCCTTCGCGGAGCCCCCCGCCCCCGGCCGCGCGACCGAGGTCGCGCCGGGCGTGCTGTGGATGCGCTTCGCGCTGCCCTTCCGGCTGGACCACGTGAACGTCTACCTGCTGGAGGACGGGCCGGGCTGGACGGTGGTGGACACCGGCCTCGGCGACGCCGCGACCGAGGCGTTGTGGCTCCGCGCGCTTGACGCGCTGCTCGGCGGGCGGCCGGTGCAGCGCATCGTCGCCACGCACTTCCATCCCGACCATGCGGGGATGGCGGGCTGGCTGTGCCAGCACACCGGCGCGCCGCTGCTGATGAGCCAGACGGAATACCTGACCAGCCTGACGATCCAGCTGCGGCCGGAGATGCTGCGCTCCGAGCCCTATCTGAGTTTCTATCGCGACCACGGCCTGGCGGAGGACGTCACGCAGGAATTGCTGTCGGGCGGGCAACGCTACCTCGAGATGATGACGGGCCTGCCGCGCACCTTCCGCCGCCTGGTGGCGGGCGAGGCGCTGGAGATCGGCGGAAGGCGCTGGGAGGTGCTGACCGCCGGCGGCCATGCGCCGGAGCAGGTGATGCTGCATTGCCGGGCGGACCGGCTGCTGCTGGCGGCCGACCAGATCATGGTGCGCATCTCGCCCAACATCAGCGTGCAGGCGATGGACCCCGATGGCGATCCGCTCGGCATCTACATCCGCTCGCTGGCGGCGCTGAAGCGCGACGTCGCGGAGGACACGCTGATCCTGCCCGGCCACCACCAGCCCTTCATCGGCCTGCACCGCCGCGCCGACGAGTTGCTGGCGCATCACGACGCCCGCTGCGAGGCGATCCTGCAGGCCTGCCGCGACGCGCCGCGCACGGCCGCGGCGCTGGTGCCCGTGGTGTTCGGCCGCGTGATCGCCGACCCGCACCAGATGGGCTTCGCCTTCAGCGAGGCCCTCGCGCATGTGAACTACCTCGAGCGCGCGGGCCGGCTGGTGTTCCGGGACGGCGGCTACCGGACGACCTGACCATCCTCGCCGCGGGGAGGCGCACATGGCGATCGGCCTGAAGGTCTGCGGCGCGGCGCGCGAGGTCACGGGGCTGTCCCTGCTCTTCGACACGCCGGGCGGCCGCGTGCTGGTGGATTGCGGCATGTTCCAGGGGCCGAAGACGCTGAAGGCGCTGAACTACGAGCCCTTCCCCTACGATCCGACCAGCGTGGACGCCGTGCTGCTGACGCATGCGCATATCGACCATTCCGGCCTGCTGCCGAAGCTGGTGAAGCAGGGCTTCCGCGGACCCATCCACACGACCGAAGCCACGCGCGACCTGTGTTCGGTGATGCTGCCGGACAGCGGCCACATCCAGGAGACCGAGGTCGAGCAGCTCAACCGCCGCAACCGCCGCCGCGGGCGCGATCCCGTGCAGCCGATCTACACGGCCGAGGATGCGGAACGCGCGATGGTCGCCTTCCGCCCGCTGGACTACGGCGCCTGGATCGAGCCCGTCCCCGGCCTGCGCGCGCGCTGGTGGAACGCGGGGCACATGCTGGGCTCCGCGTCCATCGAGCTGGAGTTCGACAGGCCCCGCATGCGTGTGATCGTATCGGGCGACATCGGGCCGGACCTCGGGCCCATCCAGCGCGATCCCGAAGGACCGACGGAGGGCGCCGATCACGTGGTGATCGAGAGCACCTATGGCGACGAGGACCGCGTGGATGTCGCGCCCGCCGCCCGCCGCGCCGCGATGGCGAAGCTGGTGCAGGCGGCGTCGCGGCAGAACGGCGCGCTGCTGATCCCCGTCTTCGCGGTGGAGCGCGCGCAGGAAGTCGTGCTGGACCTCGTGACGCTGATGCGCAGCGCGCAGGTGCCGCCCGCCGACATCCACCTCGACAGCCCGCTCGCCTCGCGCGCGACAGCGGTCTTCGAGAAGCACGCCGCGATGCTGGAGGATGGCGCGGCAATGCGCACGGCGCTGTCGGACCATCGCGTGCATCACGTCGAGGACTGGCAGCAGAGCGCGCAGCTGTCGCGGCAGGAAGGATTCCGCATCGTGCTCGCGGGCAGCGGCATGTGCGATGCCGGGCGGATCCGCGCGCATCTCAAGGCGAAGCTCTGGGATGCGCGGACCGTCGTGGCGCTGGTCGGCTTCCAGGCCCAGGGCACGCTCGGCCGCCTGCTGCTGGACGGGGCGGAGCGCGTGAAGATCCAGGGCGAGGCGATGCGCGTCGGGGCGCGGATCGAGAAGATCGAGGGCTATTCCGGCCATGCCGACGGGCCGGAGCTCGGCCGCTGGCTGCAGGCGCGCGGGACGGTAAGCGGCGGCGTCTTCCTCGTGCACGGAGAGGAGGAGGCGATCGAGGGGCTGGCGAAGCGCGTCGTCGGGCGGGGTATCGCGCCGGACGAGCGCATCTTCCGCCCCGTGCTGGACGAGGCCTTTCGTCTGATGCCGGGCAGGGTCGAGCGCGACGGGGCCGGTGGCCAGCGCCGGGCGCGGCCGGAGACGGTCGGGCATCCCGACTGGCACAACGCCCGCGCCGCCCTCACCCTGCAGATCGAGGAGGCGCTGGAGAAGGCGCGCGACGACCGGACCCGTGCGGTGCTGCTGGACCGGCTGAGGCGCGCGCTGGACGCAAGCTGAAACCAGGGCCAGATAAGGGTCATGACGACAAACCCGCTGCTCGAGACCTGGACCACGCCCTTCGGCGTCCCGCCCTTCGATCGCATCCGCGAGGAGCATTTCGCGCCGGCCTTCCAGGCCGCAATGGACGCGAACCGCGCGGAATACGCCGCGATCGGCGCCGATCCCGCGCCGCCCGACTTCGTCAACACGATCGAGGCGCTGGAGCGCGCGGGCAGCCTGCTCAACCGCGTCGGCGCGGTGTTCTGGAACCTGACCTCCAGCCTGTCCACGCCCGCCCTGCAGGAGGTGGAGCGCGACATCGCGCCGCGGCTCGCGCGGCACAACATGGAGATGGCGCTCGACCCCGGCATCTGGCGCCGCGTGGACGCGCTGTTTGCCCGGCGCGCGGAGTTGACGCTGGATCCCGCCCAGGACCGGCTGCTGGAACGCACGCATCGCAGCCTGGTGCGCTGCGGCGCCGCTCTGGACGAGGTGTCCCGCCAGCGCCTGACCGATATTTCCACGCGGCTCGCCACGCTGCACACGCAGTTCGGGCAGAACGTGCTGGCCGACGAGAACGAGTGGCAGATGGTGCTGACCGAGGCCGACCTCGACGGGCTGTCCGCGGGCCAGGTCGCGGCCGCGAGGCACGCGGCGGAGGAACGCGGTGCGGATGGCTACGTCATCACGCTGTCGCGCTCCTCGGTCGAGCCTTTCCTGACCTATTCCGCGCGGCGCGACCTGCGCGAGAAGGCCTGGCGCGCCTGGGTGCAGCGCGGCGCGCTGGATCCCGCGCGCGACAACGCGACGCTGATCCGCGAGATCCTGGCGCTGCGGGCCGAACGCGCGCGGCTGCTCGGCCACAGCGACCACGCGGAATTCCGCCTGGCCGACACCATGGCGAAGAGCCTTGAAGCCGCGGAGGCGCTGCTGCGCGCGGCCTGGGAGCCCGCAAAGAAGCGCGCGGACCAGGAACGCGCCGAGCTCGAGGCGCTGGCCCGCGCCGAGGGCCACAACGGCCGGATCGAGGCCTGGGACTGGCGCTTCTGGGCGGAGCGCGCGCGCCAGGCCAAGCACGATTTCGACGGCGCCGCGCTGAAGCCGCATTTCGAGTTGGAGGCGATGCTGCGCGCGCTGTTCGCGACCGCGCGCAGGCTCTTCGGCGTGAGTTTCGAGGAACGCCGCGACATCCCGGTCTACCACCCTGATATCAGAGCCTTCGAGGCGAAGAACCCCGACGGCAGCCATCGCGGCGTCTTCCTGCTCGACAACTTCGCCCGCACGGGCAAGCGGTCCGGCGCCTGGATGAGCTCGTATCGCGTGACCGATGCCTTGGACCAGCGCGTCTCGCCGATCACCGTCAACAACAACAACCTGGCCAAGGCCTCGCCGACGCTGCTGTCCTGGGACGATGCGCGCACGCTCTTCCACGAGTTCGGCCACGCGCTGCACGGCCTGCTGAGCACCGCGCGCTATCCGTCGCAGGCCGGGACCGCGGTGCTGGGCGACTTCGTGGAGTTCCCGTCGCAGGTGCTGGAACACTGGCTCTCCGTGCCGGAGACGTTGCGCGAGCACGCCCGCCACCACGAGACCGGCGAGCCGCTTCCGGAGGCGCTGCTGGCCAAGCTGCTGGCCGCCCGCAACGAGGGCCAGGGCTTCGCGACGGTGGAATATGTTGGCTCCGCGCTGATCGACCTGGCGCTTCACCGCCACCCCCAGCCCGAGACGCTGGCTTTAGAGGAATTCGAGCAGGAATTCCTCGACACCATCGGCATGCCGCCCGCGATCGGGCTGCGCCACCGCCCCATCCATTTCAGCCATCTCTTCAGCGGCGGCGGCTATGCAGCGGGCTACTACTTCTACATGTGGGCCGAGGTGCTGGACGCCGACGGCTTCGCCGCCTTCGAGGAAGCGGGCGATCCCTTCGACCCCGCGCTGAGCGCGAAGCTGAAGGCGATCTACGAGGCCGGCGACACGCGCGACCCGATGGAGCTCTACGTCGCCTTCCGCGGCCGAAAGCCTAAGGTGGATGCGCTGCTGAGGAAGCGCGGCCTGCTCGCGGCCTGATTGACGCCCCAGGGGGGCTCGGCCACGCTCGCTGCCGAACGGGCGTCCGGAGCTTCCGACGGACGCGGGAGGAAGGCGTGGCCGAGACAGGTGCCGGATTCGCCCTCGCGGTGGATATTGGCGGGACCTTCACCGACGTCGTGCTGCGCCATCGCGACGGGCGCGCGGTCACCGACAAGACGCTGACGACGCATCGCGACCTGCTGGAAGGCTTCTTCCGCGCGGTGGACCTCGCGCTGGGCCGCGCCGGCGTCGCGCCGGCCGCGGTGGACGACGTGACGGTCCATGCGACGACGCTGGTGACGAATGCGGTGATCGAGCGCCGCGGCCCGCCGACGGCGCTGGTCACCACGCAGGGTTTCCGCGATGTCCTGCGCATCCGGAACGAGCATCGCTACGACATGTTCGATCCGCAGATCGAGTATCCCGAGCCCCTGGTTCCGCCCGAGCTCACCTTCGGCCTGGACGAGCGCGTGCTGGCGGATGGGCGGGTGGCAAAGCCGGTGAACCCCGACGAGGCCGCGGCGCTGGCGCGCGAGCTTGCCGCGCGCGGCGTGAGCGCCGTCGCGATCTGCCTGCTGAATGCCTACCGCAACGGTGCCAATGAACGCGCGGCGCGCGACGCCATGATGCGCGCGGCGCCGGGCCTGCACATCGCAATCTCATCCGAGGTCTCGCCCCAGATCCGCGAATACCCCCGGACCTCCACCACGGTGATTAACGCCTACACCCAACCCCTCGTCGCGCCGTATCTGGATGCGCTGGCGGCGGAGCTGACGCGCCGCGGCTTCCCGAACCGGCCGCTGATCATGCTGTCCAATGGCGGCGTCGTCGGCGGCCAGGTCGCCGGCGCCTTCCCCGTGCGCATGATCGAAAGCGGGCCGGCCGCCGGCGCGCTGGCGGCGACGCATTTCGCCGAATTGCTCGGCACGGACCGGCTGCTCTCCTTCGACATGGGCGGCACCACGGCCAAGGCGTGCCTGATCCTGGACCGCAAGCCGCTGGTCGCCGGTGAGTTCGAGGTGGACCGCCGCTATCGCTTCAAGCCCGGCAGCGGCTTCCCCATCACCATCCCGTCGGTCGACATGATCGAGATCGGCGCGGGGGGCGGGTCCATCGCGCGCATCGACAATCTCGGCCTGCTGAAGGTCGGGCCGCGCAGCGCGGGATCGGAGCCCGGGCCGGTCTGCTACGGCCGCGGCGGCGGTGAACCGACGGTGACGGATTCCGACGTCGTGCTCGGCCTACTGGACGCGGAGCGGTTCCTCGGCGGCGACATGAAGCTGGATCGCGCAGGGGCGGAGGCGGCCTTCGCGAAGCTGGGCGAACGGCTTGGCGTGGATGCGGTGACCGCCGCGCGCGGCGTGTTCGAGGTGGTGTGCGAGAACATGGCCGGCGCCGCGCGCGCCCATGCGACGGATCGCGGCATCGACTGGCGCGGGCTTCCGATGCTGGCCTTCGGCGGCGCCGGCCCGGTGCATGCCTGCCGTGTCGCGGAACTGCTGGACTGCGCGCAGGTGATCTTCCCGCCGATGGCGAGCGTGCTGAGCGCCTTCGGCACGCTGGTCTCCCCGGTGCGGCTCGATCTCGTGCGCTCCTCGCTCGACACGCTGTCCACCCTGGACTGGGACGCGGCGAGCGCGCTGATCGAAGGGATGGCGGCGGAGGGCCGCGCGGCGCTGGCGGAGGCGGGTGTCGCGGAAGCCAACGCGACCTTCTCGCTTGGCGTGGATTGCCGCTACCGCGGCCAGCAGAACGAGGTGACGACGGAGATCCCGATGGCGGTCGCGGAATCCGGCGACGCTGCCGCGCTCCGCGCCGCTTTCGAGGAAACCTACGAGACGCTCTATGGCATCCGCCTGCCCGATGTGGAGGTGGAGGTCGTGACCTGGCGGCTGGCCGCGCGCGGGCCGATCCCCGCGGCGTCCCCGCCGCCGATCCCGGGCGGCGCGCCAGCCGCGCCGCGTACGCATCGTGTGGTCGCGGTGGAAGCGGCGGCGCCGTCCGTGCCGGTCTATGACCGCGCCTCGCTCGCGGTCGGGCAGCGCGTCGCCGGCCCCGCGATCATCGAGGAACGCGAGACGACGCTGGTTGTCCTGCGGGGCTGGGTCGCGCAGGTCCACGCGTCAGGCGCGGTGATTGCGGAGCGCGGCTCATGACGAGTTTCGACGGCATCACGCTCGAGATCCTCTGGTCCAACCTCATCGCGACCGTGACCGAGCAGGCGCGCGCTCTGCAGCGCATCGCCTTCAGCCCGATCGTGCGGGAGGCCGGCGACCTCGCCACCGCGCTCTTCGACCGCCAGGGCCGCATGGTCGCGCAGGCCGTCACCGGCACACCCGGCCACATCAACAGCCTCGGCATGGCGGGACAGCATTTCGTGAAGCGCTTCGCGCCGGACACGCTCTCGCCCGGCGACGTGCTCATCACCAACGATCCCTGGCTCTCGGCCGGGCACTTCTTCGACATCACCATCATGACGCCGGTCTTCCGGGGCGATCGCTGCATCGGCTTCTTCGGCAGCACCATCCACCACACCGACATCGGCGGCTACGGCGTCGGCGCCGGCGCGCGGGACGTGCATGAGGAAGGGCTCTGGATCCCGCTGGCGAAGCTGTATGAGCGCGGCACGCCCAACGCGCTGCTCTTCGACATCATCCGCCGCAACGTCCGCACGCCGGAGCATGTCGCGGGCGACCTGGCCGCGCAGGTCGCGGCGGGGCGCGTCGGTGCGGATCGGCTGAACACGCTCTGCGACCGCCAGGGGCTGGACGACATCGAGGCGCTGAGCGTCGCGGTGCTGGACCGGTCGGAACTGGCGACGCGCGATTCCATTCGCAAGCTGCGTGCCGGCACCTACCACGGCGAGAGCATCTTCGACGTGCCGGGCGGGCTGCAGATCACGCTGCGCTGCGCGGTCACCATCGATGCCAAGGCCGGCGAGATGACGATCGACTTCGCGGGCTCCTCGCCCGAGGCGCCGATCGGGATCAACGTCGTGCTGAACTACACGGCGGCCTATGCGAATTTCGCGGTGCGCGCCTGTCTCGATCCCGACCTGCCCAACAACTGGGGCAGCCTGCGGCCGGTGAAGGTGATCGCGCCCGAAGGCTGCATCGTGAACTGCCGCTATCCCGCGCCGGTGAATGCGCGCCACGTCGTCGGGATGTACGTGCCCTTCCCCGTGCTGAAGGCGCTGCACCAGGTGATGCCGGACCGCGTCGTGGCGGAGGGCTCCGGCGCGGTCTGGACGATCCAGATCCAGGGGCGCGACGAGCAGGGGCGGCCCTTCACCTCGTCCATGTTCAACTACTCCGGCGGCATGGGCGCGCGGCGCGGCAAGCCCGGGCTCGACGCGACCTGCTACCCCACCGGCGTCGCCGCCGTCCCGGTCGAGGTGCTGGAAGCCGCGATGCCGATCGAGTTCACGCGCAAGGAGCTGCGCCCGGGATCGGGCGGCGAGGGCCGCCAGCGCGGTGGCGACGGGCAGCTCATCGGCTATCGCATGCGCACGCAGGACCCCTGGCTGCTGAACCTGGTCGCCAGCCGCACGGAACTCGGGCCCGAGGGCATGGAAGGCGGCGGCCCTGGCCAGGCCGGGCGCTTCCTGGTGAACGGCAAGCCCGTCAACGAGGCGCGCAAGATGGTCATGCAGCCCAGTGACGAGGTGCTGATGGAAACGCCGGGCGGCGGCGGCTACGGTTCCACCTGAACAACAAGGGGAGGGGCGCCATGATCGGACGCCGTGGTCTTCTGGCTGCTGCCGGCACGCTGCTGGCCGCACCCGCGCTGCGCGCGCAGCCTCTGTTCACGCGCCCCGTGCGCTTCGTGCTGGGCTTCGCCGCGGGCGGCGCCGGCGACATCACGGTGCGCATGCTGACGCCGATCATGCAGCAGGAAATCGGCCAGCCCATCGTCGTGGACAACCGCCCCGGTGCCGGCGGCATCGTCAGCGGGGAAGCGGTCGCGCGTGCCGCGCCGGACGGCCAGACCATGTACCTGCTGACCACCAGCAACATGGCCGCGCCGGCGTTCTACCGGACCATGCCCTTCGACGTGACGAAGGATTTCGCGCCGGTCGGGCGGATGGTCTGGTACGACCACGTCATCGCGGTCAACCCGCAACTGCCGGTGTCGAACCTGACGGAGCTCATCGCCTACGCCAAGGCGCGGCCGAACCAGCTCAACATCGGCTCCATCGCGGTCGGCAACGCGCAGCACCTCGGCGTCGAGCTGTTCCGTGCGATGGCGGAGGTGCCGATGACGACGGTGACCTACCGTTCCTCGCCCGAGCTCATCAATGCGGTCGCGACCGGCGAGATCCAGGTGGCGGGCGAGCTGCTGGCGCCGACCCTGCCGCAGGTCGCGGCGGGGCGCGTGAAGCTGATCGCGATCACGGCGCCGACGCGCTTCCCGACGCTGCCGAACGTGCCGACCTCCGCCGAATCCGGGCTGCCCGGCTACATCGTGCGGAGCTGGAACGCCATCGTCTTCCCTGCCGGCACGCCGCGGCCGCAGGTGGACGCGATGAACCGCGCGATTCGCGCGGCGCTCGGCAACACGGAGATCCGCAACCGGCTGATCGAGCTCGGCGGCCTGCCGGAACCTTCGACGCCGGAGGAGCTCGGCGCGATGATCCCCGCGGAGGTCGCGGCCTGGGGCCGCATGGCGCAGCTCGCCGGCGTGGAGAAGCAGTGATGGATGGGCTCGCGGTCACCGACGCCGAGGCACGGCTGCGCGACGACCTGCTGCACGCCTACCACATCCTCGACGCCGACGGTCAGGCCAGCGGGATCGCGGGGCACCTGACGGCAAGGCTGCCCGGCCGCGACCGCTTCTGGTCGCACCAATGGGGCGTGGGCTTCGACGAGGTGCGGGCGGACGGGCTGATCGAGGCCGACTTCGACCTCAACACCACGCGCGGCAACGGGCGGGTCAACCCGACGCTGCACATCCACACCCGCATCTACCTCACGCGACCCGACGTCACCTGCATCGTGCACACGCATGGCAAGGCCGGCGTCGCGCTGGGTTGCGCGGGCATGACGCTGGAGCCGATCACCCAGACCGGCGCGATCTTCGCGGACGACATCGCGCTGTTCGACGAGTTCCACGGCATCGTGCTCGGCACGGACGAGGGCGACGCGATCGCGGCCGCCCTGGGGCGCAGCCGCGCGCTGCTGCTGAAGAACCACGGCGCGCTGGTCGTCGGCGGCAACGTCGCGGAGGCCTGCATCGGCATGACGGTGCTGGAATGGGCGGCCGATGTGCAGTTGCGCGCGGCGGCGGCGGGACCGCTGCAGCACCTGGCGCCTGAGGCCGCGGCGCAATCCAAGACGTTCCTGCTCGATCCCGCCAACCTCGGCCTGCGCTGGGCGTTTATGAAGCGCAAGATCGCGCGCACGCGGCCGTTCCTGGAGGGCCAATGATGAGACGCCTGCTGCTCGCCGCCGCCTTCGCGCTGGCCGCGCTGCCCGCCTTGGCGCAGGACTGGTCGCCGACGCGCCCGATCCGCTGGATCGTCGGCTTCGCGCCGGGCGGGGTCGGCGATACCACGGCGCGCATCGTCGGCGCGAAGCTCGCGGAAGTGCTGGGCCAGCCCGTGGTGATCGAGAACCGGCCGAGCGCGGGCGGCATCCTCGCGAGCGAGACAGTGGCGCGCGCAGCACCGGATGGCCAGACCTTCCTGCTGGTGACCTCGACCGCGGCCTCGGCGCCGCATCTGTTCCGCGCGATGCCCTATCACGCCATCAACGACTTCACCTTCGTCAGCCAGGTTGCGAGCTTCCCGCACATCATCGTCGTCGCGGCGAATGCGCCCTATCGCAACCTGCAGGACCTGATTGCCGGCGCGCGCGCCAATCCCGGGCGGATCAACCTCGGCTCGGTCGCGGTCGGCACCGCGCTGCACCTCTCGCTCGAGCTGCTGAAGTCCATGGGCAACATCCCGGCGGAGATCGTGACCTACCGCTCCACCGGCGATCTGCTGAACGCGACGGCAACGGGCGACGTGACCGCCGCGATGGAGGTCGCGGCGACGACGCTCGGCCAGATCAGCGGCGGGCGGCTGCGCGCGCTGGCCGTGACCTCCCCGGCGCGCGTCAGCGTGCTGCCGGACGTGCCGACCGTCGCGGAGAGCGGGCTGCCCGACTACAACGTCATCACCTGGAACGGCATGGCGGGGCCGGCGAACCTGCCGCGGCCGATCGTGGACCGGATGTATGCGGAGCTGCGTCGCGTGATGGCGATGCCGGATGTGCGCGACCGTCTGCTGCCGCTGGCGGTGGAGCCCGCGGCGAACGGGCCGGAAGCCTTCCGCGCCATGCTGGTGGCGGAGACGGAGCTGTGGGGCCGCGTGATCCGCGCGGCCGGCATCGAAAGACAGTGACCATGAACATCCCGAAGATCGACTGGAACGCCATCCCCTGGACGCCGGTGCGGCCCGGCGTTGACCGCAAGGGATTCACGGGCGGTGGCGCGACGGTGGCGCTGCATCGCCTGCAGCCCGGCCATGAGCCGAAGCCGCACAGCCATCCGCATGAGCAGATCGTCTGGATCATGTCCGGCACCATCGACTTCCACATCGAGGGCGAGGTGCATCGGCTGGGGCCAGGTGGGCTGCTGGTGGTGCCGCCGAACGCGATGCATCACGGCGTCGTCGTGGGCGACGAGCCCGTGATGAACCTGGATATCTTCTCCCCCGCGCGGCCCGATTATGCGTCCTGACACCTCGGTCCGGCTCGGCGCGGTTCGGCTGAACAACCCGCTGATCATCGGATCGGGCGACCACGTCATGACGGCGGGCGGGCTGCGCGCGGCGCTCGCGACCGGCGCGGGCGCGGTGGTCGCGAAATCCATCAACGAGAACGCGGCGGCGAAGCGGCAGCTCGACGGCAGCGACCATGTGCTGCTGGACAGCGAGTGGAACCCGCTGCCCTGGGACTTTCGGCCGCCGGCCGATGCGATGCTGTTCGGGCGGTCGGGGCTGCAGCAGATGGACAGCGACGAATGGATCGCGGCGGTCGCGGCGGCGGACCGAGAGGCCGCGACGAACGGCCAGTACGTCATCGGGTCGATCATCCTGGCGGGGCTGGATGCCGCCTGTGATCTCGCGCGGCGCTACCAGGGAGCGGGGATCCGTGTGCTGGAGCTCAACATCGGCGCGCCGCATGGCGACGAGGCCGTCAAGGGCGCGATCATCCAGGAACGCGCGGCGGGCCGCGTGAAGGAGATCACGGCCGCGCTGCGTGCGGCGGTGACGATCCCGCTCTGGATCAAGCTCACGGGGCAGAGCGAGGATGTCGCCTCGCTCGCCGCCGCCGCGAAGGAAGGTGGGGCGGATGCGGTGATCGTGATGGGCCGCTTCATGGCGCTGGTGCCGGATGTCGAGACGCGCGCGCCGATGCTCGGCACCGCGGGCGCGATCGGCGGCCCTTGGGCGCTGGCGCTGACCTGCCGGTGGCTGGCGATGACGCGGAAGAAGCTGGGCAAGGACTATCCGCTGCTCGGGACGAACGGGGCAAGGAGCGGGCTCGATCTCGCGCGCTTCCTGCTGGCCGGGGCGCGGGCGGTGGAGATGACAAGCGCGGTGATGACGGGCGGGTTCGGCGTGGCGCGGCGCGCGGCGGAGGAGTTTGCCGACTACCTCGCTCGCACAGGTGGCTCGGCGGAGGAGCTTGTCGGCGTCGCGGCGGACCGGCAGGTCGGGTACGGGGTGCAGCCGGACCGGCCGGGGTATTGGCGGGAATTTGTGCCGGAGGAGGCGAGGTAGCGGGAAGGGCCCGCGGACCCCCACCCGCTTCGTTTCGCTCGGCACCAGCCTACGCGTAGTCGGCTAAAGCCGACCGCTCCGGCGCCGACGCGATGCGTCGACCCCCCGCGAGCGGGAGAGGGTTTTTCGGCGCTACAGCGCGGCCCAGCCGCCGTCCACGGGCAGGTCCACGCCGGTCATCTGCCGCGACACGTCGGAGGCCATGAAGAGGCAGGCATTGGCGACATCCGCGTCCGTCGTGATGCGGCCGAGCGCATAGTCCGCGGCGTGGCGCTTCGCGGCCTCCTCCTCGGTGATGCCGAGGCGCGCGGCCATCTCCTTGCAGACCTTCTCGCGGAAGCGGGGGCCATCCACCATGCCCGGCGCGACGTTGTTGACGTTGATGTTGTGCGGGCCGAGTTCGAGCGCGAATGACTTGGTGATGCCGCGCAGGCCCCATTTCGACGCGCTGTAGGCAAGGCGCCCGGCGCGGCCGCGCATGCCGAAGGTGCCGCCGACATTCACGATCTTGCCCCAGCGCTGCGCGACCATCAGGGGCGCGAAGGCGCGGATCGTGTTGAAGCAGCCCCGCATGTTGAGCTCGATGATCTCGTCGTATTCGGCCTGCGTGGTCGTCAGCCCCGTCTTGCCGATCGGGCCCGATCCGCCCGCGACGTTGACCAGGATGTCCACCGTGCCGAAGCGCGCCTTGGCCTGCTCGGCCGCGACAAAACAGGCAGTGTCGGAGGTGATGTCGGTGGCGACGACGATCACCTCCGTGATCTTGCCGACTTCCTCCGCCACCGGCGTGATCGCCTTTGTGTCGCGGCCGATCAGCACGAGCCTGCAGCCTTCCTCCGCGAAGGCGCGCGTAATCGCGGCGCCCATGCCCTTGGCCGGGCCGGTGATGGCGGCAACCCGGCCGCGGAGTTGCAGGTCCATCGTCAGCTCCTCGGCATCTCCTGCTCGACGAGCGTCGCGAACCAGCTCGCGCCGACCGGCAGGGCATCGTCGTTGAAGTCGTAGCGGGGGTTGTGGCAGGCGACCGCCCCCTTCGCGCCATCCGCCTGGCCGAGGCGCAGGAAGCAGCCTGGCCGCTCCAGCAGCATGTAGGAGAAATCCTCGGCGCCCATCAGCGGCAGCGCCTCGCGGATCACGCGGCCTTCGCCCAGCACGCGCGATGCCGCCAGCGCCGCGCGGTCCGTGGCGGCGGCGTCGTTGACCGTCGGCGGATAGCCGCGGCGGTAGTCGAGCTCGGCCTCGGCATCGTGCAGCGCGGCGAGGCCAGCGACGGTCTTCGTGATGATCCGCTCCATCTCGTCACGCGTCGCGACGCGCAGCGTGCGGACCGTGCCCTCGATCGTCGCGGTCTCGGGGATCACGTTGCCGACCGTGCCGCCCTGGAAGACGCAGAGGCTGAGCACGGCGGAATCCAGCGGATCGATGCGGCGGGAGACCACCTGGTGCAGCGCGGTGATCATCTGCGCGCCGACCAGGATGGGATCCACGCCGAAATGCGGCTGCGCGGCATGCGCGCCCTTGCCGCGGATGCGGATCGCGATCGGGTCGGCCGCTGCGAGCACCGGGCCGGCGACGGCCTGCGCCTGGCCGATCGGCGTCGTGGGATCGTTGTGGAGCGCGAAGACCTGCTCCACGGGGAAGCGGCGGAACAGGCCGTCCTGCACCATGCGCTCGCCGCCGCCACCGGCTTCCTCGGCAGGCTGGAAGATGAAGACGACGGTGCCGTCGAAGGCCTTCGTCTCGGCCAGGTATTTCGCCGCGCCGAGCAGCATCGAGGTGTGCCCGTCATGCCCGCAGGCATGCATGCGGCCAGGGTTGCGCGAGGCATAGGGCAGCCCCGTCTCCTCCGGCATCGGCAGCGCGTCCATGTCGGCGCGGAGCCCGATGGCCCGCGATGACGTGCCGTTGCGCAGCACGCCGATGACGCCGGTGCCGGCCAGGCCGCGATGCACCTCGATGCCCCATTCCGCCAGGCGCCGCGCGACGAGGTCGCTGGTGCGGTGCTCTTCGAAGGCGAGTTCGGGATGCGCGTGGATGTCCTGCCGCCAGGCCTGCATCTCGGGCGTGAAGGCGGCGATGCGGTTAAGGATCGGCATGCCTTCAGCTCCGCGGCAATTCCTGCTCGACCAGGTTCGCGAAGAAGCTCGCGCCGATCGGCAGGAGGTCGTCGTTGAAGTCGTATTTCGGGTTGTGCACCGGCACCGCGCCCTTGGCGCCGTCGGCCTGGCCGATGCGCACGAAGCAGCCGGGCCGCTCATTCAGCATGAAGGAGAAATCCTCCCCCGCCATGATCGGCGGCGCGTCGCGCTGCACCCGGTCAATGCCCATGACCTTCGCGGCGGCCAGTGCCGCGCGCTCGGTCTCCGCGGCGTGGTTGACGGTAGGGGGATAGCCGCGGTGGTAGTGGACATCGGCGACCGCGTCGTGCAGCGCGGCGATGCCCTGCGCGGTCTGGCCGATCAGCCGCTCCATCTCGTCCTGCGTCGTCGCGCGCAGGGTGCGCACGGTGCCGCTGATCGTCGCGACCTCGGGGATCACGTTGTGCGCGGTGCCCGCGTGGAACTGGCAGAGGCTGATCACCGCGCTGTCCAGCGGATCCACGCGGCGCGAGACGACCTGGTGCAGCGCGGTCACGATCTGCGCGCCGATCATGATGGGATCGAGCGCGGTATGCGGCCGCGCGGCGTGCCCGCCCCTGCCGCGGATCGTGATGTCGATCGTGTCGGCTGCGGCCAGGATCGGGCCCGACACCACCAGCATCTCGCCGAGCTTCGATGCGGTGTCGTTGTGCACGCCATAGACCGCGTCCACGGGGAAGCGGGTGAAGAGGCCCTCCTGCACCATCTTCTGCCCGCCGGCGCCGCCTTCCTCGGCGGGCTGGAAGATGAAGACGACGGTGCCGTCGAAGGCCTTCGTCTCGGCCAGGTACTTCGCCGCGCCGAGCAGCATCGAGGTGTGCCCGTCATGCCCGCAGGCATGCATGCGGCCAGGGTTGCGAGAGGCATAGGCCAGCCCCGTCTCCTCCGGCATCGGCAGCGCGTCCATGTCCGCGCGGAGCCCGATGGCGCGGCGCGACGTGCCGTTGCGCAGCACGCCGACAACGCCGGTGCCGGCGATGCCGCGGTGCACCTCGATTCCCCAGGAGGCCAGGAGCTTCGCTACGGTCTCGCTGGTGCGGTGCTCCTCGTAGCCGAGTTCGGGATGTTCGTGGATGTCGCGGCGCCAGGCCTGCATCTCGGGCGTGAAGGCGGCGATGCGGTTGATGATGGGCATGCGGCTTCCCTAGGCGTGCTTGCGGGCGGCGATGAGGAACTCGCGGTTCCCCTCGGGGCCGAGGATGGGGCTGGCTTCGATACCCTGGACCCGCCAGCCCGGCAATTCGGACCACCATGTTCGGATCGCGTCGCAGACCCGCTCATGCACCGCGGCGTCGCGCACCACGCCACCCTTGGCGATGGCGGGCCCGACCTCGAATTGCGGCTTGATCAGCGCGACGGCCCAGGCCCCGGGCGCGGCGAGGGCAAGGGCAGAAGGCAGGACGGTGCGCAGGCCGATGAAGCTGGCGTCGCAGACGATGGCCTGGACGGGATCGGGGATCTGCGCGGCGGTGAGGTAGCGGGCGTTCACGCGCTCCATCACCACGACGCGCGGGTCGTTGCGGAGCTTCCAGGCGAGCTGGCCGTGGCCGACATCGACGGCGAAGACTTTTCGCGCGCCGTGATGCAGGAGAACGTCGGTGAAGCCGCCGGTGGAGGCGCCGACGTCGAGGCAGGTGAGGCCCTGCGGCTCGAGCTTGAAGTGGGTGATGGCGTGATCGAGCTTGAGGCCGCCGCGCGAGACCCAGGGGTGGTCCTGTCCTCGCAGTTCCAGCGGCTGGTCGGGCTTGATGAGGTCGCCGGCCTTGGACACGCGCTGCTCGCCCGAGAAGACCAGGCCGGCGAGGATCAGGGCCTGGGCGCGCGTGCGGGAGTCCGCGAGGCCGCGTTCGACGAGAGCGACGTCGGCGCGGAGCTTGGGGGTGGGCATGGGGGGAGATTACCGCCCGCTCGCTGTGATGGCCCTACCCCGCTCTTCGATTTCCTCCCCCGAATGAGAGGCCTCCTCCCCCGCCTGCGGGGGAGGGAGGGGGTGGGGGTGCGGAGGATCGAGGGCGCGCTGAACGAAGCACCCCCTCCCTGACCCTCCCCCGCCTGCGGGGGAGGGAAATGGAGGAGCGGGGGAGGGAGGCTCCGGAGCGGGGAGGGGTAGAACTCTACGCCCTGGCGGACTGCGCGACCGGCACGCCGAGCGCGGTCACCGCCGCCGCAACGATATGCCGCGCGTTCAGCCCGGCCTGGTCGTATTGCACCTTCGGCGCGGCGTGGTCGATGAAGCGGTCGGGCAGGCACATCGGGCGGAACTTCAGCCCGCCATCGAGCAGGCCCTGCCAGGCCAGGTGCTGCGCGACCAGGCTGCCGAAGCCGCCGGTGCTGCCTTCCTCGATGGTGATCAGCACCTCGTGGTTCCGCGCCAGGCGCTCCACCAGCTTCGTGTCCAGCGGCTTGGCGAAGCGCGCATCGGCGACGGTCGCCGACAGGCCCTGCGCGGCGAGCTCGTCGGCTGCCTTCAGAGCCTCCTGCAGCCGTGTCCCGTAGGACAGGATGGCGATGGAGTTGCCCTCGCGCAGGATGCGCCCGCGCCCGACCTCCAGCGGCGTGCCGCGTGCCGGGACCGGCACGCCGGTGCCCTCGCCTCGGGGATAGCGGAAGGCGGAGGGGCGGTCCTCGATCGCGGCGGAGGTCGCGACCATGTGGGCGAGCTCCGCCTCATCCGCCGCGGCCATCAGCACGATGTTCGGCAGGCAGCCGAGATAGGCGATGTCGAAGCTGCCGGCATGTGTCGCGCCATCGGCGCCGACCAGGCCGGCGCGGTCCATCGCGAAGCGCACGGGCAGGTTCTGCAGCACGACGTCATGCACGACCTGGTCGTAGGCGCGCTGGAGGAAGGTGGAGTAGATCGCGCAGAACGGCTTCAGCCCCTCCGTCGCCATCCCTGCGGCGAAGGTGACGGCGTGCTGTTCCGCAATGCCGACGTCGAAGCAGCGCTTCGGAAACTTCTTCGCGAACATGTCGAGGCTCGTGCCGGACGGCATCGCCGCGTTGATCGCCACGATGCGTTCGTCCGCTTCCGCTTCCGCAATCAGGGCGCTCGCAAAGACCTTCTGGTAGGCCGGCGGGCCGGGCGGGGCCTTCTGCTGCTCGCCCGTCACCACGTTGAACTTCTGCACGCCATGATACTTGTCCGCTGCCGCCTCGGCCGGCGCGTAGCCCTTGCCCTTCTGCGTCACGACATGCAGCAGGATCGGGTGGTTCTCGTCGGCGTCGCGCAGGTTGCGCAGGATCGGCAGCAGGTGATCGAGGTCGTGGCCGTCGATCGGGCCGACATAGTAGAAGCCCAGCTCCTCGAACAGCGTGCCGCCGGTGAGCACGGTGCGGGCGAATTCCTCGGCGCGGCGCGCGGCGTGCTCGATCTGCTTCGGAAAGCGCTTCGCGAGCTTCGCCATCATCTCGCGCACGTTCAGGAACGGCCGCGACGACACGACCTTCGAGAGATAGGCGCTCATCGCGCCGACGGGCCGCGCGATGGACATGTCGTTGTCGTTGAGAATCACGATCATCCGGGCCTTCAGCGCGCCCGCATTGTTCATCGCCTCATAGGCCATGCCGGCGGACATCGACCCGTCGCCGATCACCGCGATGACGTTGCGCTGGTCGCCCTTGAGGTCGCGCGCGACCGCCATGCCGAGGCCGGCCGAGATGGACGTGGAGGAATGCGCCGCACCGAAGGGGTCGTATTCGGATTCCGACCGCCGCGTGAAGCCGGACAGGCCGCCTTCCGTGCGCAGCGTGCGGATGCGGTCGCGCCGGCCCGTCAGGATCTTGTGGGGATAGGCCTGGTGGCCGACGTCCCAGATCAGCCGGTCGCGCGGCGTCTCGAACACCGAATGGATGGCGACCGTCAGCTCCACCACGCCGAGCGAGGCGCCGAGGTGCCCGCCAGTGACGGACACCGCGTCGATCGTCTCGGCGCGGAGCTCGGCCGCGAGCTGCTTGAGCTGGTCGGAGGAGAAGTTGCGCAGGTCCTGCGGGATCGTGACCCGATCGAGCAGCGGCGTGGCGGGACGTGCCATGGGTCAGCTCTTCCTTTGCACGGTATAGGCGGCGAGCTCGCGGAGCAGTTCCGCGCGCTCGCCGAAGCTGTCGAGATGGTCGCGCGCCTGGGCGGCGAGCCGCTCGGCCTGGATGCGCGCGCGCTCGAGCCCAAGCAGGCCGACAAGCGTCGCCTTGCCCGCGCCCTGATCCTTGCCGGTCGCCTTGCCCGTCTCCTCGGGCGTGGCGGTGGCGTCCAGGATGTCGTCGGCGATCTGGAAGGCGGCGCCGACGTCGCGGCCATAGGCGGCCAGCGCGTGGCGCTGCGCCGACGGCGCCTTGCCGAGGATCGCGCCCGCCTCCGCCGAGAACTCGATCAGCCGCCCGGTCTTGAGCAGCTGCAGGCGGCCAATCGCGGGCTCGTCAAGCGCCTCGCCGGCTTCCTCGGCCAGCATGTCCAGCATCTGCCCGCCGCACATGCCGCGCGCGCCGGCGGCCTTTGCCAGGCAGCGCACGAGCTCGACGCGGACCGCGCTGTCGGAATGCGTGTCCTCCTCCGCCAGGACCTGGAAGGCCTGGGTCTGCAGCGCGTCGCCAGCGAGGATCGAGGTCGCCTCGTCGAAGGCCTTGTGGACCGTCGGCTTGCCGCGGCGGAGGTCGTCGTCGTCCATCGCTGGGAGGTCGTCATGCACCAGGGAATAGGCGTGCAGCATCTCGATCGCGGCGGCGACGCGCAGCGCGGCCGCGCGGGCGACGCCGAACTGGCGCGCGCCTTCCAGCACCAGGAAGCCGCGCATGCGCTTGCCGCCGCCCATCGCGGCGTAGCGCATGGCCTCGTACAGGCGCGCTTCCGGGCCTTCGACGGGGGGTAGCAGCGTGTCGAGCGTGCGCTCGATCTCGGCGGCGGCCTCGGGCAGGGCGGCGGCGAGGCCGATGCTCGTCACGGACATCTCAGCCGGCGTCCCGCAGCGCCGGGCCGGACGGCGTCTCGACGATGGCCTGGACCTTCTGCTCGGCGGCGGCGAGGAGCGTCTCGCAGTGCTTCCGCAGTGCCGCGCCGCGCTCGTACTGCGCGACGGCCTCCTCGAGCTTGCCCTGGCCGGCTTCCAGCGCACGCACGATCCCTTCGAGCTCCTGCAGCGCCTCCTCGAAGGATAAAGTGTCAACCGAACGAGACGCTGGTGTGTCAACCATCCTTGACATGATGCACGCTTCCCCAGGCGCTGGCTAGTACAAATAGGCAGGGGCGGGCGCCGTGCACCCGCCCCTCATGATGCGTTGCAGCAAGACTTTGTGGCTTATTCAGGCTCGATGCCCGCGGCACGGATCGCATTGGTCCACTTGATGGTTTCCGAGACGATGAAGGCCTGCGCTTCCTCGGGAGAGGAGGTGCGGACCGCCATCCCGAGCGTGGAGCCCAGCCTCTCCCGCAGGTTCGCCTGGCCGGCGGCGGCGCGCACGGCCTGGTTCAGGCGCGCGATCACCGGCGCCGGCGTGCCGGCGGGCGCCACCAGCACGAACCAGGCGAAGAGCTCGTAGTTCGGCAGGTTGCCGGCCTCGGCGACGGTCGGCGTGTCCGGCAACTGGGCCGAGCGTTCCTTGGTGGTGACCGCCAGCGCGCGCAGTCCCTGGCCGATCTGCGGCAGGATCACCGCCTGGTCGGCCACGAACAGGTCCACGCGCCCTGCGATCAGGTCCTGCACCGCGTTGGGCGAGGAGCGGTAAGGCACGTAGAGCAGCTTCACCTCCGCCATGGAGGCCAGCATCTCGGTCGCCACGCGCTGCGACGCCGAGGTCGAGGCATAGGTCAGCCCCTCCGGCCGCGCCTTGGCGGCGGCAATCAGGTCGGCCAGCGTGCGGAAGGGGCTGTCGTTGCGCACCGCCACGATCAGGGGGACGGAGCAGAGGGTCGAGATCGGCGCGAAGGCGCGATCGGGGTCGAAGGGCACGCGCCGGTTCAGCGCCGCGGCCGCGGCGTTGGTGGAGTTGGTGCCGAACATCAGGGTGTAGCCGTCGGGCGCGGCGCGGGCGACGGCCTCGGCGCCGATCAGCCCGTTCGCTCCGGCGCGGTTCTCCACGACGATGGCCTGGCCGAGGCTCTCCCGCATGCCGTCGGCGAAGAGCCGCGCGACGGTGTCGGTGGCGGAGCCCGGGGCGAAGGGGACGATGCCCTTGATGGGGTTGGCGGGCCAGGCGCCCTGCGCGAAGGCGGGCGCGGCGCCGAGCGCGGGCGCGGCGGCGAGCAGCGTGCGGCGGGTGATCATGGCTGTGCTTTTCCTCCCGGAGACGATGGGGAAGGGGATAGGGCGTGGGGGGAGGAGGGGCAAGCGGTGCTGCCTGTCCCACCACGGCGGCTTCCTCCCCCCGCTCTCTCTTTTCCCTCCCTCGCTTGCGGGGGAGGGTCAGGGTGGGGGTGCGAGAGCCTGGGAGCCGCTGACAAAGCACCCCACCCTATCTCTCCCCTGCAAGCGGCGGCGGGAGGCGCTTGAGCGGGGGAGAAAGCGCTTTGGCGGGGGGGAACCCTACGAACGCATCAACGCCCGCACATGCACCGCCGCCGAGCTCGCCAGCGCGTCCAGATCATACCCACCCTCCAGCAGGCTCACGACCTTGCCGCCGCAATGCCGGTCCGCGATGCGGCAGAGCTCCGTCGTCAGCCAGCCGAAATCCGGCTCCCGCACGCGCAGCTGCGCCAGGGGGTCGCGGGCATGGGCGTCGAAGCCCGCGGAGATCACCAGCAGCTCCGGCGCGAAGGCATCGAGCGCGGGCAGCAGCCTCCCGGCCCAGGCCGCGCGGAAGGCCGCGCCATCGGCGCCCGGCGGCAGCGGCGCGTTGACGATGTTGCCGACACCTGTCTCGTTCGCCTCGCCGGTGCCGGGATAGCAGGGCGACTGGTGGGAGCTCGCGTAGAACAGCGTCGCATCGGCCTCGAAGCAGGCCTGGGTGCCGTTGCCGTGGTGGACGTCGAAATCGACCACAGCGACGCGCGTCAGCCCGTGCACGGCCTGGGCGTGGCGGGCGGCGACCGCGGCATTGGCGAAGAAGCAGAAGCCCATTGGCCTGGCGGGCTCGGCGTGGTGGCCGGGCGGGCGCACCGCGCAGAAGACGCGCCGGATCTCGTTGCGGCAGACCGCGTCCACGCCGGCCACCGCCGCGCCGGCGGATCGCAGCGCCGCTTCCGCGCTGCCCCAGTTCATCAGCGTATCGCCGTCGAGCGGCACGAGGTCGTCGGGCTCCGGCCGGATGCCGAGGATCGCCTCGACATAGCGCGCGGGATGCACGCGCGTCAGCTGCTCGACGGTCGCCTGCGGCGCCTCGTCGCGGATCAGGTCGGAGAACTCCTCCGCCTCCAGCGCGCGCAGCACGGCGCGCAGACGGTCGGGGCATTCCGGGTGATGCGCCCCCATGTCGTGGTGCAGGCAGGCGCGGTGACTGAGGAGAAGCACGCTCACGCCGTATCCTCCCGCTTCTTCAGCGTGAAGCGATACACCCCCTTCTCCTCGCTGAAGGCCACCAGCGCGTGTCCCGTCTCCTGCGCAAACGCCCGAAAGTCCTTCACGCTGGCGGGGTCGGTGGCGAGCACGGTCAGCCTCGCCCCCGGGGCGAGTGACCGCAGCGCCTTGTTGGCCTTCAGCACCGGCAGCGGGCAGGTCAGCCCCTGGACGTCGAGCAGCGTATCTCCCATCCCGCGAATCCAGCACCGCGCGCGGGCGGCGTCCAGCATGCTTGCGGTCCCGGCGCGGGGCGCTCACCTTGCCGGAATGTCCTGGCGGAACGGTCCCGGCACCGCATGGCGGCTCGGCATAGACCTCGGCGGCACCAAGACCGAGGTGGTCGCCCTCGACGAGGCGGGCGCCGTGCGGCTTCGCCGCCGCGTCGCCAGCGCGCGCGACTATCCCGGCACGATCGAGGCGATCGCCGGCCTGGTGGAGGGCGCGGAGGCCGAGCTCGGCGCGCGCGGCACCGTCGGCATCGGCATCCCCGGCAGCGAGAACCCGGTCACGCGTGCCATCCGTGGCGCCAATTCCACCTGGCTGAACGGCCGCCCGCTCGGCGTCGACCTCGCCGCGCGGCTCGGCCGGCCGGTGCGGCTGTCCAACGACGCGAACTGCCTGGCGATGAGCGAGGCCGCGGACGGCGCCGGGGAGGGGCATGGCGTGGTCTTCGCCGTGATCCTCGGCACCGGCGTTGGCGGCGGGCTGGTCGTCAACAACCGCATCGTCGAGGGCCGCAATCGCGTCGCCGCGGAATGGGGCCACAACCCGCTGCCCTGGATGACGCAGGCGGAGTTCCCGGGGCCCGCCTGCTGGTGCGGGAAGCCGGGCTGCATCGAGAGCTTCCTCTGCGGCCCGGCGCTGGCCGCCGATGCCGACGGCCCCGGCGCGCGCGACGCGAGCGAGTTGCCGGCGCGCGCGGCCGCCGGCGATGCGCGCGCTAAGGCCGCGCTGGATCGCCATGCCGACCGCCTGGCCCGCGCCCTGGCCTCCGTCGTGAACCTGCTCGATCCCGACGTGATCGTGCTGGGCGGCGGGCTGTCCAACATGGCGCATCTCTACGAGGACCTGCCGCGGCTGATCCCGCGCCACGTCTTCTCGGACGCGTATTCCACGCCCGTTGTGCGCGCGGTGCATGGCGACAGCTCCGGCGTGCTCGGCGCGGCGCGGCTGTGGGACGACGCGCCGCGCGAGCGGGGCTGGACGCCGTGATCGCCGCCGGCGCGGTCTATTTCGCCGCGATCTTCGGCCTCGGCTTCCTGCTCGGCGTGGTCCGCACGCTGCTGCTGGAGCCCTGGCTGGGCGCGGCCTGGGCGGTGGCGGCGGAGGGCGTGCCGATGGTTGCGGCGATGGCTGTCGCCGCGCCCTGGGCCGCGCGGCTCTTCGACATGTCGCCCGATCTGCTGCCGCGGCTCGGCATGGGGCTGGTCGCGCTGGCGCTGCTGGTGCTGGCCGAGACCGCGCTCGATGCGCTGTTGCGAGGCCGCGTGCTCTGGGCCGAGCGCTTCCAGACCACGGCGGGCCTGATCGGCCTCGCGCTGCAGGTGATCTTCGCGGCGATGCCGCTGATCCGCCGGCGCGCGTGACATGCCCGCGCTCTGCCGCGACTGCGACATGGCGGCCGAGCAGCGCTTCTCGCGTTGCCCATCCTGCGGATCGCGCCGCGTCGTCGCGCATCCCGAGCTCTTCGCGCTGAGCGTCGCGCATGTCGATTGCGACGCCTTCTACGCCTCCGTCGAGAAGCGCGACCGGCCGGAACTCGCGACGAAGCCGGTGATCGTCGGCGGCGGCAAGCGCGGCGTGGTCTCGGCGGCCTGCTACGTCGCGCGCACCCGCGGCGTGAGATCCGCGATGCCGATGTTCAAGGCACTTGCGGCCTGCCCGGACGCCGTCGTCATCAAGCCCGACATGGCGAAATACGTGGCCGTCGCGCGCGAGGTCCGCGCGCTGATGGAGGCCCTGACGCCGCTGGTGCAGCCGCTCTCGATCGACGAGGCGGTGCTCGATCTCGCGGGGACCGAGGCGCTGCACCGCGCCCCACCCGCCGTGACGCTCGCCCGCTTCGCCCGAGCGGTGGAGCGCGATATCCGCATCACCGTCTCGATCGGCCTCGCGCGCAACCGCCTGCTGGCGAAGCTGGCGGCGGAGCGCGACAAGCCCCGCGGCTTCGCCGTGCTGGGGGCGGAGGCCGTGCACTGGCTGGCCGACCAGCCGGTCTCGCTGCTGCCGGGCGTGGGTCCCGCCTTTGCGAGGAAGCTGAATGCCGCCGGCTTCACGCGCCTCGGCCAGATCGCGGCGCTCGACCCGCGCGAGGCCGCGCGGCGCTTCGGCGAGGAAGGGCCGGCGCTCGCCGCCCGCGCGCGCGGCGAGGATGCGCGCCGCGTCAGCCCCGACCGCGAGACGAAGTCCATCTCGGCCGAGACCACCTTCGACACCGATCTCCGCCTGCAGGCCGAGCTCGAGGCGCCGCTCTGGCGGCTCTGCGAGAAGCTGGCGCGCCGGCTGAAGGAGCAGGACTTCGCCGCCGGCGGCGTCGTGCTGAAGCTCAAGACCGCGGGGTTCGAGGTGCGATCGCGCCATGCGCGCCTGGCGCAGCCCACGCGCCTGCCGGAGACGCTGTTCCGCGCCGCGCAGCCGCTGCTGGCCAAGGAGGCGACGGGGACCGCCTTCCGCCTGATCGGCATCGGCGCCCAACCGCTCGTCCCGGGCGAGCAGGCCGACCTGCCGGACCTCGCGGATCCCGATGCCGGGCGGCGCGCGGCAAAGTGGAACGCGGTGGAGGCGCTGCGCCGGAAGTTCGGCGCAGGCGCCGTGGTCAGCGGGCGCGGGCTCGAACGCAAGCGGCCCGTTAACGGTTCTTAACCCGAATCGCCGCCATACCGGCGGGATGCCGCACCGAACCCTCTCCGGCCTGTCCCTGCGCGACCTGGAATACGCGGTCGCGGTCGCGGAATGCGGCCATTTCGGCCGCGCCGCCGAACGCTGCGGCGTCAGCCAGGCCGGGCTTTCCGTCCAGATCCGCAAGCTGGAGGCGCTGCTGGGCGTGCCGCTCTTCCACCGCACCACGCGCCGCCTCGTGGTCTCGGCGGAGGGGGAGGTGCTGCTGCGCCAGGCGCGGGCCGTGGTCTCGGCCGCGCATGACCTGCTGCGGCTGTCGCCGCGGCGGCGCGGGTCTACTGCCGATCCTCGGGCTGCCGCCGCGCCTCCACCTGCAGCGCGACCAGCCGGGCCAGCAGCACCGCGATGAAGATCTGGCCGCTCACGGCCTGCAGCATCACCACCGACCGCGCGAGCGGCGTCGCGGCGACGATGTCGCCGAAGCCGATCGTGGTCTGCACGACGATGCTGAAATAGCGGAAGGAATGCGGCAGGTGCGTCGCGCCGGCGAAGCTCCCGGGAAGCTCGGTATCCAGCAGTTCGTAGAAGCCGGCGAAGGCCAGCGCGATGACGAGGTAGAGCGCGATCGCGCCCATGATGCGGTTGCGGCCGACCTGGCCCGGGGCCAGCACCTCGCGCAACAGCGCGAAGGCCAGCAGCACCAGGCCGATGACGCCCGCGGTGCCGTCCAGCCGCTCGCTGCCCAGCGCGTAGCCCACCGAGGAGATGGCGCTGCAGAGGAAGATCGGCCAGCGCAGCAGCGTCGGCGAGGTCAGCGCGATGGCCCCGGCCAGCAGCGTGCAGGCCGTGACCAGGACAGGCAGCCAGAACGGCACAAGGCTGAGATCGGCGGCGGGCTGCAGGACGAACAGCCCCACCACCAGCCCGGCCAGCAGGACCTGCATGGCGCGGTCCCTCGACATGCGCCGCGACTCCGGAGATTGCGGCCGCGATGTCAGCCCGGCGCCGGCCGGCGGGCAAGCGGCCGTGCCGGCGGCGTCAGAATCGGACATGGTTCGGGCTGTGCCCCCCATCCCGGCCCGGTGCCGCGACGTGGGCTTCCACCTGATGTCATCCTGCGGCCCCTGGTCGCACGGCGCCGGCCGGTGCAGCCTGCGCCTCCCCCGCAAGGCACAGGAGAACCCGGATGGCCGACCTGGTCGTGATCGCCTTCCCCACCGAGGCCAAGGCCGAGGAAGTGCGCCAGAAGCTGCTCGCCATGCAGTCGCAATACCTGATCGAGCTCGGCGATGCCTGCATCGCGGCCAAGCAGCCCGACGGGACGGTGAAGCTGAATCAGCTCTTCAGCACGACGGCGATGGGCGCGGCCTCCGGCGCGCTCTGGGGCACGCTGATCGGGCTGATCTTCCTGATGCCTCTCGCCGGGGCGGCGATCGGCGCGGCGTCCGGCGCGCTCAGCGGCAAGCTGACCGACCTCGGCATCAACGACGCCTTCATGAAGGATGTCGGCAAGACCCTGCATGACGGCGAGGCCGCGCTGTTCCTGCTGATCCGCAAGGTCACCGCCGACAAGGTCCTGGCGGAGCTGAAGGGCGTCGGCGGCCGCGTGATGCAGACCTCCTTCGACCACACGCGCGAGGAAGCGCTGCGCGAGGCCCTGGCCGGCGCGCAGGCGGCCGCGCAGCCGACTGCGGCAGGCTGACGCGCGGCGCTTCGGCCGGGCGCTCAGTCCTCGAAGACCAGCCGTGCCTCGCAATCCGCGCCGGTGACGCGCTGGGTGAAGCCGGCCTCGCGCGTCGCGAGCCAGACCGCGAAGGCTTCCTGCGCCTCGCCGCCTTCCAGCAGGTCGTCCACGCTGGGCGCGGCGGCGCTGGCGGCCGGCAGCGCCGCACCCTGCCAGCGCAGGCGGATGTGCACGCGGTCCTCCTCGCGCCGTGCCGCGACCAGTACCGACGTCACGCCGCGGCCGGCCAGCACGTCCGTCAGCTCCACCAGCGCGCGCTCGATCAGCCGCCCGGTCTGCGGCTTCAGCCCCCAGCGCCCGGCGATCGCATCCGCCCATTCGCTTGCCGCCACGCCCGATGTGGGGCCGGGCTGCAGCGTGACCTCCGCGCGTTGCGTCACCAGCGGCATGGTGACGAGGTTGGCGATGAAGGCGATGACCGCGCCGAGCGCGAGCGGCGAGGCGAGCGCCGGGACGTGGTTGGCGAAGGCGACCGGCGAGACCGCGACCAGCACGCCGGCGCCGAGACCCAGCGCGACAACGGCCGAGCGCCGCGCGTCCAGCAGCCGCACCGTCGCGAGCTGCGCGCCCTGCACCATGATGAAGCCCGAAACATAGACCAGCGTCGCCGACTTGATTGCCGCCGGCGCGACGACGAACATCGCGACCAGCTTCGGGCAGAACGCGATCGCGACCAGGATCGCGGTGCCGAACCAGACGATGCGCCGCGCCAGCGTCCCCGTCGCGACCGAGATGCCGGCCGCCGCCGTCGCCGGCGCCGGCGCCGCGGCGCCGACCAGGCCGGCCGCGGCGATGGCGACGCCGTTCGCCAGCAGCCCGCGCTGAACGGGCGGCGAATCCGGCCGCGTCCAGCCCGCATCCGCCGCGCGCTGGATCATCAGGAAGCCGCCTGCCGCGGACGCCTTCGCGGCGACTAGCGCCAGGATGAAGGCCGCGAGCGGCGCGCCCTGGATGCCAGAGAAATCCGGCACCCAGGGTTCCGGCAGCGCGAACCAGGCGGCGCGGGAGACGACCTCCCCCGCATTGTCCGGCAGGTGGCCGACCGCGAGCGCGACCACCCCGCCCACCACCGCGCCGACCAGCACCGAAAGCCGCGCCAGCCGCGTCCTGGTCAGCGACGTCACCACCATGGTCCCGATGGCGACGAGGAAGACGACGACGTCGATCGCCTCCGGCTCCCGCCCGCCGGGCTGCAGGCCGAAGATCTGCGAGCCCAGCAGGATCAGCGACACGCCGATCAGCATCACGACAACGCCCGCGACCTCGTTCGGGATCAGCACGCGCAGCCGGCGCATCGCGAAGCTCAGGACCGAGGCGACGAGGCCCGCAATCACCACCATCGCGCCCGCCGCGGCGAAGCCGACGCCGGCCTGCCCCGCCGCCGCATAGGCGCCGAGCATCGCCGGCGCATGAGTCCCCGGCACGGGATAGCCCGCGCCGAGCGGCCCCTTCGTCAGGTTCTGCAGCCCCTGCCACAGCGCGACCGCCAGGATCGAGAGGCAGAGGAAGCGCGTGGCGTCCGCCGGATCGGGCGAGATCGCCAGCGCCGGGGCGAGGGCGAGGATGAAGTAAACCGACTGCACCGCGACATGCTGCAGCGCCAGCGCCAGCGTCGAGCCGAAGGGGGAGGGCGTGTCGAGCCAGTAGACGATGCCCTTGGGCCGCTGCATCGGCCGGTCGGCCGAGCGCGCCAGGCTGCGCGTGAGATCACCGAACGACGCCATCGCAGCGCAACCCCCGTTCCCCGGCGGTCCCTGCAGGCCGCCGTTGTCGTCCGGAACTTGCCATCCGCCGGGCGTGGCGGGAAGACGCCGACGCCTGCGGGATGCGGAGCGGGATTGGGCGCCGAGCCGCTCCGCCGCGCATCCCGTCAGAAATGCACGGCTTCCGGCGCGATGAAGCCGATGCCGGCCAGCACCACGCCGCCGACGCCGAGCGCGATGGCACCCACCGCCAGCAGCGGCACCGCCGTGATGATGGAAGCCGAGGCCAGCACGATCGCGACCTGGAAGGCGGCCGAGGCGTATTCGTAGTGGTGGTAGGCCGCCATGTTGCGGTCGCGCTTCGCCTCCGCCGCGCGGGCGCGGTCGGCGAGCTCCCGCCGGCCCTCGCCGGTCGCGGGCTCGCTCTCCCACCGGTCGATCGTGCCGCGCCAGGCGGCCTGCTGGCGCTCGATCGCCGAGCGGTGGGCGGGGTCGGCGGACGCGGCCTTCACCAGCTCCGCCTCCTCGGCCGCGGTGCGCAGCGTGGTCTGGCGGATGGTGCGGGCCTGGAAGAAGGCCCAGAGGTTGGCCGCCTCGACATTGCGGGTGATCGCCTCGGTCTGCGCGGATTTCGCGCCGGTCTCGGCGATGGCGAGGAAGAGGGCGAGGATCGCGATGAGCAGGGCGATGCGCTTGTCGCCGCCATGCTCGCCATGGGCGTGGCCAGCCATTCGTTTGGATTCCCGGACAGGTTGGTGATTGCGCGCGCTTCTGCCGCGCGTTCCGGTCGCCGGCAAGGGGCCCCGCGCGGTTGACCGGACACCGCGCGCGTGATGTGGCTCTGCCGTCCCGACGAGGAGCGACGCATGACATCCCTGCTGCTGCGCAACGCCGAGGTCGTCGTCACCATGGACGACGCGCGGCGGGAGATCCGGGGCGGCTGGGTGCATGTCGTGGGCAACGCCATCGCCGCCGTCGGCGGGCCCGATGACGCGCAGCCCGCGGCGGCGGAGAGCTTCGACCTGTCGGGCCACGTCCTGCTGCCCGGCCTGGTCAACACGCATCACCACATGTTCCAATCGCTGACCCGCGCGCTGCCGGCGGCGCAGGATGCGGAACTCTTCGACTGGCTTGGCGCGCTCTATCCCGTGTGGTCGCGCCTCACGCCCGACGCGCTGCGCATCGCGGCGATGACGGCGATGGCGGAGTTGATCCTGTCGGGCTGCACCACGGCTTCCGACCACCACTACATCTTCCCCAACGGATGCCGCCTGGACGACACGATCGAGGCCGCGGCGTCGGTCGGCATCCGCTTCAACCCGACCCGCGGCGCGATGAGCCTCGGCCGGTCGAAGGGCGGGCTGCCGCCGGACGAGGTGGTGGAGGAGGAAGCCGCGATCCTGGCCGACATGGAACGCGTCGTCGCGCGCTTCCACGACCCCGCGCGCCTGTCGATGCTGCGCGTCGGCATCGCGCCCTGCTCGCCCTTCTCCGTGACGAGGGAGCTGATGCGCGACGCGGCGGGTTTCGCGCGGGCGAAGGGGCTCCGCCTGCACACGCATCTCGCGGAGAGTGACAAGGACGTCGCCTTCAGCCGCGAGGTCTTCCACTGCACGCCGGCGGACTATGCCGAGGAGGTCGGCTGGACCGGTCCCGACGTCTGGCACGCGCACTGCGTGAAGCTCGATCCCGCGGGCATCGCCCTGTTCGCCCGCACCGGCACGGGCGTCGCGCATTGCCCGTGTTCCAACATGAGGCTCGCCTCGGGCATCGCCCCCGTCCCCGCGATGCGGCGTGCCGGCGTGCCGGTCGGGCTCGGCGTGGACGGCTCGGCCTCCAACGATTCCGGCCACCTGCTGGGAGAGGCGCGCCAGGCCATGCTGCTGGCCCGCGTCGGCCACGGGCCGGATGCAATGACGGCGCGCCAGGCGCTGGAGATCGCGACGCTGGGCGGCGCCCGCGTGCTGGGCCGGGACGACATCGGCGCGATCGCGCCGGGCATGGCCGCCGACCTCGTCACCTTCGACGTGAACGGGCTCGACCAGGCCGGCGCCGGCGCCGATCCCGTCGCCGCGCTGGTCTTCTGCACGCCGGGGCGCGTCGCACTGTCCGTGATCGCCGGCCGCGTCGTGGTGCGGGAGGGCCGGCTGACCACCCTTGACGAGCGCGCGCATGCCGCGCTGCACCGGCAGGCTGCCCGCGCGCTGCTGGCTTAGGGCGATCCAGGCCGGCCGCCCCCGCCTGCCCGCGACGCGCTATGTCCCGAGGATCGGCGCCAGGTTCTTCGGCTCGTAGGTCCGCCGGTCGCCGACCTTGTCGTCGTCGCCGGACAGCACCGTCACCTCGGCGCCGAAGCGCTGCTTCAGGCTGGGATGCAGCGCCTCGTTGATCGTGGGGAGATCGTTGCCGGCCGCGTCGCGCGGGCGGTAGAGCCGCTCGAAGATGCCGACCTCCGGCGGCTTCTGCGCGACTTCGCGGATGGTCGGCGTCAGCCTGTCGCGCAGCCACAGCCCCTGGCGTGAATCGTGCTGCGGGGCCAGTGGATCGGGTGCGCCTTCCGGCAGCATCGACTCGTCGAGCTTGAGGCCGGCGGCCATCGCCTCCTCCGCCATCCAGCGGAGCGGGATGTCGGCCAGGCGGCGTTCCTCGTAGCCGCCGCCGACGTCGGAATGCGCGCCGGCGAACCACATCTGCCCGATGTCGGAGCCGTCCGCCGCCTTCCCGGTCCAGAGCGTCGGCTCGAACTCGTCGCGATGCTCGTCCACCGCCAGCGCGTGCCGCCCGACCTTGATGATGCGCGACGGGCTGGTGTCGTGGAAGCGGTACTGGCCCGCCGCCAGGTTGTTCATCACCGTGCCGGGAATGCCGAGCGCGCCGACGGTGTCCCAGACGCCGAGGAAGTCGATCGCGACGTCGGTGTGGCATTCGGAGCCGTGGAGGCGGCAGAAGTTCTCGGGCTTCCGGTCCTCGGCGTTGCGGTAGTAGTCCCAGGCCGCGTTGATGTCGCCGAGCTTCTGGCGTTTCAGCAGCCCGGCCGAGGCGATGAAGCCGGCCAGGCTGCGCGCCGTGAAGGCGCCGCGCGAGAAGCCGAAGAGGAAGATGCGGTCGGCCCCGCGCACGCCCGCCTCCGCCGGGACGTAGTTCTGCGCGAGGAACATGTAGCCCGCGCGGATGTTCTCATCGATGCCCTCGCCGGCCGCGCCTTCCACCAGGCGCTGCAGCGCGATGCCGGTGGAGCCGACGCCGCGGAGGTAGAAGGTGATCTGCTCGACGCCGCCGCTGTTCGCGCGCACAGCGCGCGCCAGGCGCGCGACGTTCGTCTCCGACTTCGCGCTGTCCGCGCTGTTCCAGGTGCCGTCGAAGCAGAGGACGAGGTGCTTCACCATCGCGCATGTCCCAAGGCCGGCGGAAAGCTTCCGCGCGCGCCGGCGCGCGCGTCAAGCCAGACGAAGTCCGACGCGGCCGAGCACGCCGAAATCCGCCGAGACCGCGTCGCCCGCCGCGACCTCCAGCGGAACGATGCAGGTGCCGGTGGTCACGAACTGGCCCGCACCGAGGGTGATGCCGTGGCGCGACAGCTCGTTCGCCAGCCAGGCCAGCGCGATCCGCGGATCGCCGAGCACGTTCGATCCGATGCCCTCGCGTTCCAGCCGGCCGGCGCGCGCCGCGACGCGGTGCGCGGCGAGGTCCATGCCGCGCCACGACGCCGGGGCCTCCGGCCCCAGTACGAGGAGATGCGCGCACGCATTGTCGGCGATCAGCTGTGCCGCGCCGGCGGTCGCGAAATCGGCGAAGCGGGAATCCGGGATCTCGATCGCCAGCTGCAGCGCGGTGACGGCAGCCATGACCTCCTCGATGGCATAGGCCTCGGCACGCGGCGGCAGGTCGCGGCCCATGCGGAAGGCGAACTCGGCCTCCACCACGCGCATGCGGTTGGCACCGAAGGGCAGGGTGGCGCCGTCCGCGTGCACCATCTCCGGCAGCAGCCGCCCCGCCAGCGGGCCGTCCACGCCGATATGCTGCTGCCCCGCGGTGCTGGTCGCGGCGATCTTCCAGCCCCGCGGCGGCCCGGCGCGGAGCCGTTCGAGCTGCGCCTGGATCGCGTAGCCCTCGGCGCGTGTCGCGGGGCGCAGCGGCGGCGGCAACGCGTCGAGCACCGTCCCCGTACGCCAGTGCGAGACCAGCAGGTCGGAGGCTTCGCGGGCCCGCGCTTCGTCCATCATGCCGGCCCCTCAGGATTGCAGCGTCGGCACCTTGCCCTGGGATTCGAAGATCGCGCCCTCCACCACGAAGGGCGTGGCGACGCGCGGCGTGGCGCGGACGGCCTGCACGATGTCGGCGAGCGTGGAGCCGCGGCGCTGCACGCCCGCTTCGTCGCATGCCTTCCGGACCTCCGCCATCATCGCACGCAGCCGCTGCACCTGCGGGCATTCCGGATCGAGGTATTCGTAGTGGTTGTGCGTCTGCACGCCGATCGTGCCGACCGCGGGGTTCCGCGCCATGGTCTGCGCCAGGATGTTCGTCGCGATGGTGGACCAGGCCGCGCCGTACTGGCCGGGCCAGTCCACGTCGGGGCGGAGGTCCGCGTACATGCGCCGCCCGATGCGCCCTTCCAGCAGCCGCGACATGTCCATGGATTGTGGCACGTTGACGAAATCGAGCTCGCCCGCGGTCTGGCGGAAGACGGCGTTGGCGCGATGCGGGTCGAGCTCCGCGCCGGTCCAGATCGCCTGCATCTCCGGCAGGACGCGGCCCGGTGCGGAACAGGACCCGCCATCGTAGCCCAGCGACGACAGCACGGCATACATCGAGTCATTCGCGCTGTAGGTGCCGGGGCGGAAATAGAGCGGCGCATGCCCGATCGCGTCGGCCCAGATCGCGCCGGCCTCGCTCAGCAGCGCGTGCTGCTCCTCCGCGCTCAGCCCGCCGAAATGCGCGAGGTAGCGCTTCCCCCCGTGCTTCCACATCGAATACTTCCAGGGATGCATGTGCAGGCCGAGGCAGGCGCCCTCCGCCTCCAGCTCGCGCCACATCGCGGCCTGGCCCACCGCGGTCTCGGGGTGGATGAAGAAGGTCACGGGGCAGCCATGTTCCTGCGCGAGCTTCCACCAGCCCCGCACCGCGCGCTCGCCATGCGCCCAGTCCCGCGGGCCGGTCGCGTCGGGGTGCGAGGTCGCGGTGGTCGGCTCGCAGTCCATGGTCATGAAGACGTGGACGGATTCCATCGGGCGTTTCCTCAGTTGACCTGGATGTTCGAGACGCGGATCACCTCGCGGAAGCGCGCAGTGTCGTCGCGCAGCAGCGTGCGGAAGGCGGCGCTGTCGATGACATAGGGCGAGAGGCCGGCGTCGCGCAGCGCGGCGACGGTCTCCGGCATGGTCACGGCGCGGGTGAACGCCTCGAACAGCTGCGTCGAGATGCGCGCGGGCAGGCCCGATGGCGCGAGGATCCCGAACCAGCCATTGGCCTGCACGTCCGGCAGACCGAGATCCGTCAGTGTCGGCACGCCCGGCAGCAACTCGTTCCGGCCCCCGGAGGTGATCGCGACCGGCCGGACCTGGCCGCCGCGGATCGCGGCCAGCGCGCCCGGGAGGGCGTCCACCGCGAGGTCGAGGCGGCCGCCCATGATGTCGGTCAGCACCTCCGCGCCGCCGCGGTAGGGCACGTGCTGGATGTTCACGCGCAGCGCCGTTGCCAGCATCTGCGCCATCAGGTGCTGCATCGTGCCGACGCCGGGGGAGCCGTAGCTCAGCGCACCGGGCCGCGCCTCGGCCAGCGCCTTGAGTCCCGCGATGTCGCGGATCGGCGAATCCGGCCGCACGAACAGGACATAGGGCGCACGCGCCAGCGTCACGACGGGCTGCAGGTCGCGCTCCACGTCGTAGGGCGTGTCGGGATAGAGCGTCGGTATGACGGTCAGCGGCCCGTTGCTGCCGCAGCCCAGCGTGTAGCCGTCGGGCGCGGCGCGCTTCAGCGCCTCGAAGCCGATGCGGCCACCCGCGCCGGGGCGGTTCTCCACCACGGCGGGCTGGCCGAGGACGGGACCGAGCCGTTCCGCGACGATGCGGGTGACGATGTCGATGGACTGGCCGGGCGGGAAGCCCACGATGATGCGGATGGGGCGCGTGGGCCAGGCGGCTTCTGTCTGCGCCAGCGCCGGCGTGGCGAGCAGGCCGAGCAGCGCGGTGCGGCGGGCGATAGCAGGCGAGGACATGAAGGCCTCCGCTTCGGTCCGCCCAGCATCGTGACGGGACGGCGTCGGCGTCAAGCCTACTGCCGCTCCACCCCCGCGCGGTCGATGATGCCGTTCCACATCACGATGTCGTCCCGCAGCAGGCGTCCCAGCGCGTCGGGCGCGCTGCCGCTGGCCTCGACGCCGAGCTCGAGGAAGCGCTGCGAGATTGCGGGGCGCGCCAGGATCTCCCGGATGTCGGCGTTGAGCCGCGTGACGACCGCGTCCGGCACGCCGGCGGGGGCGAAGATCGCCTGCCAGCCTTCCATGACGCAGTCGCGATAGCCGGCTTCGGTCAGAGTCGGGACAAAGGGCAGAAGCGGCGAGCGCTTGCTGCCGGTGCTCGCCAGCGCACGCACGGCGCCATCGCGGATGTCGCCGGCGGCGGCGCCGTAGCTCTCGATGGCAAGGTCGATGTCGCCACGCCGCAAGGCGGTCAGGACCTCGGGGCTCGTGCGGAAGGGCACGGGCGTGAGTTGCAGGCCGGAGGACAGCCTGACCATCTCGGCCGTCAGGTGCTGGGTGCTGCCCGCGGTCAGCGTGCCGATCGTCATCGGCGTGCCGCGGCGCGCGGCGAGATCCGCGACGGCGCGGATCGGCGACGTGTTGGACGACAGCAGCAGCGCGTCGAAGATCGCGAGCGTCGACACCGGCGCGAAGCCCGTGACGGGATCGAAGGGCAGGCTGCGGAACAGCGCCTTGCTGATCGAGGTGCCGGAGGTGAAGAGGATCAGCGTGTGCCCGTCCGCCGGCGCGCCCGCCACGGCCTGCGCCGCCAGCGCGCCGCCGGCGCCGGGCCGGTTGTCCACCACGACGTTCTGGCCGAGCTTTTCCGCCAGCGGCGCTGCGACCAGCCGCACGACGATGTCAGCCAGGCCGCCGGCGCCGAAGCCGACGACGATGCGGACCGGCCGTGTCGGCCAGGATTGCGCTGCGGCACCGCGAGCGCCGGCCAGCGCCGCGGCGGTGGCGAGGAGAAGGCGGCGCGTCGCCATCCGCGTCAGTCCAGCCGCAGGTTCAGGCTGCGCACGACGACGCCGACGCGCTCCCGGTCCGCGGCGATGAAGGCGCGGGCCTGGTCGGGGCTCGTGCTCATCGGCAGGATGCCCTGGGTGCGGAAGACCTCCTGCGCGGCGGCGTTGCGCAGCGCCTCGGCCGAGACCGTCGCGACGCGGTCCACGACCTCGGCGGGCGTGCGCGCGGGCGCGACCAGGCCGAACCAGTTGCTGGCATCGAGCGCCATCCCCTGCTCGCGCAGCGTCGGCACGTTGGGCAGCAGCGGCACGCGGGTCGAGGAGCCGATTGCCAGCACCTTCACCCGCCCGTCCTTCGCCAGCGATTCCGCCGGGCCGGCGTTCATGAACATCGCATCCACCTGGCCCGCGACCAGCGCGGTATAGGCGGGCGCGGCGCCGGTGTAGGGCACGTGCAGCATGTCGATCCCCGCGGCCTGCATGACGCGCACCGCCGCGATCTGGGATGTCGAACCGATCCCCCAGGACGCATAGGTCAGCCGGCCCGGCTGAGCCTTCGCGCCCGCGACGAAGGCGGGCAGCGTGTCACCCACGCCGTTGCGCACCACCAGCGCGAAGGGACCGTCGGCGAAGATGGAGATGGGCACGAAATCCGCGACGGGATCGTAGGCGAGCCGCGAATAGACCAGCGGGTTGACGCCATGCGTTTCGCTGCTGGCCACGAAGAGCGTGTGGCCGTCCGGGCGCTGCCCCGCCGCCCATTGTGCGCCGACGCCCCCATTCGCGCCGGGGCGGTTGTCCACCACCACGGGCTGGCCGAGGATCGGCGCCATCGCCGTCGCCAGCGCGCGGGAGACGACATCGGTCGCGCCGCCGGCGTTCCAGGGCACCACCATGCGGATGGGCTGGTCGGGGAAGGCGGCCAGCGCCGGGCGGGCGAGCGCCATGGCGGCGCCGGCACCCAGCAACCTGCGGCGCGTGGCGAAGGCGGTCATCGGCGTCTCCCCGGGTCGGTTTCGGCGGGGCGGATGGGAGCGCGCAGGCATGACGCTGTCAAATCGGTGCCATGCCCAAGCCCCCCTCCCGGACCGGCGGCGAGCTTCCAAATATAGGCAACCCGAGCGAGGAGCATGTGCATGAGTGCGACGTCCGATTACGCCGATACCGGCTACGTGCCGCCCAAGGTCTGGGAATGGAAGAAGGCCAATGGCGGCCGCTTCGCCGGCACCAACCGCCCCGTCGCGGGCGCCACGCATGAGAAGGAACTGCCGGTCGGCCGGCATCCCCTGCAGCTCTATTCCCAGGGCACGCCGAACGGCGTGAAGGTCACGATCCTGCTGGAGGAACTGCTGGCGCTGGGCCACAAGGGCGCGGAATACGACGCCTGGCTTATCCGCATCGGCAATGGCGAGCAGTTCGGTTCCGGCTTTGTCGGCATCAATCCGAATTCCAAGATCCCCGCGCTGGTGGACCGCAGCGGCCCCGAGCCGATCCGCGTCTTCGAATCCGGCGCGATCCTGCTGTATCTCGCCGAGAAGTTCGCTGAATTCCTGCCGAAGGAGGGCGCTGCACGCGCCGAGACGCTGTCCTGGCTGTTCTGGCAGATGGGCAGCGCGCCGTATCTCGGCGGCGGCTTCGGGCATTTCTACGCCTATGCGCCCATGAAGATCGAATACGCGATCGACCGCTTCGCGATGGAGGTGAAGCGCCAGCTCGACGTGCTGGACCGGCGGCTCGCGGAGACGGAGTACGTCGCGGGCGATGCCTACACCATTGCCGACATGGCGATCTGGCCGTGGTACGGCGCGCTGGCCAAGGGCTGGCAGTACAACGCGGCGGAATTCCTCGACGTCGCGTCCTACAGGCATGTCCAGCGCTGGGCCGACCTGATCCATGCGCGCCCCGCCGTGAAGCGCGGCCGCATGGTCAACCGCACGGCCGGCGAGCCGTCGAGCCAGCTTTGGGAACGGCACGACGCTGGCGACTTCGACACGAAGACGCAGGACAAGCTGCAGGTCGGCTGAGCGCGGTGGCGTCGCGCTACGGCATCGAGATCCGTGCCGCGACGCCGGCCGACGCGCCCGGCCTGGCCGACATGCTGGCGGAGGCCGGGCATCCCCTCGATGCCGTCGCGATCGCCGACCGACTGCCGGCGCTGCGCCAGGCCGGCACGGCGCTGATCGCGTCGCGCTTTGGCCCGCCGAGCGGGATTGTCGTGCTGCACTGGTACGCGATGCTGGAGGAAGCTCGCCCGACCGCGCGAATCACGACGCTGGTTGTCGCGCCGGAGGAGCGCCGCAACGGCATCGGCCGCCTGCTGCTGAAGGCGGCGTCGCAGGCCGCGCGGCAGGCGGGCTGCGGCACGCTGGAGCTGGTGACGGAGGCGCCGTCGCTGCGGGGATTCTGCCGCGCAACGGGCTTCGCGGAGGAAGGCTCGCGCTTCCTCCGCTCGCTGCGCAAGCAGGGCTGAGCGGCGCTACGGCACGACAGGCCCGCGCGCCCTACGTCGGTGACCGGACCGCGCGCCTTACGGCACGACAAGCCCGCGCGCCTTACGGCACGACAGGCCCGCGCATCATCCCGCCGCCGAACACGACCCACAGGATCAGGAGGATCACCAGCAGCCCGAGGATGCCGCCGAAGCCGCCCGTGCCGTAGTAGCCGGATCGGTAGCCGTAATACCCGCCGCCGCCGAACAGCAGCACCAGCAGCACGACAATCAGGATCAGTGACATCCCACGATCTCCCGGGGCAGCGGAAGAACGCCGGCGCGGGCGGATGGTTGCGGTTCCGCACCGCGCCGGTGCATTCGGGCGGGCCTAGTGCAGCACGCCCGTCAGCCAAAGCAGGATGATGATCGGAATGGGGATGCCGAGCAGCCAGAGCAGTCCGCCCTTCAGCATGGATGACCTCCGTTCGGTGCCCCACGGGAACGTCGCGCCGGCCCGGCGGTTGCCGTCCTTTGAAGCCTGGCCTTGCGCGGCAGTCTGGGCGAGGCTGCGGAACCCGTTCACCCTGCCGGCATGGAAGCACTGGCGATTCTCTTCGCGGCGGGCCTGCTGGCGGGCGCGATGAACGCGGCGGCGGGCGGCGGGTCCTTCGTCAGCATTCCCGCCATGGTGTTCACCGGCATCCCCTCGGTCGCGGCGAATGCGTCGAGCACGGTCGCTCTGCTGCCCGGCACGATCGCGAGCGCCTGGGCCTGGCGGCGCGACTTCCAGGCGCCGGCGGGCACCTCCGCGCGCGTGCTGATGGCGATCAGCCTGGCCGGCGGGCTGGCCGGCGCGGCGCTGCTGCTGACGACCTCGCAGCGCGCCTTCGACGCGCTGCTGCCCTGGCTGCTGCTGGTCGGCACGCTGTCCTTCGCCTTCGGCAAGCCGTTGGGCGAGGCGCTGCGGCGCCAGGTCAGGATCGGGCCGGGCGCCGTCTATGCGGCGCAGGTGCCGCTCGCGATCTATGCCGGGTATTTCGGCGGCGGCGTCGGCATCATGATGATGGCGGTCTGGGGGCTGCTCGGCGTGGTGGATGTCCGCGCGATGAGCGCGGCGCGCACCCTGCTGGTGAGCGGCGCGAACGCGGTGGCGGCGGTCGTCTTCGCGCTGTCCGGTCCCGTCGCCTGGCCGGAGACGGTCGCGATGCTGCTCGGCGCGATCGGCGGCGGCTATTGGGGCGCCATCGTCGCGCGCCGCCTGCCCGCACCGGTGCTGCGCGGCTTCGTCATCATCTTCGGCGCGGCGATGACCGTGGTGTTCTTCCGACGCGCCTGGGGCTGATCACACCGCCTCGATCCGCGCCGCGCAGTATTTGAAGCCAGGTATGTGCCCGTCGGGATCGAGGCGCGGGTCGGTCAGCAAATTCGCTGCGGCTTCCCGGTAGGCGAAGGGGACGAAGGCGAGGCCCGGCGGCAGGGCGGGATCGGCGCGCGCCGCCAGCTCCACCGCGCCGCGGCGCGTCGCGACGCGCAGGAGCTGACCGCCTTCGACGCCGAGCCGCCGCAGTTCCTCCGGCGCCAGCGACACCGTGGCCGAGGGCTGCAGCGCGTCCAGCACGGAGGCCCGTCGCGTCATCGCGCCGGTGTGCCAATGCTCGAGCTCGCGGCCCGTCGTGAGCACGAAGGGATACTCGGCGTCCGGCATCTCGCCGGGATCCGACAGGCCCGCCGGCACCAGCCGCGCGCGGCCGGTCGTCGTGGGGAAGCGGTCGCGGAAGACGATCGCCTCGCCGGGCGCGTCCGCGTCGTGGCAGGGATAGGTGACGCTGCCCTCGCGCTCCAGCCGGTCCCAGGTGATGTTGGCAAGGGAGGGCATGGCGCGCGCCATCTCCGCGAAGACGTCACGCGCGTGGTCGTAGTGCCAGTCCAGGCCGAGGCGCCGCGCGATGTCCTGGATGATGCGCAGGTCCTGCCGCGCCTCTCTGGGCGGCGTGACGGCGGCGCGGCCGAGCTGCACCTGGCGGTTTGTGTTGGTGGCCGTGCCGTCCTTCTCCGGCCAGGCGGAGGCCGGCAGGACGACGTCGGCCAGCACCGCGGTCTCCGTCAGGAACAGGTCCTGCACGACGAGGTGATCGAGGCGCGCGAGCGCGGCGCGGGCATGGGCGGCGTCGGGGTCGGACATGGCGGGGTTCTCGCCCATGACGTACATGCCGCGGATCTCGCGGCGTTCCGCGGCCTGCAGGATCTCGACCACCGTCAGGCCGGGCTGCGGGTCGAGCGGCCCGCCCCACAGCTCCTCGAGGAAGCCGCGGACGGCGGCATCGCCGGTCGGGTGGTAGTCCGGCAGCATCATCGGGATGAGCCCGGCATCCGATGCGCCCTGCACGTTGTTCTGGCCGCGCAGGGGGTGCAGGCCCGCGCCCTCATGCCCGACATGGCCGCAGAGCAGCGCCAGCGCGATCAGCGCGCGCGCGTTGTCGGTGCCGTGCACGGACTGGCTGATGCCCATGCCCCACAGCGTCAGCGCGGCCTTCGCGCCGGCATAGAGCCGCGCGACGCGGCGGATCTGTGCGGCAGGCACGCCGGTCAGCGATTCCATGGCCTCCGGCGCATAGGCCGCGACATGCACGCGCAGCGCGTCGAAGCCATCGAGCCGCGCGGCGACGAAATCCGCGTCGTGCAGCCGCTCCGCCACGATCACGTGCAGGATGGAGTTCAGCAGCGCGACATCCTGGCCCGGCGCGAAGCGCACGACCTCCGTCGCGAAGCGGTCGAGCCCCGTGCCACGCGGGTCCATGACGATGAGCGTCGCGCCGCGCGCGGCGGCGTCCTTCAGGAAGGTCGCGGCGACGGGGTGGTTCTCGTCCGGGCGCGCGCCGATGACGAGCAGCAGGTCGGCCTGCGCTGCCGCCATGAAGGGCGCGGTGACGGCGCCGCTGCCGATACCCTCCAGCAGCGCGGCGACGGAGGCGGCGTGGCAGAGGCGCGTGCAGTGATCCACGTTGTTGGTGCCGAAGCCCAGGCGCACGAGCTTCTGGAAGAGATAGGCTTCCTCGTTTGATCCCTTGGCGCTGCCGAAGCCCGCAAGGGCGGACGGGCCGAGTCCATCGCGGAGGCGGGCGAGCCCCTGCGCGGCGCGGTCCAGCGCCTCGTCCCAGCTCGCCTCGCGGAACTTTCGCCGCGCGCGCTGCGGGTCGAGGCAATCCGCGGGGTCCTTCGCCGCGCCGTCCACGCGGATCAGCGGCGTCGTCAGGCGATCGGGGTGGTTCAGGTAGTCGAAGCCGAAGCGGCCCTTCACGCAGAGCCGGCCCTGGTTCGCCGGTCCGTCGCGGCCGACGACTTCCTCGATGCGGTTGTCGCGCACGCGGAACCCGACCTGGCACCCGACGCCGCAATACGGGCAGACGCTGGCGACTTCCGCCTGCGGCGGCGCGGCACGGCGGCCGGCCGCATCCACGACTGATTTCGGCAGCAGCGCGCCGGTCGGGCAGGCCTGCACGCATTCGCCGCAGGCGACGCAGGACGACGCGCCCATGGGATCAAGCAGGTCGAAGCTGACGCTGGTCGCCATGCCGCGATGCGCGAAGCCGATGACGTCGTTGTGCTGCACCTCGCGGCAGGCGCGCTCGCACAGCCCGCACTGGATGCAGGCGTCGAGCCGGACCGCCATGGCGGGATGCGAGAGGTCGGGCGCCGGCCGCGCGGGTTCCGGAGGGAAGCGCGACGCCGTCACGCCGATCCGTGCCGCCCAGGTCGCGAAACCCGCGCCGTCGTCGCGCGCGCGACCTTCCGGCATGTCCGCCATCAGCAATTCGAAGACCAGGCGCCGCGCCTGCAGCGCGCGCTCGCTCGCGGTCCGCACCACCATCCCCGGCGCCGGCGCGCGGCGGCACGACGCCGCGAGGACGCGCTCGCCCTCCACCTCCACCAGGCAGGCGCGGCAATTGCCGTCGGCGCGGTAGCCCGGCCGCAGCAGGTGGCAGAGATGCGGGATCTCCGTGCCGACCCGCCGCGCGACGTCCCAGATCGTCTCGCCCGGCGCGGCCTGCACGTCGCGCCCGTCCAGGGTGAAGGGCGTCATGGCACGCTGTCCCCGAAGAAGCGCAGCAGGCTCCGCACCGGGTTCATCGCGGCCTGCCCGAGCCCGCAGATCGAGCCGTCCGCCATGACCTGCGCCAGGTCGCGGAGCAGCGCGCGGTCCCATTCGCGCCGCTCGAGCAGCGCCGCCGCCTTCGCCGTGCCGACGCGGCAGGGCGTGCATTGCCCGCAGCTCTCGTCGCGGAAGAAGCCCAGCAGGTTGCGCGCGACGGCGGCCAGATCGTCCCGGTCCGACAGCACGATGACGGCACCCGACCCCACGAAGCAGCCATGCGTATCGAGCGATCCGGCATCGAGCGGCAGATCAGCGAGATCGGCCGGCAGGATCCCGCCCGAGGCGCCGCCCGGCAGATACGCGACGAAGCGGTGACCCTCCGCCATGCCGCCGCTGAATTCCTCGATCAGCTCGCGCGCCGTCACGCCGTTCGGCGCGCGCTTCACGCCAGGCTCGCGCACGCGGCCGGAGACGGAGAAGAACCGCTCGCCCTGCGCGCCGCGCCGTCCCGCGGCGGCGTAGCGTGCGGCGCCGTCATCCGTCGCCAGGATCTCCGGCAGCCACCACAGCGTCTCGACATTGTGCACGACGGTCGGGCGGCCGAAGAGTCCGGCCTCGCCGGGGAAGGGCGGCTTGTGCCGGGGCCAGCCACGGCGGCCCTCGAGGCTCTCCAGCAGCGCCGTCTCCTCGCCGCAGATATAGGCGCCGGCGCCGCGGCGGAGATGGATCGCGGGGCCGTCGGGATCGGCCGCGCGGAGTTCGGCGATCGCAGCGATCAGCGCACGCCGCAGGTCGGGATATTCGTCGCGCAGGTAAATCCAGCACTCCCCCGCGCCGACGGCCCGCGCTGCCAGCAGCATCCCCTCCAGCACGCGGTGCGGATCGGTCGCCAGGCAGAAGCGGTCCTTGAAGGTGCCGGGTTCGCCCTCGTCGGCGTTGACGACGAGGTGCCGCGGCGCCGGATGCGCCAGCGCGAGCTTCCACTTCCGCGCCGCCGGGAAGCCGGCGCCGCCGAGGCCGCGCAGCCCCGCGCGCTCCACCGCCCCGAGCATCGCTTCGGGCGTAAGCCTGCCGTCACGCGCGGCGCGCAGCGCGGCATGGCCGCCGCGGGCGAGATAGTCGTCCAGGCCGGGCGGCGCCGCGGCGTCTTCCGGCTCGAAGCCCGTCGTCGCCACGGGCGCGCGGTCGCAGGCGCCCATGCAGGGGGCGGCGACCACCCGCGCGCCGGGCGGCACCGAAGGCCGCGCCCCGCCGGCCATCATGCAGGGCAGGCCGGTGCAGACGCGGATGATCGCGCGCGGCGGCGCGGGCGCGTCGTCGGGCAGGATCTCGAAATGGTGGTAGAAGCTCGCGGCCTCGAGGACCTCGACCGGGGCGAGGCGGTGGAACTCCGCCAGCGCGACAATCGCGCCTTCGCGCAGGCAGCCCGCCGCGTCGTTGAGCGCGTGCAACTGCTCGACCAGCAGGTCGCGCCGCGGCGTCGCCTGGCCCGCCGCCTCCAGCGCCGCGCGCAGCGCATCGCGCGACGCGTCCGATGCGACGCGACCGCGCGGGCCGAGCCTCGGCCTGCCCTGGACAACCGGCTTCGACGCCGGCGCTTCCTTCCCCACCATGACCCGACGCTAACGCAGAAGAGCGCGGGACGTGAGCCCCTTGCCTCGTGACGGATCTGGGACGAGCGCCCGGACGGCCGTTGCTCGGCGTCCGCGGGGCGGCGCTGCGAAGCACCAGGTATGAATCCGGTTCAGTCGAATTCCCGGTAGCGGAACCTCGCCGTGCCGGCCTCGGCGACCGCGGCTGCCAGCAGCCCGTGGTGGGGCGACAGCGCGCAGGCCGGGTCCGTCGCTGCGGCGTCGCCGGTCAGCGCGAAGGCCTGGCAGCGGCAGCCGCCCCAGTCGCGCTCGGCCCGCTCGCAGCCGCGGCAGGGCGGCGGCATCCAGCCCGTGCCGCGGAAGCGGTTGAAGGCCTCGCCCTTCTCCCAGGCGTCGCGCAACGAGGTCTCGCGGATATTGGGGAAAGTCATCCCCGCGATCGACTCCGCGGCATGGCAGGGCAGCACGCGGCCGGACGGCGAGACCGCGAGGAAGCGGCTGCCCCAGCCCCCCATGCAGGCCTTGGGGCGCGCAGCGTGGTAGTCCGGCACGACATAGTCGATCACCAGCCGGCCGCGATGCGCCGCGCGCGCGGCCTCCACGATCCCGGTCGCCTGGTCGAGCTGCTCGCGCGTCGGCAGGAGCGCGTCGCGGTTCGCCAGCGCCCAGCCGTAGTACTGGACATGCGCGACCTCGAGCCGCCCCGCGCCCCAGGCGAGCGCGAGGTCGACGAGCAGCGGCAGGTTGTGCAGGTTCTGCCGGTGGACGACGGCGTTGAGCGTCAGCGGCAGCCCGGCCTCCCGGACCAGCCGCGCGGCGTTCTCCTTGCGCGCCTGCGCGCCCTTCATGCCGCCGATCCGCTCGGCCCCCGCGGGCTCGGCGTCCTGCACGGAGAGCTGGACGTGATCGAGCCCGGCTTCCTTCAGCCGTGCGACCAGCGCCGCGTCGAGCAGCACGCCGGCGGTGATGAGGTTGGCGTAGAGGCCCGCGTCATGCGCCGCGGCCGTGATCGCCACGATGTCGCGCCGCGCCGTGGGCTCGCCGCCGGACAGGTGCACCTGCAGGCAGCCGAGATCGGCGGCCTCGCGCAGGACGCGCGCCCATTCCGCCGTGGCGAGCTCGGCCGAGGCGCGGGCGAGCTCCACGGGGTTGGAGCAATAGGCGCAGCGCAGCGGGCAGCGATGCGTGAGCTCCGCCAGCAGCGCGAGCGGCGCGGTCATGCCAGCAGCGCGCCGCGCCCGACCATGTCCTCGACCATCGCGCGGACGTCGGTGGCGATGACCTCGTGCGGTGCGGCGAATTTCGCGGCGAGCATGTCCACGATGGCGTCGAGGTCGCGCGCGCCGTCCACCAGGCGCAGCACCTCGAGCGCGATCTCGTCGGGGACGAACATGCGTTCCGGCGCCATCACCACCCAGCGCTCGCGCGCCTTGTCATGGTGCAGCCGCACGCCCGGCGCGAAGCGCGGGATCATATTTGACCCGTGAAGTGCTGACGCACTTCGCCTTCAGGCGCCGGCGCTGCGCGTCGTGCCGAAGGCACGCCTTCGGCGTGACGCTCGCCGCATTGGCGGCGGGCCGCATTCGCGGCCTCGGCCTGCTGCGCAGGCCGCAGGGGATCAAGCTGCGAGATCGGTATCACGGCATCACCGACGGATCGGGCCGGAAGGCGCCCGGCGGCGGCAGCGCGGGCGCGACATAGGCAAAGTGCAGCGCGTCCAGCTGCGCCCAGAGCAGGTCGCATTTGAAGCGCAGCGCGGCCAGCACCTGGCCCTGCTTCTCCGCGGTGTCGGCGTGGCGCTTCACATAGTCCAGCGCGAAGGCGACGTCCTGCGGCGCCTGCGTCAGCCGCGGCGTGAAATAGGCCAGCGTCTCCGCGGTGACGAAGTCGTAGTTGCGCAGCATGCCGGATACGCGCTGGGAGATGATGTCGGGCGAGAACATCTCGGTCAGCGAGGAGGCGATCGCCTCCAGCAGCGACTTCTCCCGCACGAAGCGCACATAGGCGTCCACGGCGAAGCGCGTCGCCGGCAGCAGCCCTTGCAGCGAGACGACGTAGCCGCGGTCGAGCCCGAGCCCATCGGTCAGCGCGAGCCAGCGCTCCACCCCGCCGGGATGGGTGCCGTCGCCATCGTGGTCCACCAGGCGCCGGCGCCATTCGCGGCGCAGCCCGGGCGTCGGCAGGCGGGCCAGCAGCGACGCGTCCTTCGCGGGTATCGAGGCCTGATAGTAGTAGCGGTTCAGCGCCCAGGCCTGGACCTGCCCCTTCGTCAGCCGCCCGCCATGCAGCAGGTGATGGAAGGGATGCAGGATGTGGTAGCGCTCCTCGCCGATGGCGCGCAGCGCGGCCTCGAGCCCGTCGGGCGGGAGCAGCGTCACAGCGTCATCTCCATGCCGTCCTCCGCCACCTCCCAGCCGGCGGCGGCGAGGATCGCGCGCTCCTCGCTGTCGGCGAGCAGGGCCGGGTTCGTGTTGTTGACATGCACGAAGACGCGGCGCGCGACGTCGAGCCCGGCGAAGGCCTCCAGCGTCGAACCCGGCCCTGTCATCGGCAAGTGTCCCATGCGGCGCCCGGTCTTCGGCCCGGCGCCGAGGCGGATCATCTCGTCGTCCGTGAAGAGTGTGCCGTCGAACAGTACGCAGGCCGCGCCGGCAAGGCGTATGCGCAAGGCCGGCGTCATCGCCGCGCAGCCCGGGATGTAGTGCAGCGTGCCGCCGCCGGCCGACAGCGCGACGCCGATCGTCTCGCCCTGGTCAGCGATGCCGGGATCGCCCTCGCCCTCGGCGAAGAGCGGCACCTTGCCCGGCACGGCGTGGATCGCGACGGAGATGCCGAGCAGGTCGAGTTTGTCGCCCGGCGCGATGGCGCGGCGCGTGACGAAATCGGGGTTCAGGGCACGGAAGATCGAGTTCTCGTCCAGCACCGCCAGGCTCTGCGGCGTGCCGAGCAGCGCGAAGGCCTGGCGTTCGCGCAGGTGCAGCAGGCCTGCGATGGTGTCCACCTCGGCGCCGGTCAGCAGGATCGCGGCGATCGGGGAGTTGCGGAGCGCGCCGGGGCGCGGGTGCAGCGCGGGGGTGGCCGCGATCTGCTGGCGGAGGTCGGGGCTGGCATTGACGATTAGCCAGCGTTCGCCATCGGCGGAGACGGCAAGGCTGGCCTGGCTGCGGGGCGGGGCGGCGGGATCGCCGGCGCGCGAGCGCAGGCAGCCGGGGCCGGCGGAATTCCATTGGGGAAACCCGCCGCCGGCGCCGGCGCCGAGCACGATCGCCCGGAGCATGCAGTCCTGCCCCGAGCGTGTGGCGTCAGTCGATCTCGGCGCAGGCGTAGCTGTTGATCTCGAGCGCGAGCGAAACCTCGACGATCTTGGGGGTCTTCCAGGCCATCATTTTTTCTCCGCAGCGACCGGCCCAGCGCCGGCCCCTTGGGGAATGATGGCGGCTAGGGCGCCGTTCATCAAGGCGCGCGGCCGCGGCTCGGCGTGCGAAACGCCACATCCGCGCGACCGCGGCGACCGATCATACCGGGAGGAAGATGATCCGACTGGGCCGGAATGGAGCAGCGGCAGGCGCTGGGAACAACACCGTCTAGGGGCACCGGGCCGAATATCCTGCCAACTCCCAACGGAGGTATCGGGTGACGGCGGGGTGGAATGTGGCGGGGCAAGGCGCGGGCCGAGCTCTCGCGCCCTTCGTCGCCGGGCCCTAGCCGCACGCTGCGCAGGTCATCAGCCCGCGCCGCTCGCGCGCCGGGTCAACCAGGTAGCCGCAACGCAGGCAGTTGGCGCCGTCATCGTTGGCATCGAACGGATCGGCGACGCGCCTCGCCAGTGCTACGCCCGCTTGCTTGCGGGGTCGTCCTCGGCCGCGGCGGGCTGGCGCAACAGGCTCCGGGTCAGGAACGGCAGGTGCTGCTTCGGCCGGAGGCACCGACGGCGACCTCGGCGGCATCACGTGGAAGGTCGGTGCGACCGCCGCGGCGACCGCGGGCTTCGGCGCGTCGGGGAACGCGGGCGGCGCGTCGCGGGCGGGGAAGCCATCGTCCCAGGACGCGGCCCGGACCCCGAAGGAGGGCGGCTTGGCCTGTTCAGGGGCGCGACCGGGTGAGCCGGAGCGGACATGCACGACTTCGACGGTCCTGCTGCCACGGGTGCCCCGCTGGGGCACGGTGCGGACCTCGCGGCGCTCGGCGGTGGGGGATTTGTCGTCGCGGAAGCGGGCGAAGACGCGGTCGATCTCGGACATTGGTCCTCGTTGCTGCTGAGGGCGGCGAGGTGCCGGGCCGATCAGCGATCGCCCTGCTTGCGGTTGCCGACCGACGCCTTGCCGACGCCGCCCTGTTTGAGGTTGCCGCCATTCTTGCCGCCGGCGCGGGCATCCTTGGGGTTGGCCTTGCCGGCGGCCGCATTGTGACCGCCCTGCGGCGCGCGGGCTGCCGGCGGGAGAGGGGGAAGCTTTGCCAAGATGTGCGATGTCCTTTCAGGACCAGGATATAGCGCTCGACCGAGTGCTCGGGATCCGTGAGTTCGACGAAATCCCGGCCGGCGAGCGGTGCGATTCCCGAACTCATGTGGCTATCGGCGCGCGAGAACGCAATCGGATCAAGTGGATGAAAAGCTGGGAGGTAACGATGTCGCACCGTCCAGGTCTCGACGCAACCCCGGCCAAACCTGGGGTTCAGCGAGCTGCGCCGTCGAGGAAAAGCCGGTCGTGCGAGCAATGATCGCAGCAGCGATAGCAACCCGGGAACGAAAGTCTCTGGGCGAGATCGTGCCGCGAAGTCCCGCCTGGAGGAGAGAGTGCACCCGCATCCGAACCGTCAGGCCCGCCGTGCGGCCTCGATCGGCACGATGTTCGACCTTGGTTCTTGCCTGACAAGCTGCGCGATCTGGATTGCCAGCTCCTCCTGCCGGTACGGCTTCGAGAGCCGGGGCAGGGCGATCGCCTCGCCCTCCGGCAAGTCGGCATAGCCGGTCGCAAGGAGCACCGGGATCTGCGGCCATCGCTTGCGGATTTCGTTGGCGAGCGTGACGCCCGTCATGGCCGGCATGGCGTGGTCCGTCACGACGATGTCGAAGACCGGATCCGATTCCAGCATCTCCAGTGCGCGCTGCGCGGAATGCGCCTCCGTGGCAGTATGGCCAAGATCCTCCAGCATCGCGACCGTGCCGCTGCTGATGAGGGGGTCGTCGTCGACGACAAGAACATTGCAGGACCGGCCGGCAGGAACGACCGTGCCGAAATCTCCGGAAAGCGGCTCCGGCACGCTGCTCGTGGACTGGTCCGCAATCGGAAACCAGAGCTCCACCGTCGTGCCTGCGCCCGGGGCGCTTGCGATGCGCATCGCGCCGCCTGACTGGGCGGCGAGGCCATGCACCATGGAAAGGCCGAGTCCGGTTCCCTTGCCGACCCCCTTGGTGGTGAAGAACGGCTCCGTCGCATGTTTGAGCGTCAGCTCATCCATGCCAAGCCCGGTGTCGGAAACAGCGACACAGACATAGCTGCCAGGCGCGAGATCCGGCAAGGCGCCGTCCGCCTGCTCCACCGAATGTCCGGTTATGCTGAGGCGGCCGCCAAGCGGCATCGCGTCGCGCGCATTGACCGCAAGATTGAGCAGCGCGAGCTCCAGCTGATTGGGATCGACGCGGATGGCAGGCAGTGCGCCAAGGTCGCCGGTCACGATGTCCACAACGGGTCCGAGCGACCGACGCAGCAGCTCCGCCATGCCGTCCACCAGTCGCGCGACGTCCACGGTCTCGGGCTTGAGTTCCTGCCGGCGGGCGAAGGCCAGCATCCGCTTCGTCAGAGTCGCGCCGCGTTCCGCGCCCTGAACGGCGCCATCGAGCAGCTTCGTCAGCCGGGGGTCCGCCGGCAGTCGCTTGCGCAGCAGGCTGAGATTCCCGAGGACCGCCATCAGCAGGTTGTTGAAGTCGTGCGCGACGCCGCCGGTCAGCTTGCCGAGACTTTCCATCTTCTGCATCTCGTGCACCTGCGCGAGAGCGGCTTCGCGCTCGCGCGTGCGCTCCTCGACCCGGTGTTCCAGCTCGGCATTTGTCTTGGCCAGCACTTCGGCCGCCTGCTTGCGCTCCGTTATGTCGTTATCGGTGCCAATCATCCGCACCGGGCGGCCGGTGACGTCGCGGATCACTTCGCCCTTGCCGACGAGCCAGCGGACGGACCCGTCGGCCTGAACGATGCGGAATTCCGCCTGGTAGGTGGCTTCGCCGCGAAGCGCGGCTTCAATGGCCGACCAGACACGTCCCTGGTCATCCGGATGTACCACGCGTGCGAAAACCTTTGCCGGTGCCTCCACCACACCCTGGTCGAGGCCCCAGGTGCGATAGACGTCGCCAATCCAGATTATCCGCTCGCCGGTCAGGTCCCAGTCCCAGATGCCGATGCCGCTGGTCTCCTGCGCGATGCGGAGCCGCTCCTCGCTCTCGCGCAGCGCGGTTTCCGTCGTCTTGCGCTCGGTGATGTCGAGCGTGACGCCGCTGATGCGGGAGACGCGGCCGTCGGCGCCCACGGTGGGAGCCGCGCCCGTCACGCACCAGCGCAGCGATCCGTCTCGCCGCACGATCCGGAATTCCGCGTCATAGCTCTGTCCAAGCGCCGCCGCTTCGGATGCAAGATCCCGCAGCCGGACCCGGTCTTCGGGGTGCACCATCGCGAAGACCGCATCCTGACGCGGCACGAAACTGCCGGGCTCGACGCCGAAGATCCGGTGCTGGCCCTCGTCCCAGGTCTGTACGCCGGCCTCCAGGTCCCACTCCCAGGACCCCATGCGGCCGGCCGCGAGCGCAAGGCTGCGGCGCTGCTCGCTTTCGCGCAACCTGGCCGTGGAGGCCTCGAGTTCCGCGGTGCGTTCCGCCACGCGCTGCTCGAGCTCCTGGTTCAGCCGCTCGAGCTGGCGCGTCTTGCGGTAGAGCTCGACGAAAACGCGCACCTTCGCACGCAGGAGGTCCGGCACGACCGGCACCTGCAGATAGTCCACTGCCCCGACCTCATAACCGCGAAGCCGGTCGAGATCCGTCATATGGACCGCGGAGACGAAAATGATCGCCGTCCGCTCGAAGCGTGGATGCTCGCGGATCATCGTCGCGAGCTCGAAGCCGTCGAGATCGGGCATCACCACGTCGATCAGGATGACGGCGACGTCAGTGCGCAGCAGGTACTCCAGTGCCGCCCGCGCCGAGCCGGCGCGGATCAGGTTCTCGCCAAGCTCGCTGAGGATCGCTTCGTAGCTGAGCAGCTTCGCCGGCTGGTCGTCGACGAGCAGGATGTTGACCGGCTCTTCCGGGCTCACGGGATGCACCCTTCCCACCCTAACGGTGCAGCCACATGCGCAGAGCGGAGAGAAGCTGCTCCGTGTTGACCGGCTTGGCCAGGTAATCGGAGGCGCCAGCCTCCAGGCACTTCTCGCGATCGCCTTTCATGGCCTTGGCGGTGAGCGCCACGATCGGCAGGCGCCGGAAGCGCGGGTTGGCCCGGATCACCTGCATCGTCTCGTAGCCGTCCATGCCGGGCATCATGATGTCCATCAGCACGATTGCGACGCTCGCGACCGATTCGATCAGGTTGATCGCCTCGCTACCGGTGGTCGCGGTCAACACCCGCATTCCGCGCCGCTCGAGGACGCTCGAAAGCGCGAAGATGTTGCGCGCGTCGTCGTCCACCAGCAGCACGGTCCGGCCGATCAGGTCTTCGTCGGAGCTGTGCAGCCGCTCGAGCATGCGTTGCTTCTCCGGCGGCAGATTCGAGACGACGCGGTGCAGGAAAAGCGCCGTCTCGTCCAGCAGGCGCTCCGGCGACTCAACGCCCTTCACGACGACGCTGCGGGCGACGCTGTGCAGGCGTGCATCTTCCTCCGGCGACAGTTCCCGGCCCGTGAACACCACGACCGGCAGGTCGCGCAGGGATTGCTCCGCCGCAATCCTCTCAAGTACCTCGAAACCAGACATGTCGGGCAGGCGCAGGTCGAGCACCATGCAGTCCGCGGGGTCGCGCAGCAACGCCTCCAATGCCTCCGCGCCGGTGGCGACGATGGAGATGTCCACGTCGTCGTGCCCCAGCAGCTCGGCGATGCTGAGTTGCTCGGCGGGGTTGTCCTCCACGACAAGCAGCCGCTTGCGGCGCGGCTCCGCGAAGGCCTTGATGCGCGCAAGCGCGCTGACGAGCCCCTGGGTAGTGGTAGGCTTCGTGACGAAGGCGAAGGCGCCGCGTGCCAGGCCGTGCCGCCAATCCTCCTCGAGCGTCACGATCTGCACGGGGATGTGACGCGTATCCGGATCCTGCTTGAGTTGGCTGAGCACGGTCCAGCCGAGCATGTCGGGCAGGAAGACGTCGAGCGAGATCGCGGTCGGGCGGTATTCCCGGGCCAGCGCCAGCGCATCCGCCCCGCGCGCCGACACCAGCACCTTGAAGCCGCTGTCCCGCGCGAGGTCGGCCACGACGCGCGCATAGTGCGGATCGTCCTCCACGATCAGGATCGTGCTGTCGCCCGGCGCGATCGCCTCGCGGTCGTCCGGCACGATCTCGAGCGGGCGCTCGGTCAGCAGCCGGTTGCCGAGGCTGCGCATTTCGGTCTGTGGCGCCGCGGGCGGCGGGACGAGTGTGGCGGCCGACGCGCCGGCGTATTTGAGGGGCAGGAACAGCGTGAAGGTGCTGCCAACGTTCGGCGCGCTGCGCAGCTGGATCTCGCCGCCAAGCAGATTCGCCAGCTCTCGGCTGATCGCCAGGCCGAGGCCGGTACCGCCATATTTGCGGCTGGTCGAGGCGTCGGCCTGCTGGAAGGCCTCGAAAATGATCTTCTGCTTCTCCGGCGGGATGCCGATACCGGTGTCCGTCACCTCGAAGGCGACGGCGGTCGGGGCGTGGCGCAGGACGGGATGCTCGGGGCTCCAACCCTCCGTGACCGCGGTGACCGCCAGCTTCACGCGGCCGCTCTCCGTGAACTTGAAGGCATTGGATAGCAGGTTCTTCAGCACCTGCTGCAGGCGCTTCGAGTCGGTGATCATGCTGCGGCCCAGCCTGTTGTCGAGCTGGACGTCGAAGGAAAGGCCGCGGCTCTCCGCCTCGTGGCGGAAGGGGCGCGCGACCATGTCGAGCAGGTTGGCGAAGTAGATCTCTTCGGCGTCCACCGAGACGGTCCCGGATTCGATCTTCGAGAGGTCGAGGATGTCGCTGATGAGGTTCAGCAGGTCGGTGCCCGCGCCGTGGATGGTGCGCGCGAACTCCACCTGCCGGTTCGAAAGGTTGCCGTCCGCGTTGTCGGCGAGCTGCTGGCCGAGGATCAGGATGGAGTTCAGCGGCGTGCGCAGCTCGTGCGACATGTTCGCCAGGAACTCGGACTTGTACTTCGAGGTGAGCGCGAGCTCGGTCGCCTTTTCCTCCAGAGCGCGGCGGGCCTGCTCGATTTCCTGGTTCTTGCGTTCCACTTCCACGTTGCGCTCGGCCAGCTGCTGCGCCTTCTGCTCCAGCTGCTCGTTGGTCTGCTGAAGCTCACGTTGCTGGGCCTGCAGCTCGCCGGCGAGCTGCTGCGACTGCGTCAGCAGGCCCTCGGTCTGCATCGTTGCCTCGATGGAGTTCAGCACGATGCCGATGCTGGCGGTCAGCTGCTCCAGGAAGGACATCTGCAGCCCCGTGAAGGATCCCAGCGAGGCAAGCTCGATCACCGCCTTAACCTGGCCCTCGAAGAGCACCGGCAGGACGATGACGCTGCGCGGAGCGGCACGGAACATTGCGGAGCGGATGGGGACGACCTCGGACGGCACTTCGGTGATCACCATACGCCTCGCATCCGCGGCGCACTGGCCCACCAGCCCTTCCCCGATGCGCAGACGGGCGGGATGACCCGGCACCTCGTCATCGGCATAGGCCGAGAGCAGCCGCAGGCCCGGCAGCGGGTCGGTCTCAATCTGGTAGATCACGCCCTGTTGGGCGTTGACCAGTGGCGCGAGCTCCGACAGCAGCATGCGCCCGACCGTGGCGAGGTCGCGCTGGCCCTGCAGCATGCTGGTGAAGCGCGCCAGGTTCGTCTTCAGCCAGTCCTGCTCCGTGTTGCGGTCCGTGGTGAGCCGCAGATTGTCGATCATCGTGTTGATGTTGTCCTTGAGCTCCGCGACCTCGCCGCGGGCGTCGACCTGGATCGACCGGGTCAGGTCGCCCTTCGTCACCGCGGTCGCGACCTCCGCGATGGCGCGCACCTGCGTCGTCAGGTTGGCCGCCAGCAGGTTCACGTTGCCGGTCAGGTCCTTCCAGGTGCCGGCCGCACCCGGCACATTCGCCTGGCCGCCGAGGCGGCCTTCGACGCCAACCTCGCGCGCCACCGTCGTCACCTGATCGGCAAAGGTGGCGAGCGTGTCGGTCATGTTGTTGATGGTCTCGGCCAGGGCGGCGACCTCGCCCTTCGAGTTCACGGTGAGCTTCTGCTTGAGGTCGCCGTTCGCGACGGCAGTCACCACCTTGACGATGCCGCGCACCTGCTCCGTCAGGTTCGACGCCATGAAGTTCACGGTGTCGGTCAGGTCCTTCCAGGTGCCGGCCACGCCCGGCACCAGCGCCTGACCCCCGAGCTTGCCTTCGGTGCCGACTTCGCGCGCGACGCGCGTCACCTCCGAGGCGAAGGCGTTGAGCTGATCCACCATCGTGTTGATGGTGTTCTTGAGCTCCAGGATCTCACCCTTCACGTCGACGGTGATCTTGCGGCTGAGGTCGCCGCGCGCAACGGCTGTCGTGACCTCGGCGATGTTGCGGACCTGGGTCGTGAGGTTGCCGGCCAGCAGGTTGACGTTGTCCGTCAGGTCCTTCCAGGTCCCGGCCACGCCGGGCACCACGGCCTGGCCGCCGAGGCGTCCTTCCGTGCCGACCTCGCGCGCGACGCGCGTCACCTCGCCGGCGAAGGAGCGAAGCTGCTCGACCATCGTGTTGATGGTCTCCTTGAGCTGCAGGATCTCGCCGCGCACGTCCACGGTGATCTTCTTGGAAAGGTCGCCGCCGGCAATGGCGGTGGCGACCTCGGCGATGTTGCGGACCTGGCCTGTCAGGTTCGACGCCATGAAGTTGACGTTGTCCGTCAGGTCCTTCCAGGTCCCGGCGACACCGGGCACGACGGCCTGGCCGCCGAGCTTGCCTTCCGTCCCCACCTCACGCGCGACGCGGGTCACCTCGCCGGCGAACGCATTGAGCTGGTCCACCATCGTGTTGATGGTGTTCTTCAGCTCGAGGATTTCCCCCTTCACGTCGACGGTGATCTTGCGGCTGAGATCGCCGCGCGCCACGGCGGTCGTGACCTCGGCGATGTTGCGGACCTGGCCGGTCAGGTTGCCGGCCATCGAATTGACGTTGTCCGTCAGGTCCTTCCAGGTGCCGGCAACGCCCGGCACATTCGCCTGGCCGCCTAGGCGGCCCTCGGTGCCGACCTCGCGCGCGACGCGCGTCACCTCGCCGGCGAAGCGGTTGAGCTGGTCCACCATCGTGTTCAGCGTTTCCTTCAGCTGAAGGATCTCGCCGCGCACGTCGACGGTGATCTTCCGGCTGAGGTCGCCATTCGCGATGGCGGTCGCGACCTCGGCGATGTTGCGGACCTGGCCTGTAAGGTTGGACGCCATGGAGTTCACGGACTCCGTCAGGTCCTTCCATGTGCCAGCCACGCCCGGCACCGCGGCTTGCCCGCCGAGACGCCCATCGGTGCCGACTTCGCGCGCCACGCGCGTCACCTCGCCGGCGAAGGCGTTGAGCTGGTCGACCATCGTGTTGATGGTCTCCTTCAGCTGCAGGATCTCGCCGGAGACGTTCACGGTGATCTTCTTCGACAGGTCGCCACGCGCGACCGCTGTCGCGACCTCCGCGATGTTTCGGACCTGACCTGTGAGGTTCGAGGCCATCGAATTGACGCTGTCCGTCAAGTCCTTCCAGGTGCCGGCGACGCCCTTCACCTGTGCCTGGCCGCCAAGCTTGCCTTCCGTGCCGACTTCGCGCGCGACGCGCGTCACTTCGGAGGCGAAGGCGTTCAGCTGGTCCACCGTCGTATTGATGGTCTCCTTCAGCTGAAGAATTTCGCCGCGCACATCGACGGTGATCTTCTTCGAGAGGTCGCCGTTGGCGATGGCGGTCGAGACCTCGGCGATGTTGCGCACCTGCGCCGTCAGGTTGGACGCCATGGAGTTCACCGACTCCGTAAGGTCTTTCCAGGTGCCGGCGACGCCGAGCACGTTGGCCTGGCCGCCGAGCCGTCCATCCGTGCCGACCTCGCGCGCGACGCGCGTCACCTCGCCGGCGAAGGCGTTCAGCTGGTCCACCATGGTGTTCATGGTTTCCTTGAGCTGAAGGATCTCGCCTGAGACGTTGACGGTGATCTTGCGGCTGAGGTCGCCGCCGGCGATGGCCGTCGCGACCTCCGCGATGTTGCGCACCTGCGCCGTCAGGTTGCCGGCCATCGAGTTCACGCTGTCGGTCAGGTCCTTCCAGGTGCCGGCGACGCCAGGCACCTGCGCCTGGCCGCCGAGCCGTCCGTCCGTGCCGACCTCGCGCGCGACGCGCGTGACCTCCGAGGCGAAGCCGTTCAGCTGATCGACCATCGTGTTGATGGTGTCCTTGAGCTCCAGGATCTCGCCGCGGACGTCCACCGTGATCTTGCGGCTGAGGTCGCCGCGCGCGACCGCCGTCGTGACCTGGGCGATGTTGCGGACCTGCGCCGTGAGGTTGCCGCACATCGCGTTGACGGAATCCGTCAGGTCCTTCCAGGTGCCCGCGACGCCAGGCACCAGCGCCTGGCCGCCGAGCTTGCCTTCCGTGCCCACTTCCTTCGCGACGCGCGTGACTTCGGAGGCGAAGGAGCGGAGCTGGTCCACCATCGTGTTGATGGCTTCCTTCAGCTGCAGGATCTCGCCCCGCACGTCCACGGTAATCTTCTTCGACAGGTCGCCGTTGGCGACGGCGATCGTGACCTCCGCGATGTTGCGTACCTGGGCCGTAAGGTTGGATGCCATGGAGTTGACGGATTCCGTCAGGTCCTTCCAGACGCCCGTGACCTCGCGCACCTGCGCCTGGCCGCCGAGCTTGCCGTCCGTACCGACCTCCCGCGCGACGCGCGTCACTTCAGAGGTGAAGACGCCGAGCTGCTCGATCATCGTGTTCACGATGGAGGCGGAACGGAGGAACTCGCCCTTCAGCGGACGCCCTCCGACCTCCAGGGGCACGCTCTGCAGCAGGTCTCCCTTCGCCACCGCCGTCACGGCGCGCGTCACCGCCGCCGTCGGCCAGAGCAGATCGTCGATCAGCGTATTGACCGAGGCTTCCATCTCGCCCCAGGCACCATCGGAGGAGCCGAAGCGCACGCGCTTGCCGGTCTCGCCTTCCCGCCCGACGACATGGCCGACCTGCTCGAGCTGCTGCGCCATGCGCTGGTTGGCGGCGACGATCTCGTTGAAGGCGTCCGCGACCTTGCCCGCAATGCCGGTCTTGTCGCCGGGCAGCCGGACGGAGAAGTCGCCGACGCGCACCGCCTGCAAGGCGCTCAGAAGGTCGGTGAGCTGCAGGTCGGGGTCTGCGCCGGCGCCGTTCGCGTGCAGATGGGCCCCGGCGCCATTGGGCGGGGCAATAAGGTCAGCGTTCGGCTGCATCGGACGGATTCCGTGGAAGGGTCGTTCTGTGCACGTTGATCGCGGAGGGCGCCGCCACTGCTGCACGGCGTTGCGCGGGGCGGCCACGAGACTTGCGGGACGGCGCTGATATCGTCAGGCGCATGTTCCCCGTTCTGGTCCGGCGCTCGCGTTCATGGACGTTACGGTCGCGCTGGCGGGTCGGTCGACAGTGGCGCGCCAGCGCCTCTTTTACTCTACAACGATGGTCGATGCGCAAGCCGTGGATGGCGCTGGCTTGCTGGCTCTACGTAAAGTTGATCTTGTACGCGCTCTGATAACCGCGCCGGTTTGTACCGCGCCGGTTTGTAGTGAGTGTAAGCCGCATTCATACGCCGATTTCAGGCATTGGCCGCTCGCGGACATGTTAGATCGACCGCCATGCATCGCCTTGCTTCCTCGCGGCCCTCTGCCGCGACCCAACCCGGCACGCACAGGGCTAGGAGGGCCGTTCGTCGAGCTCCGGTCTTGCGCCCGCCTGGGTTCATGTCGGGCGGCGGTGCCACGGGCGAGGTCATGCGTGGGGTCGACTGGGCGGCCACCCCGCTCGGGCCACCGAAATCCTGGCCGGGTCCGTTGAAGACCTTGATATCAGTCATGCTCGGGTCCCGGCAGCCGATGTTCGTTGCGTGGGGCGCGACCCGCACCATGCTCTACAACGACGCCTACTCCGCGATCTGCGGCGCGCGGCACCCCGCCGCAATGGGCGCGCCCTTCGCCACGGTCTGGTTCGACATCATCGACGAGGCCGGCCCGATCCTGGAGCGCGCCTTCGCCGGCGAGGCGACGCACATGGACGACATCGCGTTCGTGCTGCACCGCAATGGCTATCCCGAGGAGGCGCACTTCGCGTTTTCCTACACACCCGTGCGCGGCGACAGCGGTCGCGTCGAAGGCGTGTTCTGCGCCTGCTCCGAGACCACCGCGACAGCGATGGCAGGTCGCCAGGCGGCGACCGAGCGTGAGCGGCAGCGGCTGATGCTGCGCCAGATGCCGGGCTTTGTCGCCCTGCTGAGCGGTCCCGAGCACCGCTACCAGTACGTCAACGAAGCCTATGTCGAGATCGCGGGCCAGCGGGAGTTCATCGGCCGCACCGTGCGCGAGGTGTTTCCCGAGATCGCCGATCAGGGCATCTACGAACTGCTCGACAAGGTCTACCGCACCGGCGAGCCCTTCGCGGCGCGAGCCATGCCGGTCAGTCTGGATCGCCCCGATGGCGAGCGCTCGGTCGATCTCCTGTTCGAGCCCGTGCGCGACGACGCGGGGCGGGTCGCGGGAATCTTCGTCGGCGGCTACGACGTGACCGATCGCGTGCGTGCGGAGAGTGCCCTGCGCGCGAGCGAGACGGCGCTCCGCCGAAGCGAGACACGCTACCGTTCGTTCCTCGAAGCCTCGGCCCAGGTGGTCTGGCGGATGAGTGCTGCCGGGGAAGTCGACGAGCCAATCCCCCACTGGGAGCGCTACACGGGGCAGGACACCGCGGCGACGCTCGGCGTCGGCTGGATGGATGCGATCTGGTCCGCCGATCGCCGCGCCGTGGCGGAGGCTTGGCGCGGAGCGGTCGCGAGTGGGACGACCTATGAAGTGGAGTACGATCTGCGGCGGGCTGACGGGGCGTGGCGACGGGTGGTCGCACGCGGCGTGCCGGTGCGTGACGAGACCGGGGCCGTCCTGGAATGGATCGGCACCTGCATCGACGTGACGGAGCGGCGGGCGGCGGAGGAGCAGGCGCGCAGCCAGGCGCGGATCGCGGAAATGGTCGCCTCCGGCGCACCGCTGGGTGACACGCTCGATGCCCTGATGCTGCTGATCGAGGCGCGCGAGCCTGATGTCCGCTGCGGTGTCCTCGTCGTCTCGGAAGACGGCGCCCACTTCCGCCGCGGTGGCGGCCCTTCGCTGCCCGAGGCTTTCCATGTGGCGCTAGACGGCGTGGCAAGCACGCCCCCCTACCTCGGCAGTTGCGGTGAGGCGGCGCATGAGGGTCGCGCCGTCGTCGTGCCCGACATCGCGAGGGAGGACCGCTACAGCGCGGCATGGCGGAAGCTGATGCTGTCCTGCGGCTTGCGAGCGGTCCGGTCCACGCCGATCTGCGGTCCGGATGGCCGCGTGCTCGGCGTCTTCGCGATCTACTTTCCGAGGCCTGGGGATCCGACGCCCAGGGATCCCGGGCTCGTCGAAACCGCCACGTCGCTCGCGGGCATCGCCATCGCGCGCTGGCGGACGGAGGCAGAGCTGCGCGCGAGCGAGTCCGCGCTGCGGCAGTGGAACGAGGAGCTTGAGGCGCGGGTCGCGCGGGAAGTCGCGGCGCGGGAGGAGGTGCAGGCCCGCCTGTCGCAGGTGCGGCGGGTGGAAGCACTCGGCCAGCTCGCCGGAGGCATCGCGCATGACTTCAACAACGTCCTGCAAGCCGTGCAGGGCGGTGCTCGGCTGATCCAGGGACAGTCGGCCGACTCCTCGCGTGTTCAGCGCCTGGCAGGCATGGTTGCGGATGCCGCGGCGCGCGGCGCTGCGATCACGCGCCGCCTGCTGTCCTTTGCGCGCCGCGGCGACATCCGCGCGGAGCCCGTGGATGTCGCGGACCTCCTCACCGGCATGCGTGAGATCCTCGCGCACACGCTCGGCGGCGGGCTCGAGGTGCGCGTGCAGCTGCCCCCCTACGTGCCGCCGATGCTGGCAGACAAGGGGCAGCTGGAGACGGTGCTCATCAACCTCGCCACGAATGCGCGCGACGCCATGGCGGGACGCGGTACGATCACGCTCTCGGCGGTGGCCGAGATGGTGAAGGCGGATGCCGTCGCGGTGGCGCACCCGCCGGCACTGCGGCCCGGCGCCTATGTGCGCCTCTCCGTTTCGGACACCGGCGAGGGCATGGATGCGCTCACGCTGGCGCGCGTCGGAGAGCCGTTCTTCACGACGAAGGCGCTGGGAAAGGGCACGGGACTCGGCCTTGCCATGGCGCGCGGCTTCGCGGAGCAGTCGGGCGGCGCCCTGGCGATAGAGAGCGCGGCCGGCGCCGGCACCACCGTTCGGCTCTGGTTTCCGGTCGCAGACCTGGTCGGGTCGCCTGTTGCACCCGGCTGGGGAAACGAGGCACTCCCGGCGAATAGCCCGCGGCGCGCGTGCGTGATGGTCGTCGATGACGAGGCGCTGGTCCGGGAGATCACCGTGGAGAGTCTCGCCGCGGCGGGCTTCGGCACCGTATCCGTCGGCTCCGGGCCGGAGGCCCTGGAGCTGCTGGATGCCGGCACAACCGTCGACGTCCTCGTTTCCGATCTCTCGATGCCCCGCATGGACGGAGTGGCATTGATCCGGGAAACGCAGCGCCGCCGACCAGGACTGCCGGCGATCCTGCTGACGGGGTTCGCCACCGACATGGCCGAGCTCGCCGTTGGCGGTGCAATCAGCGGCAGCTTCTCGCTTCTCCGCAAGCCCATCGACACGCATGCACTGGTCGACCGGATCTCGGTCCTGCTTGAAGGAGGGCGCTAAGTCGCCACCCGCTACGGAAGCCCGCGGCAGCGAAGCCGCGCGTTGCCGTTGTCGGCGCCCGTCGACGAGAGCGGGGATGGCGGCGCGCCGGCATGGTCGGCGCGACCACGCCTGCGGCGTCAGGCGGCGGCAAGCCAGCGCCGGATCAACGCCGACGCTTCCGGCCCTTCCAGCAGCGCCGCGCGGCGCGCCGGGTCCGCCGGCAGCGCCAGGCCCTCGGCGACCCGGAAGGTGGCTCCACGCTGGCCGAGGAGGAGCCACCGCTCGCCTGGCGGTGGCACGGCAGGGCTGGTCGGGTCGAGCGGGAGGCCGAAGCCGGCGAGGTGAAAGCCGGGCGCGCCGCGGTTGACGGCGCCGAAGCCCTCGACCGAGAGGGCGTCGATCCGGCGTGAGAAGACCATCAGCGGCTGCTCCTCCAGGCTTTCCACGACAAGCCCCTCCGGCCGCGCCGCGCCGCGGACCGTCACGAAGCCCTCCTCCGGCAGGTTGGGCATTAGGCCGCGGAACAGCAGCTGCGTCCCGCCGACCTGCCAGGCCAGGCCGCGCCGACGAAGCTGGCCGCGCAAGACAGCGCCCGAGGCCGGCTCCACCAGGCGAAGGGCGGTCGCCACCACCGAATCGCCGCGCCACAAGCCGCTGACCGCCACCATCTGGCCCGGCCGCAGGACCGCGGCCGGCAGCACGCTGCCATCGGCCGCCCGCACCGGCACGCCGGGCTCGACGGCGACCGAGGTGCCGAGCACCGAGAGCCCGCTGTCCGGCAGCGCCCCGATCGGCCCCATGACGGGGTGGAACGCCGTGACGCCCCGCGCGACCAGCCGGCCTTCCGCGCGCGCCGCCTCCACCGCCACCGTGTCGCCCGGCAGCACGGGGCCGCCGGTGAGCGTCTCGATCCGCGTGCCGGCACCCGTCTCGACCAGCAGCCCGTTCACCTGCAGGCTACCGAGGGCCGTCACCGTGCCGAAGATGCCGGTGCCGCCGATGCCACCCTCTTCATCGCCACCGGCGAAGCGGCGCGCGACCGGGGCGCAGCCGGCCGCCAGCAGGGTGAGGGCTGGGATGGCGCGGAGCGCGTCGCGACGGCGGGTCATCGGGTCTCCCCAGGGGTATCGGGCGGCGCCTCCCCGGGCGACGTCTCGCGAAAGAAGAAGATGCCGAAGCGGAACCGCTCCGTCGCCTCCGGCGCCCCGCGCGCGGCCTGCTGCCGTTCCAGCGCCAGGCTGTTCAGGTGCCGCAGCGCCGCGAGACCGAGGGTGCGCGCCTCCTGCTCCAGACGCTCCACATCCTCCGCGCGAAGACGGTTGTAGAACACGGCCCGTTCGAGGAACCGGCGCTCTCCCGGGCCAGCAAGGAGGTTGGCGGTCGCTGCGGCGATGTGGTCGTGCAGGTTGTCGCGGAAGAAGCGCAGCGCCTCCTCGCCTGCGGCGCCGGCCTGGACAGCGGTCGGGACATAGGCATCGGCCAGCAGCCGAAGCTCGTCCGCCGTCTCGTCCCAGGCGACCAAGCCGAGGCGCAGCAACTCGTCGAGCACGGTGCGCGGACGGACGTCGGTGGAAACGCTGGCGACCAGCTCGTCGAAACGGGCGCGGCTGATCGGCAGAGGGCGCCCACCAGGCCTGGCCAGCGCGGGATCACCGAGCCATCGCCCCAGGACGGTCGCACCCAGCCCGCCGCCCCGCGGAAGGGAGACGGGCCGCGCCCTCTCCCGGATCGCGCGGACATCCTTGCGGTGGACGCCCGTGAGCAGGCTGACGCGGCTGTCCGAGGCTTCGCGGCCGCCAAGGCGGAAATGGCGCGCGGCGACCTCGACGTAGAGCTCCTTCAGCATGCCGACCATGGTCGGCAGCGTCACCCCATGCGCCACCATCAGCCGTACGAGCGGCCGGAGAAGCACCTTCAGCGCGGCGGGCAGCGGCGCGGGCGGGGGTGTGTCGCTCTCGGGGTTGCTGGGCACGCGTGGGAAGTATGCGCAGGCCGCGCCTTGTCCACAAGGGGTTGAAGGAGGCGGGGTGCTGACCATCCCCGCTGATTGTGGGAAAAAAGTGTCCATATGACGGCTCCGTGATCAGAGCCCGACGCAGTTTCTCCGCGACAACGACCGGAGAGGTGGGATATTTGCCCACGTGCTGGCCCTTCCCCGCCGGCGCCCAACAACCTCCGGGAGACCCGAATGAGCACCCCGACCGGCACCATCGCCAGCCAGCTCGCTTCGAGCGGCCACGGCTTCGACACGAACCGCGGCGACTTCGACATCCTCAATGCCGCCCTCCGCGCCACCGGGCTTGACGCGGCGCTTGCCGACCCCGCGGCGTCGCTGACGCTGCTCGCCCCGACCGACGCGGCCTTCATCTCGCTCGCGCGCAGCCTCGGCTTCACCGGTCGCGGCGAGCAGGGCGCCTTCGATGCCATCGTATCGGCGCTCACCGGGCTCGCGCCGGACGGCAACCCGATCCCGCTGCTGACCAACGTCCTGCTCTACCACGTCGTGCCGGAGGCGCTGGGCAAGGGCGCCGTCGGCAGCAGGACGGAGGTGCCGACGCTGCTCGACGGCGCCACCCTTCGCCCCTTCGCCGGCGCATTGCAGGACGGCGACCCCGACGCGGCCGATGCGCGCCTGGTGGGCCCGACGATCCGCACCGGCAACGGCAACATCCTGGCGATCAACGAGGTCCTCCTCCCCATCGACCTGCCCGGCAACTCGGACGGCCTGCCGACACCGCCCAGCATCGCCGGCATCGTCGCCGCTTCCGGCACCGGCTTCGACAGCGACGTCACGGATTTCGACGTGCTGCTGCGCGCCGTGCAGGATGCTGGCCTGACCAGCGCCCTGTCGGACCCGACGGCGGACCTCACCGTGCTGGCGCCGACCGACGCCGCCTTCGTCGAGCTCGCCCGCGCCTTCGGCTTCACCGGCAGCGACGAGGCCGCGGCCTATGACGCGATCGTCGCCACGCTCACCAGCCTTGCGCCCGACGGCAACCCGATCCCGCTGCTCACCCAGGTGCTCACCTATCACGTCGTGCCGGAGCGGCTGGACATTGCGCAGCTGCAGGCGGAGGGAAGCGTCGCCACGTTGAACGGCGCGTCCTTCGTCGTGCGCGGCGGCACGGTGGTGGACGCCGAGCCCGGGCTGCGCGATCCGCGCTTCGTGCCCGGCGGGACCGACATCGAGGCGTCGAACGGCGCCGTCCAGGCGATCGACCGGGTGCTGCTGCCCTTGGACCTCGACCTGGCAGGGCTCGGGCTCGGCGGCAGCATCGCCGACCAGCTCGCTGCCTCCGGCATCGGCTTCGACGGCAACCGCCAGGATTTCGACATCCTGAACGCCGCGCTCGGCGCCGCGGGGCTGACGGCGACGCTGGACGATACCGCGCTCGACCTGACGCTCTTCGCGCCGACCGACGAGGCCTTCATCCGCCTCGCGCGCGACCTCGGTTTCCGCGGTCGCGGCGAGCAGGGCGCCTTCGATGCGATCGTGACAGCGCTGACCGGCCTGTCGCCCGACGGCAACCCGATCCCACTGCTGACGGAGATCCTCACCTACCACGTCGCCAGCGGCACGCTGACCGCCGCCGCGATCGCCGCGTCGCAGAGCGTAACGACCCTGTCGGGGGAGGCCATCGCGCCCTTCGGCCAGCAGCTGATCGACCTCGACCCCTCGCTGCCGAATGCCAGGATCATCGCGAACCGCGCGGACCTGCCGGCGGCGAACGGCGTGGTGCAGGCGATCGACCGCGTCCTGCTGCCGCTCGACGTGCCGCAAGTGGGACCCGGCACCACGCTGCCGACGATCGCCGGCCGGCTGGAAGCTTCCGGCGAGGGCTTCGACTCCAACCGCCACGATTTCGACCTGCTGAACGCGGCACTCGGCCTCACCAGCCTCGATGCGGCGCTCTCGGACGCGACCGCGAGCCTGACGCTTCTGGCACCGACCGATGCCGCCTTCATCCGGCTTGCCCAGCGACTGGGATATGTCGGCGCTGACGAGGCGGGGGCGTTCGGCGCGATCGCGCAGGCGCTGACCGGCCTCGGCGGCGGCGACCCGCTGCCGCTGCTGACGGACATCCTCTCCTACCACGTGCTCGACGGCCGCTTCTCGCGCCAGCAGCTGCGGGAAGAGGGCAGCGCGGAGACGCTGCTCGGGCCGGAGCTGGCGTTCAACGGCAATCGCATCCGCGACGAGGAGCCAGGCTACATCGTGCGGTTCGAGGGCGGCGGGAATGTGCTGGCGTCGAACGGGGCGATCCAGGCCATCGACAATGTCCTGCTGCCGTTGAACCTCGACGTGATCTGACCCGGCGCGGCGTCGTGCGGAGGCATGCACTCGGCGTGACGCCGCGGCGTGACCGGCCATCCGGTCCCGACGGGATCGGGCCGCGACGCGGCCTTGCGGCGCGCGGTCCGTCGCGGCATCGCCGCCGGGGGGCGTCGCCGGCAGTCTGCCGCGCAAGCCTGTTCCGCGACGCGGCTCGACGGGCCTGCGCGGGTCACCGACCCGTCCGGTCCCACCAGCGTGGTACGGTCGGCCCTTCCCGAAGCATGTGGTGGGGTGAAGCAGGGCTTTCGCTACATGGGAGGGCGGCAAGCGCGGAACCCGTGCCCCGCCGGAGCGGGGCACGGGCGCTGTCAGACCGCCTCGGCGCGCAAGCGCCGCGCCGCCGCCACGAGGTTCGCCATCGCCGGCTTCACCTCTGCCCAGCCGCGCGTCTTGCATCCGCAATCCGGGTTGAGCCAGAGCCGCCGCCGCGGGATGCGCCGTGCAGCGCGCGCCGCCAGCCGGATCATCTCCTCTGTCGAGGGTACGCGCGGCGAGTGGATATCCCAGACCCCCGGCCCGATCTCGTTCGGGTAATCGAAGACGGCGAAGGCCTCCAGCAGGTCCATGTCGCTGCGCGCCGTCTCGATGGAGATCACGTCGGCGTCCATCGCCGCGACGCTCTCCATGATGTCGTTGAATTCACTGTAGCACATGTGGGTGTGGATCTGCGTCTCATCGCGCACGACGCTGGCCGAAAGCCGGAAGCAGGCGACCGCCCAGCGCAGGTAGTCCGCGCGATCGGCCTGACGCAGCGGGAGGCCCTCGCGGAAGGCGGGCTCGTCGATCTGCACGATGGGGATGCCCGCGGCCTCCAGATCCGACACCTCGTCGCGGATCGCCAGCGCGATCTGCCGGCACACCGTCTCGCGCGGGATGTCGGTCCGCTCGAAGGACCATTGGAGCATGGTCACCGGCCCTGTCAGCATGCCCTTCATCGGCTTGTTCGTGAGCGATTGGGCATAGGCGGACCAGCGCACGGTCATCGGCGCCGGGCGCGACACGTCGGCCCAGATGATGGGGGGCGCGACACAGCGGCTGCCATAGCTCTGCACCCAGCCATGCCGGGTGAAGGCGTAGCCGGCGAGCCGCTCGGCGAAATACTTGACCATGTCATTGCGCTCGAACTCGCCGTGGACGGGCACGTCCACACCGATCTCCTCCTGCCAGCGCACGGCCTCCGCCGTCAGCCGCCGCATCTCGGCGTCGTATCGCGCCTGGTCGAACTCGCCGCGGGCGAGGCGGGCGCGCAGCTTGCGCACCTCGTCGGTCTGTGGCCAGGAGCCGATCGAGGTCACCGGCAGCTCGGGCAGGCCGAGCCGCGCCGCCTGCGCCTCGGCACGCCGTGGATAGGGGCTGCGCCGCTGCTCCATCGCCGGCGTCGCGGCGGCGAGGCGCGTGGCCACCGCGGGATCGTTCAGCCGCGCATCGGCGCGCTCTTCGGCCAGTGCGCGGTCGCTCTCCTCGAAGACGGCGGCGACGGCCCTCTCGCCCTCGTCCAGCGCGCGGGCCAGGGTCGCGACCTCCTTCAGCTTCTCGGTCGCGAAGGCAAGGCGGCGCTTCAGCGCGGGGTCCAGCGCCGTCTCCATCGCCAGGCTGTGCGGCACATGCAGCAGCGAGCAGGAGGGGGCGACCATGAGCCGCCGGCCGAAGCCCGCCACCTCGGCCGTGCGAAGCTGCGCCAGCGCGGCGCGCAGGTCGGTGCGCCAGACATTGCGGCCATCCACCACGCCCAGGGAGAGCCAGCGGTCGCGCGGCAGCGCCAGCAGCGCCGCATCGAGCTGGTCCGGCGCGCGCGCCAGGTCCAGGTGAAGTCCGGCGACCGGCAGCGACGCGGCCAGGCCGAGGTTGTCGCGCAGCCCTTCGAAGTAGGTGGCCAGCAGCAGGTGCAGCCCGGGCGCGGCATCCGCGAGCGCGCGGAAGGCGGTGCGGTAGGCCTCCACGGCGCCGGGCGGCAGGTCGGTAACCAGGCAGGGCTCGTCGACCTGCACCCAGACGGCGCCGGCCTCGGCCAGGAAGCGCAGCGCATCGGCATAGGCGGGCAGCAGCGCCGGCAAGAGGTCGAGCGGGCGCGAGCCGTCCTCGGCTTTCGACAGCAGCAGCAGCGAGACCGGGCCGAGCAGCACGGGCCGGGTGCGCGTGCCGTGCTGAAGCCCCTCGCGCAGCGCGCGGACCCAGCGGTTGTCCAGCAGCCGCGGGCGCATCGCCGCCGATAGGCGCGGCACCATGTAGTGGTAGTTGGTGTCGAACCACTTGGTCATCTCGAGCGCCACGGCGCCGGCCGGGATGCCGGCGGCACGCTCCGCCGCGCTGCCGCGCGCGCCGCGGGCCAGGGCGAACACCGTGGCGAGCGAGGCAGGGCCGTCGCCGGACCAGCCGTAGCCAGGCGGGATCAGCCCAAAGGCGCAGGCGGTCTCCAGCACGTGGTCGTAGAGCGCGAAATCGGCCGAGGGGAGATGGCTGATCCCGCAGCCCTGCTGGACGGCGCGGGCGCCGGCGCGCAGCGCGGCGGCGGTGGCGTGCAGGTCCGCCTCGGCGGTGGTGCCGGCCCAGAAGGCTTCGAGGGCGGATTTCAGCTCGCGCCGCGGTCCGATGCGCGGGTAGCCGAGATTGGCGGCGATGGTCATCGCAGGCGGTCTCCGTCGCCCGGGACACCCAGCCCGGCCGTTGGGGTGGCGCGCCCCCGGCTGGCGGGGTGCACGGCGTGGGCAGGTCTCCTGGCTCACGGGTGCCGGGCTTGCGCCCCTCGCCACCGGCCCTGCCTTCCCGCGCTTCCGCGCAGTGGCGCCCCTGCCGGAGGAGCTCGGGCCGGCGGCTTCCCGCCGACAGTTGCTGGGGCAGCGTCCGACTTTGGGGGCTTCCCCGCCCGCACGGACTTCCCTTTTCACCCGCTCGCGCAGGACCAACGCCACATAAAGATATCTTTATAGAGAGCATGAATCAAGGCTGCCGTAGGCCATCCTTCGCCCCCTGGGCACCGACAGGCGTTGGCGCCCTGGCAGCTACGCTGCAGCACGCTCCACCATCGCGCGCTGGGCCGCGCGATCGCGTTCCAGGCGCGATACTGGATGACCCCGCGGGGGCGACCACGGTCGGGCAAGCAGCCGGTAGCGGCACCTCGCGCTCCACGCGCAGCGCCACCGCCACGCTGCCGTCTCCGAGCGGCTGGACGCTGACGCCGAAGCGCTCGGCGAGGCTGGCCTGATCCAGGATACGCAGGTTGACGTGGACATAGGCTGGCACGGTCGGCTCCTTTACGAGCGGGTATCCGCCATCCAAGATCGGGCTGTCGGGTCCGCAGCGTCGCGGCCGCTATCCCGCCCCGAAAGCGCCGAGACGCAGGCGCATGCGGACCACGGGGAAATCGACGGCATTGCCCAGCATGACGGACGCGGCCTCGACGCGGTCGAAGCCGAGGCGCGCATAGAATGGTTCCGCGGCGAGAGTGGCCAGGCACTCGAAGACCTCGATGCCGTGCGCCGTGGCATCGGCGACGCAGCGCGCGAGGATGCGGGAGCCGACGCCTCGGCGCGTCATGTCGGGACGGGTCGCGAAGTGCCGCAGATGCGCGAGATGCGGCGTGGCGGCTCCGCCGCCGGGTGCCGCCACGGTCCAGCCGCCGCAGCCTAGCGGTGGCCCGGCACCGCCTCCGTCCTCAGCCAGATACCAGGTTCCGCTGCCGAGCAGACTTGCCTGCGGGCGGACCATGTACGGCAGCGCCTGCGCCAGAAGCGACGGTTCATGGCTCGTCCGCAACAGAGAGGAGTAGGAAGCCACCAGCAACGCTTCGACGCGCGCCGCATCGGCCGGCGTGGCGGGCCGGACGACGACGGCCTGTACCGATGCATGCGCGCCGCTCATGCTGCGTCCGGCTCCGCCAGCCATCTGACCTCTCCGGAAACGCGAACCCCTTGCGCTTGGTTTGGGCCAATCGCGACGTGCAGGCGCGATGGCTGGCCCATGTCCTCGCCCTGCAGCACCTCGATGCCGCCGCCATGCGGCCAGCCGATGCGACGGAGGTAGCCGCCCAGCGCCGCCGCGGCTGCCCCCGTCGCCGGGTCCTCGTACACGCCGCCGTAGGGGAAGGGGTTGCGGGCGTGGAAGCGCCGGCTTCCCTCGGCCTGCACGATGTTGAAGGTGCAGATCGCCGCGCGCAGCGCCAGCGCGCGGCCGGCATCGAAATCGTAGGTCAGGGCCGCCAGCCTTTCACGCTCCCGCAGCGCAAGGACGAGGTGCGGGGCGCCCGCATCCGTCACGGCAGGTGGGATCCTCGGGTCGAGGTCGGCGGCGTCGAGCGAGAACAGGCGCAGCGCATCCTCCGTCAGCTCGGGCGAGGCAGGGCGGCTCGTCGCCCGCGGCGACACCAGGGCCGCCAACATGGTGCCGCCCCGTTCCCATCCGTCCACCGTGATAGCCGCGTCGTTGAGGCGGAGGCGAAAGACCTGCGCGCCCAGGCGGGCCGCCAGGGCAGCACCCAGCGCGATGGTGGCATGGCCGCAGAACGCGACCTCGGCTTCCGGTGCGAAGTAGCGGACGCGCCAGCCATCCTGCTCGGGCGCGCCGAAGACGGTCTCCGAATACCCGATCCGCGCCGCCACGGCCTGCATCTCATGGGATGGCGGCAGTGCCTCGAGCAGCACGACGCCTGCGGGGTTGCCGCCCGATCCACCTGAAGAAAAGGCGGCGAGCCGCTGGATGGGAAGCCGGTCGAGGCCGTGCACCGCTTCCTTCCCCGCGGCACTCACGCGGCCGCTGCCTGCGGGCGGCTGTCAGCGCTGCGCGGCCGGTCGTCCATCGGCCATTGCAGGAGCGCCGCGGCAGCGCCGACGCCGACGAGCGCCCACCAGGCGGCGTCGTAGCCCCCCGTCGCGTCAAGCACGATCCCGCCCAGCCACGCCCCGGCGAAGCCACCGAGCTGGTGGCACACGAAGGCCAGGCCGAAGAGCAGGCTGAAATTCGCAAGCCCGAACAGCCTGCCGATGAGAGCGGAGACGAGCGGCACGACGCCGAGCCAGGTCGCGCCCATCACCGCGGCGAAGACCAGCGTGCTGGGCTCGGTCACCGGGGTCGCGAGATAGAGGACGATTGCCGCCGTGCGCGTCGCGTAGATGCCGGCCAGCAGCCGCTTCGGGCTGTATCGCTGCCCCAGCAATCCAAAGGCATAGGAGCCGATGGCGTTGCATACCCCGATGACCGCGAGCGCCGAGGCGCCCACCGAGGGTGCGAGGCCGCACAGCCCCAGGAAGCGAGGGAGATGGGTGGTGATGAACATCAGTTGGAAGCCGCACGCGAAGAAGGCGACCGACATCGCGACAAAGCCGGGATGGCCCATCGCCATTCGCGCCGCGCCCCACGCGCCCAGCGCCGGTCCGGCCTCCTGCCTGGTCGAACCCTGTGCCGGCACCTTCCCGAGCAGGAGGGAGAGCGCGACCATCGCGACGCAGATCCCGGCGAAGGCCAGCGCCGCCTCACGCCATCCGGCCTGGGCAATGAGCGCTTCGCCGAGCGGCGCCAGCACCAGGACGCCCGCGGAGCCCGCGCCGGATACCAGCCCGACGAGCCATCCGCGGCGCTCGGGCGGCGCGGCGCGCGACACGGCGCCGAGGAGCACGCCGAAGCCGGTGCCCGCGATGCCGAGCCCCGTCAACAGGCCGATCCCGATGTCGAGCGCCACGAACCGGCTGCCCGAGACCGCGAAGAGGAGGAGTCCCGCCACGTAAAGCAACCCGCAGCAGAGAAGGACGGGCCGAGCCCCGAAGCGGTCGCCCAGCGCGCCCACGAAGGGCTGGGAAAGGCCCCAGACAAGGTTGTGCAACGCCACCGCAAAGCCGAACGCCGCGGCGGAGGCGCCGAGCGCGGCGGTGCTGGGGGCGAGGAACAGCCCGAAGCATTGCCGGAGCCCCATGGAGACGGACATCACGGCGGCCGCGACCAGCACGATGCGCCAGAGGCCGGGGCTTCCCTTCACATTCGTCACCGGCTTCCGCTTCCTGCACCTGCCCGCCACGTTCGGTTCCGCAGCCGTGCCTGGGAACCGAGTTCTCCTCATGGGCCGCAAGGCACGCTCATCTCCATAGCGCGGCGCCCGCTCCGATCGCGCTTCCACTGCGGTCACGGGATCCCGTTGCCGTCATGGCGGCGGAAGGCATGCTGGGCCTCGAGATGTCGGCAAGGGTGAACGCCTCGCCCACGACATAGGGCCCGGGCGTCGGCGCGGACGCGAAGCGGGTGCCCCAGTCCTCGCGGGCATGGGCGCGACCGGTCTCCTCGCAGGTCCACAGGACCTTTCGGACGTTGATCGAGGAAGCCTTGCCGAGCAGGCGGAGCGTCATCGGTGCAGCCCTGTCCAGAGGGCGAAATCGAGATGGCGCGGGGCGCGTTCGCCGCCACCCGCCACAGGATCGAGGCCGACGTCGCGCAGCAGGCGGGGTTCCAGCGCGGCGACATGCACGCGGTCGCGCCGAAGGCGGATCAGGCGCGCAAGCATCGTCTCACCGGCGGGCCCTTCCCGGCGGCAGCGCCAGCAAAGGTCGTGATCGCCTGCGCGCAGGATCCGGAACGCGAAGGACAGAAGCCCAAGGGTGGGCTCCGCGGCGCTATCCCGGCACGCCATCGGCCACTGTCTCGAATGACACGCTGTTAGCATCGGCGTCACCGTGGAGCGCCTCGACGCAGACCTTCCGCCTGCGCTCGAACCGGAACAGCCCGCAGGGCCTGACGATCGTGGCGCCGAGACGGGCGCGGTGGTGCAGCGACTGCGCCTGCACGCCGCACACCAGGTCGAGGCACGTGAACTCGAGCGTGTCGAGACGCGCCTGTCTTGCCGTCCCACAGCGTTCCAGGTCGCGCCGGTTCGAGGCCGCGACCCATTCCGTCGCGTGCGGCATCATGTCGGCGCGCGCCGGCACGGTGCTCATCGGCAAGGTCCTTCCGAGGTTCGAGGCGCCGCAACAGGCGGCGCTCCGTTTCGAAAAGAGGGTGCCCGCGCCGGCCGGGCGCCGCGAGTGAGAACGGTGCGCGGGTCTTGAGCGCCGTTCACGACGGATCGCCACGGCCGCACGCCATGAGGCGGCTTCAGCCGCCGTGAGGAGTTCTCGCTGTTCGGGCGCACGCCATCCGGAGACCGTCGAGGCATGCCGCTTGTCGTCGGCAGGACGAGGAGGACAGCATGACGCCAGATCCAAGGACCCCGACCGAGCCGCTCCGCCTCGATCGCGACGGCCCCGTCGCCATCGTCAGGCTCGCGCGGCCCGATGCCCTGAATGCGCTGAGCAACGAGCTGATCGGCGGGCTCATGGATGCTCTCGATGCCTTCGAGCTCGATGCGGAGGTGCGGGCCATCGTGATCACTGGAAGTGGCCGCGCCTTCAGCGCCGGCGCGGACATCAAGGGCTTCCTGCCGCACATGCGGCGGGGGGCGCGCGAGGCGGTCGCGCATTTCCTGCGGCCGGGGCAGCAGCTGACGGCGCGGGTCGAGGCCTTCGCAAAGCCGGTCATCGCCGCCGTGAACGGCCTTGCCTTCGGCGGCGGCTGCGAACTTGTCGAGGCCACGCACATCGCGGTCGCCGCAGCCTCGGCGGTGTTCTCGAAGGCCGAAATCAACATCGGCATCATCCCGACCTTCGGGGGAACGCAGCGGCTGCCGCGCAACATCGGTCGCAAGGCCGCGACGGAGCTGATCCTCACGGGCCGCCGCTTCGGCGCCGACGAGGCGCTTCAGCTCGGACTCGTCAACCGGGTAGTGCCGGACGAGGCACTCATGCCGACGGCGCTCGGGCTCGCGCGCGAGATCGCATCCAAGCCGCCGCTCACCGTCTCCGCGGCGCTATCGGCGATCCATCGCGGCCAGGACGCGGCGATCGAGAGCGGACTCGCCATCGAGGAGGCGTCCTTCGCGGCCATCGTGCCAACGCGGGATGCCATCGAGGGGGTCACCGCCTTCGTCGAGAAGCGGCCACCGCAATTCGCGGGGCGCTGAGCCTGCGCTGCGTGCCGGGCGTACCGGCGCTCCTTCTGGAGGAGCGCGGCATCGTCGCGGCGCAATCCATGCCGGCCGGCGGCTTCTTCTCAGCGTCGCGGCTCCGCCACCCCGGCCGTTGCGTTCCTTGTCAGCCACCAAAACAGGGCGGCCGACACGCTCACCGCGAAGCCGGCAAGGCAGACGCCGGGCCATCCGGCGCGCACGTAGATCTGGGTGGAAATGCCGGCACCAAGCGCGCTGCCGACGGAGTAGAAGATCATGTATCCCGCAACGAGGCGGCTGCGCGCCTCGGGACGGGTCATGTAGATGAGGCTCTGGCTCGACACGTGCACGGCCTGCAGGCCGAAAGAGACGGCGACAGCGCCGAGGGCCAGAAGCCACAGCGACGTGTACATCAGGCTGATTGGGATCCAGGCCAGGATCATCAGGATGAGACCCGCCGCGGTTGTCTGCTGGGCGCGGCCGGTATCCGCGAGCCGGCCCGCGAGCGTGGCGCCGATGGCCCCGGCCGCGCCTGCCAGGCCGAACCATCCGATCTCCGTCCGGGTCAGTGACAGGGGCTCCCGCATGAGAGGCAGGACGAGCGGCGTCCAGAGAATGGCGTTGGCCGCGAAGATCAGGGAGGCGAGCGCCGCCCGCACGCGAAGAATGGGCATCTCGACGAACAGCGTCGCGAGCGACCGGAGGAGTTGCCCGTAGCTCAGCGGCCTCGACGGCCGCGGCCCGGCCGGCACGAAGGCCAGCAGGACCATCGCGACCGCGAACATCGCCCCGCTCGCGACGAGGTAGACGGCGCGCCAGCCCAGCAGATCGGCAAGCGTGCCCGACACGCCCCGGGCGAGGAGGATCCCGGTGATGACCCCGCTGGTGACGGCGCCGACCACCCGGCCGCGGCTCGCCGGTGCGGCCAGGAGCGCCGCGTGGGCCACCAGAACCTGCGTGACGACGGCGAGCAGCCCGACCGCGGCGAAGGCCGCAAGACCGACGGCGACCGTTTCCGCCGTTGCGACGGCCAGCAAGGCCGTCGAGGCGAGCAGCGTCTGGCCGATGATGAGCTTCCTGCGGTCCACGAGGTCACCGAGCGGCACCAGGAACAGAAGTCCCAGGCCGTAGCCCAGCTGCGTCACCGTGGTGACCGCTCCGGCGGCGGCGTGGCTGATCCCGAACTCGTCGGCGATGCTGTCGAGCAGCGGTTCGGCAAAGGTGATGCAGGCGACGGAGAGGCCGCAGGCGGCTGCGAGCAGCGCGACGAGACCTCGCCCGGGGCTCCGCGAAGCATGCGGCGGGAAGACGATACCTTCGGTGCCGACGGATACGTGCCTGGCCGTGCGAAGGGGAGGTCCGCGCACGCCGTCAGATGCCACCGCGGTAATCCCTCCAGAATGCCTGCCTTGCTGCGTGCTCGGCCTCGTAGCGGTTGATGCCGAAGTCCCGCAGCTCCTGGTCGGACAGGGATCTCAGTTCGCTGGACTCGGCAAGGCGGCGTCTCCACAGATGCAGGAGCGTCGCCACCCGTCCGAAGGCTGCGTGCATGACGGCACGCACCGACAGGCCAAGGCGCGAGGGTACGGCTGCCGGTTGGATCGGGCTCCCATCGATTCTGGTCATTGGGTCCGGTGCGGCCGAACCCGCGAGCCCGAGCGACGCGGACTTGTTCGCCATGACGACCTCCTAGCTGCGCCAGAACGGCTTCGACGCCTCGCGCAGCGCGTCGCAACGGCTGATGCCGATGTCCTTCAGCGATGCATCGGACAACCTCGCGAGCCTGCGCCGCTGCGTCACGCGTTCGATCCAGACCGCGAGGATGCGGGATGCGCCCTCGAGCGGCCTGCGGTCATCGGTGCGAGGGGCGGCGGCGATCGAGTCCATGCCCTCAGCGTGGGGCGACCGACCGCATCGGGCGAACGCGAACTCCTCAACCCCTGTGAGGCGTCATCATCGCGCGCCTGCTCGACCGAACCGCCCCGCCGCACGCCCGACCGGCGCCCGCATGACATGACAGCCATGCTGACCTGCTGGTGGAAGACCGGTGCGGTTGGATGCCGAATGGCGAAGGAGGTCACTGGATCATGGCGCACCGTCTGCCACCCCTTGCAGGCCTGCGTGTCTTCGAGGCGGCTGGCCGCTGCGGCGGCTTCACCGCGGCGGCCGCCGAACTGGGCGTGACGCCGAGCGCCGTCAGCCACGGCGTTCGAACGCTGGAAGATTCGCTCGGGGTGCCGCTGTTCCACCGGGACCAGCGCGGCATGCGGCTCACGCCCGCCGGCGAGAAGCTGCTCGCCGAAGCGACCCGCGCCTTCGAGGGACTATCGCGTTGCATGGACACGCTGACGGAACCGCGGGCAGGACGCCGGTTGACGGGCAGCGTGGCACCGACCTTCGCGACGGGATGGCTGCTCCCGCGGCTGCCCGACCTCCGGCGGCGGCACCCTTCTCTCGACCTCGCCATCTCCACGGAGCGCGAGCATGTGGAACTCGGCGACGGGCGCTTCGACTTCGCGATCCGCATGGCCGGCGCGCCCGTCGGGCCGGCGGAGTGGCACCGCCTGGCGCCGGTCGGCCTGCTGCCGGTGGCCGCGCCGGATTGCCGGCTGTCGCTGGCTGAAGCACTGGCGCGCCTGCCTGCCATTCATGTCATGGTCGCTGCCGAGGATTGGGCGGCCTGGGCGGCGTTGCGCGGCCTGCCGGCGCCCGATCCGTCGCGCGGACTCCGCTTCGACACGGTGCAGCTTGCGCTGAACGCGGCTGCGCAGGGCCTGGGCCTCGCCCTGGCGAGGCTGCCGGTCTGCGCGGACGACATCGCGGCTGGCCGCGTGCGGGCGCTTGACGAGCCGGTGGAGGGCGGCACCGCCTATTGGCTCGTGACCCGCCCGGGCCTGCTGCGGCAGCGCGAGGGGAGGTTGCTTGCGACCTGGCTGCGCGAGCAGCTGGGGAGCACGACGCCGGTGGCCTGACCGGTGATCGCGCCGCCCGCTCAGGCAGGCGGCGCTAGCCCCGCACAACAGTCGCTGTCCGCGGCAGGGTGAAGGGTTGCACGGCCGCGGCGAAGGCCGGCATCGCCTCGCAGGCGGCGGCGTGGCTCGCCAGCCGCGGACGCCGGGCCGGTACATCCAGCCGCGGATGCGCCTCCGCCAGGAACCGAAGCGCGCAGGTGACGGCGATGTCCGCATGGCCGGGCGTCGGTCCGAACCAGAATGGCGTCTCACATTCCGCCCGGGCCGTCTCGAGCGCCGGGATCGCGGCCTCGATCTGGAAGCGGCAGCGCGCCGTCCAGGCATCGAAGACCGTGTCATGCCTGAGCTGCTCGTACAGCAGGCTGACCATCTTGTCGCAAAGGCCGGTCGCGATGGCGCAGACGCGCAAGGCGGTGCGGCGCTGCGGACCGCCAGACGCGATCAGGCGGGCCTCGCCGGCGATCTCGTCCAGATGGTCCAGGATCGCCGTGCTGTCGATAAGCACCTCGCCGCCATCCAGTACCAGCGCCGGCACGCGCCGGAGCGGGTTGAGCAGGGCGACGCGCTCGGCATCGCCGAAGGCCGACCAGGGATGGTGGTCATACCGCAAGCCGAGGATGTTGAGCGCGACCGCGACGCGTCGCACGAAAGGCGAGTCGTAAGGGCCGACCAGGATCATCGCTGTTCTCCGGGCATCGCGGCACGACGCTAGCGACTGCTCGGATGCGGAGCCATCTGCCGTCCCGCAGCGCCGAAAGCGTTGTCCGGCCGCGCTAAGCCGCTTCAGCTGCTGGGGATTTCGCGCAAGGCGCGCTTCCGCAGATGAGCGTCGTTCAGCGCCGATGAAGAGATCGACGCTGCCGCCCTACCACGGGCCTTCGCGCAGCCAGGCTTCAAGCGTCGCGAGCCGGTCCTGGCCCCAGAAGGCTTCGCCGTCCACCGTGAAGAACGGCGCGCCGAAGACACCCTGCGCCAGCGCCTCATCCGTCGCGTCGCGCAGCGCCGCGCGCGCAGCCGGCGACAGCGCGTCGGCCGCCGCCGCTTCGGCGACCGGGCCAAGACGCGCCGCAAAAGCCCGGGCCGGATCGGCATCGCCGAGCACCTCGCCGCGTGCGAAGGCCGCCATGAAGGCCTCGCGAGCGAACCGCGCGGCAAGGGAGTGATCACGCAGCGCGATTGCGTGGAACACCCTGCCGAGGGCCACGGAGGTACCGGGCGCCGGGCTTGGCGTCGCAAAGGGCAGCCCTGCGCGCCGCGCAAGTCTCGCAACGTCTCGCCGGGCATAGTCGCCGCGCAGCGGCTGCTGCCCGAGCGGGACCATGCCGGTGCTGCGGAAGATGACCCCGAGCAGGATGGCGCGCCATCGCACGGGGCGGCCGCAACGCTGCGCCACCGCTTCCACCTGGGTCGAGGCGAGCCACGCATAGGGCGAGCCGAAGTCGAACCAGAAGGTGATGGGCTCGCGCGCTGCCTGCGTCATGCGGCGCCCGCCGGGCGGAAGCCGTATCCCGCATCAGCCGGGAGATCGGCCGGTGGCGGCCCGTCCTCGGTCATCGGGTCCTCGGTCCGACGGGCATGGGCGTTGCGCCACACCACCACAGCATTCCGACGCGCACCTCAGTCCCTGCGAAAGCCTCTGCCGACGTCGCCGGGCCGGGCGAGGAGCCGCGTCGTCACGCCTGCGTCGATGCGGCGCCAGCTTCGAGATCGAAGCCCTTCGACGTGATGAGCCATTTCGAATCGATGCGATGCCAGGTCAGATAATCCACGAACTCCTGGGCGGCGATCCTCAGGCGCACCTTCACAAATGCCATGGCGTCGGACGTGAAATCCATCAGCAGGATCTCGTCCCGGCGTGCCGCGTCGAGCGACTTCGGCGACCGCCTCTCCTGCAGGATCTCCTTGTACATCGAAGCCGACCACATGACGAACCGGCCGTTGCGATAGCCGTGCAGCTGGACGGTCGGCGCGACGACGGTGTCGAACGCCGACGTGTCGGAATCGTACATCAGGTCGAAGTAGCGCTGCACGGCCGGGATCAGCGCCGCACGTCTTTCGGCCTGGGTCGTCGCGTCGGCCTGCGATGTCGGGATCAAGGTCTGTGTCCTTCCTGGTGGCGAGGAGGGGCTGGGAGCGTCACGCCGGATAGGGCGTTCCGTCCTTCCTGGTGAAACGCCACCGGCCATCCTCTCCCAGCACGGCCTTGAGGTCGTCGTCGGGGTAGCGTCCCTCGTCGCCCGCGGTGCGGTCGCCGATCTCCAGGATGACGCAGTCGCGCTCCGTCCGGTTCTCCAGGTGGTGCGCGGTGCCATTCGCCGGGAACCCCGCGACCATGCCGGGCCGCAGCCGCGTCTGCCCCGCATCGGTGAACAGCGTCGGCTCGCCCTCGAGCACGTAGATGAACTCGTCCTGCCTGCTGTGGACGTGGTGCACGGCCGACGCCGCGCCGGGCCGCAGCAGGGTGAGGTTCACACCGAAGTTCCGCAGGCCGAAGATGTCGCCGAGCGGGCGCTTCACGCGGCCTGCCACGCGCGCGGCAAAGGGCTCCGGGTAGTTGCTCGGCTTGGCGCGCGCAGGTGCTTCGGCGGCGACGATGGCGGCTTGCGGCGGTGTCTGCGCGGCATCGCTCATGGGACCTCTCCTGGCCGGAACGGGTGGCCCAGGCTAGCACCGCCGATTCCGTCATCGTGGTGCGCGAATGCCCGAGCGCCGATGATTTCTCCTCATGAGGGCGAAGGCGGCTTCATGACCGGCAAGGGCGTTATGCCGGCTGTTGCAGCAGGAGGACGCCCAGCGACACGCCTCGAGGATCGCAGCAGCTCGGCCTGCGGGATCTCGTCGGCCGCGAAGCCGCGCGGCGAGCAGCACGCGAGGAACAGCGGATCGCGCCGCGCCGTCAGGCAGCGTTTGTGCGCATTCCACGCTTGTGCACCGCATCATCCCACTGGACTCCTGCCGACATTCGTAGAATATATCCCCCTATGACCCTGAAATTCTACGCCACCGTGGAAGATTTTTCTCTACGCCCGGCTAGCGCGCGCAGGACGCGTCGCCGCCCGAAGGCGTGTCGACGCATGGAGCATTTCCTATGCCCCTCCATCGCGTCCGCCTTCCATTAGCCGGAGATCCACCATGACCCGCACCACTGGCCGCCGCCCGCTCCTCGCCGGGCTCGGCGCCCTCGCCCTGCCCGGCGCCGCCCTGGCGCAGACCGCCGCCCCCACGCGTGGCGGCGCGCTGATCTACCTGGAGCAGCAGACCTACACCCAGCTCTACCCGCCGGCCGGCGGCTTCTATCCGAATGGCGGCGTGCTCAATCAGATCCTCGACCGGCTCACCTGGCAGAACCCGCAGACGCTCGAGGTCGAGCCCTGGATCGCCGAGAGCTGGACGGTCAACGCCGACGCCACTGAATACGTCTTCCGCCTGCGCCCCGGCGTCACCTTCTCCGACGGCACGCCGCTCGATGCCGCGGCCGTGGCACGCAACTTCGACGCCTTCGGCCTCGGCAACCGCGATCTCCGCCTGCCGGTCTCCGAGGTGATCGTGAACTACGTGCGGTCCGAGGTGGTGGACCCGCTGACGGTGCGCTTCGTCTTCAGCCGGCCCTCGCCCGGCTTCCTGCAGGGCACCTCCGTCATCGGCTCCGGGCTGGTGGCGGCGCGCACGCTGGCGGTGCCCTTCGACCAGCTTGGGGACGCGACGCGCATCATCGGCTCGGGCCCCTTCGTGGTGGGGCGCCAGGTGCTGGGGCGGGAGCTCACGCTGAACGCGCGGGCGGACTATGCCTGGGGCCCGCGCAACCACCCGCACCAGGGCCGCGCGCTGCTCGATTCCATCCGGATCATCGTCACGCCCGAGGACAGCGTGCGCATCGGCGCGCTGCAGGCCGGCCAGGCGCATGTCATCCGCCAGATCCAGGCCTATGACGAGGCGCAGGTCGCCGCCCGCGGCTTCCAGCTCTTCGCGCCGTCGACGCGCGGCGTGAACAACTCCATCGCCTTCCGACCCGACAACCCGCTGGTCGCCGATCTGCGCGTCCGTCGCGCGCTGCTGCACGCGACCAATGCGCGGGAGGTCGTGGACACGCTGTTCTCCGCCAACTACCCCGTCGCGACTTCCGTCATCGCCTCCACCGCCAGGGGCTACGTCAACCTCGCGGAGCAGCTGCGCTTCGACCTGGCGCTCGCCAACCAGCTGCTGGACGAGGCGGGCTGGACGCGCGGCGCGGATGGGATCCGGCAGAAGGACGGGCGGCCACTCGTTCTCACCGCCTATGAGAGCCCGCCGCAGCCCCGCAACAAGGACACGCTGCAGCTCGTCGCGCAGCAATGGGCGCGGGTCGGCGTGCGGCTGAACGTGCTGGCCGGCGACCTCGGCAGCCGCGTGCAGGACAGCCTCGACCCCGTGCGCACGCCGGTCTCGCCAGCCATGGTCGGGCGCGCCGATCCCGACGTGATCCGCAGCAACTACCACCCGCTGACGCGCAACGTGCTGCTGCAGCAGGGCGGCGTCAGCCAGCGCGTGCAGTCCTTCCGCGACGACCGTTTGAACACCCTGCTCGACGCCATCGCCTCCGAACCCGACGCCGAGAAGCGGCTTGCGCTGACGGCCGACGTCCAGCGCTACATCCTCGACCAGGCCTATGTCGTGCCGCTGTTCGAGGAGCCGCAGGTCTTCGCCGCTGCGCCGCGCCTGCGCGGGCTGGGTTTCGAGGCGGTCGGGCGGCCGCATTTCTACGGCGCCTGGCTGGCGGCGCGATGATGCAGAGCATCGCCGTCCGCGCCGGACAGGGGCTGGTGGTGCTGCTGGCCGCCTTCACGGTGGCCTTCGCGCTGCTGCAGGCCCTGCCGGGCGATGCCGTGCTGATCAAGTTCCTCGGCACCGACATGGGCCTGACGCCGGAGCAGGTTGCGGACATCCGCATCGCCTACGGCGCCGATGCGCCGCTGTGGCAGCAATACCTGCACACGCTCGGCAACTTCCTCTCGGGCGAGTTCGGGTACTCCATCCGCTCGGGCGTGCCGGTGGCGCGGCTGATCGCGGAGAACCTGCCCTCCACGCTCCTCCTCGCCGGCCTCGCCTTCCTGCTGGCCTGCGTGCTGGCGGCGATCCTCGCCGCGCTCAGCCAGGTCGAGGGCTTCGGCTGGGTGCGTGCCGCCGCGCGCTCCGCGCCCTCGGTCTTCGTCGCGGTGCCTGTCTTCTGGCTCGGCATCATGCTGATCCAGGTCTTCTCCTTCACGCTCGGCTGGGTCTCGATCATCGCGCCGGAGCCGTGGGAGGAGCTGCTGCTGCCGGTGGTGGCGCTGTCCATCCCGATCTCGGCGCCGATCGCCGGCGTGCTGATCCGCAACCTCGACGCTGCCATGGCCGAGCCCTTCGTGGCGGTCGCGCGCGCCAAGGGCGCGCGGCAGGGCTGGGTGCTGCGCCGCCACGCTGCGCGCGTCGCGCTGCCGCCGGCCGCCACCATGGGCGGCGTGCTGTTCGGCGAGCTGCTGGGCGGCGCCGTGGTCACCGAGGCGGTGTTCGGCCTCGGCGGCCTCGGCGGGCTCACGCAGCAGGCGGTCGCGAACCAGGACGTCGCGGTGCTGCAGGCGGTGGTGGTGATCTCGGCGCTGGGCTTCGTGCTCGTATCCCTGCTGGTGGACCTGCTGCATCCGCTGCTCGATCCACGGCTCGGCGCACGCGGAGTGCAGGCGGCATGAGCGACGTCGCGACGCTGGCGGCCGCGCCCGCCCTGCCGCGCCGGCGCGTGCCGGTCGGGCTTGTGCTGGCCTGGGCGGTGCTGGCGACAGTCCTCGCCTGGGCGGTGGCGCCGGGCCTCTTCACCGCCTACAGCCCCGTCGTCGGCACGCCCGGCGCGCAACTGCTGCCGCCGGGCGCGGACCACCTGCTCGGCACCGACGGGCTGGGGCGCGACGGCTTCGCCCGCGTGGTCTACGGCGCGCGGGAATCGTTGCTGGGCGCGGCGCTCGCCGTCGGCGTCGGCCTCGCGCTCGGCACGCTCGTCGGCCTGCTGGCGGGCGCGGCGGGCGGCTTGGTGGACGCCGTGCTGATGCGTGCGGTGGACACCGCGCTCGCCATCCCCGGGCTGCTGCTCTCGCTCTCGGTCATCATCCTGCTCGGCTTCGGCACGCTGAATGCGGCGATCGCGGTGGGCCTGGTCTCGGTCGCGCATTTCGCCCGCCTGGCTCGGTCCGAGGTGCTGCGCGTGCGCCGTGCCGACTACGTGGAGGCCGCCTTCGGATCGGGCGGTCGCTTCGGCGCGGTGCTGGTCCGCCACGTGCTGCCGAACGCGCTGACCTCCGTCCTTGCCCTGGCGGCGCTGCAATTCGGCTCGGCGATCCTCGCGCTCTCGACGCTCGGGTTCCTCGGCTACGGCGCGCCGCCGCCGACGCCGGAATGGGGGCTGCTGGTCGCCGAGGGGCGCGACTTCCTCGGCCGCGCGCCCTGGCTCGCCGCGGCGCCCGGCCTCGTCATCCTGCTCGTCGTCGTCTCGACCGAGCGCGTCGGCCGCAGCCTCGGGGGGACCCGGTCATGAACCTTGCACGCTTCCCGCTGCCCGCGCCCGCCACGCTCGGCACCGGCGTCCCGGTTCTGGAGGTGGAGGACCTCGTTATCCGCTACGGCGCGCGGCGCGTGCTGCACGGCCTGTCGCTGCGCATCGCACCGGGCGAGGTCGTAGCCCTGGTCGGCGAATCCGGCTCGGGCAAGACCACCACTGCGCAGGCCGTCATCGGCCTGCTACCGCCTGGCGGCGCGATCGAGTCCGGCACGGTCCACTTCGACGGCGCCGACATCACGGCCTGGCCCGAACGCCGTCTTGCGCCGCTGCGCGGCGCGCGGATGAGCCTGGTGCCGCAGGACCCGACCACCTCGCTCAACCCGGTCCGCACAATCGGCGCGCAGGTGGCCGAGATCCTCCAGCTGCACGGCGAACGCGACCGCGAGAGGCTGCGCGCCCGCACCCTCGCGCTGCTCGAGCGCGTTGGCCTGGCGCCGGCGGCGCTGCGCGCACGGCAGTATCCGCACGAGCTCTCCGGCGGGATGCGCCAGCGCGTGCTGATCGCGATCGCGGTGGCGCTGCGCCCCGGCCTGGTCATCGCGGACGAGCCGACCAGCGCGCTCGACGTGACGGTGCAGCGCGAGGTGCTGGACCTGCTCGACGAGCTGCGGCGGGAGGATGGGACGGCGATGCTGCTCGTCACCCACGACCTCGGTATCGCAGCCGACCGTGCCGACCGCGTGGTGGTGCTCCGCGACGGCCGCGTGCAGGAGGAAGGGCCGGTGCGCCAGGTGCTGGCCGCACCGCGCAGCGCCTATGCCGCGCAGCTGCTGCGCGACGCGCCGGGGCTGGCCACGCCGCGGCTGCGCCCCGCGCCGCACCCGGGGGCGGAGATCGCGGTCCGCGTCGAGGGCCTGGTGCAGGACTACCCCTGCGCCGATGGACGCGCCTTCCGTGCCGTGAGCGACATCGGCTTCGAGATCGCGGCCGGCACGACCCATGCGCTGGTCGGCGAATCTGGCTCCGGCAAGACCACCACGGCGCGCGCCGTCGCCGGCTTCCTCCGCCCCACCGCCGGGCGCGTCGCGCTGTTCGGCACGGAGGTCACCGCGCTGCGCGGCGAGGCGCTGCGGCGCCTGCGGCGCGACGTGCAGCTGGTCTTCCAGAACCCCTTCGCCTCGCTCGACCCGCGACAGGATGTCGCCGCCATCATCGAGGAGCCGCTGCGCAACTTCGAGCCGATCCCCCGCGCCGAGCGCGCCCGGCGCGCGGCGGAGGCGGCGGAGCGCGTCGGCCTGTCGGGCGAGCTGCTGGCGCGCCGCCCCGCCGCGCTCTCCGGCGGGCAGCGCCAGCGCGTCGCGATCGCCCGCGCCCTGGTGCTGCGCCCGCGCGTGCTGGTGCTGGACGAGGCGGTCTCGGCGCTCGACGTCACCGTGCAGGCGGCTGTGCTCGATCTGCTGCACGGGTTGCAGCGGGAGCTCGGCCTGACCTACCTCTTCGTCTCGCATGACCTTGCCGTCGTGCGGCTGGTGGCGGACAGCGTGTCCGTCATGCGAGGCGGGCGTGTAGTGGAAGCCGGCCCCGCCGAGCGCGTCTTCACTGACCCACGGACCGACTACGCGCGCGCGCTGATCGCCGCGGTGCCCGGAGGCGCCGCCCGTAGCGCCGCCTGAACACAGGAGAGTTCCACCCATGGCCACTTCCAGGCCGCTCCGCCTAGGCTTCTTCACCCGCCTGCTCGACGAGGGCAGCGCGGCCGAGCGGTATCGCTGCGCCACCGAGCAGATCCAGCGCGCCGAGGCCTTCGGCTTCGACACGGCCTGGGTCGCGCAGCACCATTTCCACGAGGCGGAGGGCGGGCTGCCGGCGCCGCTCGTCTTCCTCGCCCATGTCGCGGCGCGCACCAGCCGCATCCGACTCGGCACCGGCGTCGTCACGCTGCCGATGGAGCAGCCGATCCGCGTCGCGGAGGACGCCGCCGTCCTCGACATCCTGTCGGGCGGCCGGCTCGAGCTCGGCGTCGGCTCGGGCGGCAACCCCACCGCCTTCGCCGCCTTCGGCCTCGGGAATGACGACCGGCGGAGCGTGTTCGAGGCGCATCTCGCCACGCTGCGGGATGCGCTCGGCGGCCAGGCGCTGCCCGGCGGCGATCGGATCTATCCGGCGCGGCCCGGCCTGCTCGACCGCATCTGGTTCGCGACCTTCTCGGTGGAGGGCGCGCGCGCCGCGGGGCGGCTCGGCACCGGGCTGCTGCTCTCCCGCACGCAGCCGCGCACCGCGGACGAGCCGGACGCCACGCTGGCCGACATCCAGGACCCGATGGTGGACGCCTATCTCGGCGCGCTGCCTGTCGGCGTCGCCCCGCGCATCCTCGCTTCGCGCTCCGTCTTCGTCGCCGACAGCCGGGCGGAGGCGCTGCGCCATGCGGAGGTAGGGCTGCGCCGCTTCCAGGCGCGGCTGGCGGCGACCGGCCGCGGCGGGCCGCCCGACCTGCCGCTGGCCGACATCATCCGCCGGCAGGACGTGCACCTCGGCACGCCGGAGGAGGTCCTCGCCTCGCTCCGCGCGGACCGCGTGCTGGACCGCGCGACGGATCTGGCGGTGCAGGTCCATTCGGTGGACCCGCCGCATGCGCTTGTGCTGCGCTCCATCGAGCTGGTCGCAACCGCGGTTGCGCCCGCGCTGGGCTGGCGGCCGGCCGCGCCGGCGCTGCGCGTCGCCTGAGGAGAGGCCCCATGTCCGACATCATCGCCCGTCTCGCGCCCGGCCAGGCCGTCGCCGCGCTGCGCGCCCGCCGCCCCGTCACGCGCGACCATGGCCAGGCGAGCCACGACGCGCTCCTCGCCGCCGCCGACACCGCTGAGGTGACGCTGGCCGAGCGGCTGGCGGTCGCCGCCTATATCGCCGCGCTGCACAGCGACGCGCCGGGCAGCGCCGAATACGGCGCGCGCCTTCGCGGCGTTGCGCCACGGCTGGCCGACGCCGTCGCGGAGGTCGCCGCGGCGACGGTGGCCGAGGGCCCCTATGGCCGCTATCCCGCCGGGCCGCTCAGCGCAGAGGACCGTGAGGGCCCAGGCTTCGCGCTGCCGACGGCACTGGCCGAGACGCTCGGCCCGCGCCTGTGCGCGGCCTTCGCGCATGCGCATCTGCTGGTGCTGCATCCGCGCGATGCCTCCGTCGAGGCGATCGCGGCGCTGCGCGCGGCGGGCTGGTCGCCGGACGCGATCGTCACGCTGTCGCAGCTCGTCGCCTTCCTCGCCTACCAGATCCGCGCCGCGCATGGCCTGCGCGTGCTGGCGACCGCCTGAGGGACACGCCGATGCCTGACACCCACGCGCCCCGGCCGGGCCCGAACGTCTTCACCCGCGCGCAGCTCGGCTGGGAGCCCTGGCTCGAGCCGCTCGACGAGGCCGCGTTGACGCCGCGCCACCTGGAAGCGCTGATCGAAGCCGCACGCGCGAAGTCGCCCTATTTCCGCCTGCTGGCGCGCGACCCGGACGCGCTGGAGCACCGCACGCGCACGGACAAGGACATCTTCCTCAACGCCGATGGCGGCCTGCCGCGCGCGGAGCGGGAACTCGCCGCCGCCGTCGCCTCGCGCGTCAATGGCTGCATCTACTGCGCCTCGGTCCATGCCCGTCTCGCCGCGACCTATTCGAAGCGCGAGGCCGATGTGGACCGGCTGCTGGCAGAAGGCCCTGCGGCCGATCTCGGCGAGCGCTGGAATGCCATCGTCGCGGCCGCTGCCGCGCTGACCGCGACGCCGATCGCCTTCGACGCGACCCATGTCGCGCGGCTGCGCGTGGCGGGGCTGGACGACCTCGCCATCGCCGACCTGGTGCAGGCGGCGTCCTTCTTCGCCTGGGCCAACCGCCTGATGCTCTCGTTGGGCGAGGCGGCATGAGGCCACCCAAGACCGAGACCCACGTGACCTATGAAACACTGCGGCTGCGCCGCGTCTCCCCGCATGTCGGCGCGGAGGTCGAGGATATCGACATCACCCGCCCGCTGACCAACCGCCAGGTGGAGGAGCTGCACACGGCGCTCGGCGAGTTCGGCGTGCTGTTCTTCCGCGACCAGCGCTTCGAACACGACAGCCAGAAGCGCTTCGGCCGCTATTTCGGCGAGCTCGACATCCACCCCAACACGCCGGGCCCCGAAGGCCATCCGGAGATCCTGCCGATCCACGCAGACGCGGACAGCAAGATGATCGCGGGCGAGCGCTGGCACAGCGACGTCTCCTGCCGGCAGGAGCCGCCGCTGGGCTCCATCCTGCATCTGCACACTGTGCCGCCGACCGGCGGCGATACGCTCTTCGCGAGCCTCGCTGCGGCCTACGACGCGCTCTCGCCGCGCATGAAGGCCTATCTGGAGGGGCTGACGGCATTCCATTCCGGTGAGCGCAACTACCGCAAGCGCAACCGGCTCGAGGGCATCGACGACACCGGCCGCGTCTTCCCCAGCGCGAACCACCCGGTGGTGATCCCGCCATCCCATCAGCGGCCGGCGCGGCCTCTACGTCAATCGCCTCTTCACCTACCGCATCAACGAGGTGAGCGAGGAGGAGAGCGAGGCGATCCTGCGCTTCCTGTTCGAGCACGCCGAGAAGCCGGATTTCCAGATCCGCTTCCAGTGGCGGCCGCATTCGGTCGCTTTCTGGGACAATCGCGCGGTGCAGCACCTCGCGATCTGGGACTACTTCCCGCAGGTGCGCAGCGGATCGCGCGTGACGGTGAAGGGCGGCAGGCTCGCGGCATGATGACCGGGCCCTGGACCAGCATTGTCCTGACTGTGGTCAGGGCAATGCGGGTCCAGCTTTCTCCGGCCAACAGCCTCGGGCCTCACTCCGCCCTCGGCGGCAGGCCGCCCATCAGTCGAATGACAATGGCGGGCCCACCATCCCCTTCGCGACCGCCACGGCCCTGGCTCGCCGGCGCGTCGCGGTGTCCAAGGACCGCCCCCCGGGCGGCCGCACCCGTCAATGGCGGCAGCCGACCCGGGGACCAATCGGTCAGAAATAGCCACCCTTCTCGGTGATCTGCCGCACGCTGTCGCCCTCGGCGACCCAGCGGAAGATCTCGCGTTCGTTGCCCAGGATCTGCTCCGCGCGCTCGAGCACGGCCATGGCGAGGCCGCGCGGCACCACCATCACGCCGTCCATGTCGCCCACGACGATGTCGCCAGGCCGGATCCAGACGGTACCGATGCGGATCGGCACCTGGTAGTGCGAGATCAGGCACCGCCCCAGAGAGCCGTTGGGCGAGCGGTACCGATAGAACACCGGGAAGTCCTTCTGCAGGATCTGGGCGGTGTCCCGGATGCCGCCGTCGATCATGGCGCCCCGCACGCCGAGGCCTACCGCGGTCGCCGTCATCACGCCGCCCCAGGCGGTCGACTCGATGTCGCCGGATGTGTCCCAGACCACGAAGTCGTTGCGGCCCATCTTCTCGATCATGCCGGTTCGGAAGGTGAGCTCGCCTGTCACCTTGGTGTTGGGCGCGCTCTTCACCGTGAAGGCGAAGCCGGCGACGGTCCGCTCCGGCCGCAGGCAGTGCAGATGGCCGGGGATGGCCTGGTCCATCAGCACGTGCTCGCGCAGCACGTCGGAGATGGCGCCGGTGTAGAGTCGCTCGTAACGGGCCAGGATCTCCTCGTCGGGACGCGGCAGCGGCACGATCTCGTGGTGTTCGCGCTCCGCGATCAGTGCTTCCAGCCGCATCAGCCGCGCCTCCTTCTGGAGGGCCTGGGTGTCCACTTCATGCGGTGCGGGGGCGTGGTCGGCCATGTGGCTTTCTCCTTGATGTCTAAAGGGCCATGCCGCCGTCCACCGGGATGTCGGCCCCGGTGACGTAGGCGGCAGCGTCGGAGCAGAGGAACAGGGCGGCGCCGGCGCAGTCCTCGGCCGTGCCCAGCCGGCCGGCCGGGATCCTGCCCAGCACACGGGCGCGCATCGCGGGATCCGCCAGCGTGGCGGCATTGCGCGGCGTGTCGATGGCGCCGGGCGAGATCAGGTTGGCGGTGACGCCTTGCGCGGCCACTTGCTTCGCCAGGTTGCGCAGCGCATTGGCCAACGCGGCCTTCAGCGCCGCATAGACCATCATGCGCGGATGCGGCCGCAGCGCCTGGACCGAGGAGACGCCGAGCACGCGCCCCCAGCGCCGCTCCGCCATGCCGGGCACGATCGCCTGCGTCAGCGTCAGCGCTTCGCGGAGGTTGATCGACCACTGCAGGTCCATGTCGGCGGCCTCAGCGGCGTGCCACTCCTCCTCCACCTGGATCGCGGCGCAGAGGACGAGGATGTCGGTCGGGCCGCCCAGCGCCTGCTCCGCCAGATGTGCGAGCCGTGCGCCGGAGCCGGTGGACCCAAGGTCCAGCGGCACCGCAACGGCCCCCGGCAGCGTGGCGGCCAGCGCGCGTGTTTCCTCCGCCTGCGCCTCGGCAGCGTTGACGGCCACGCGCGCACCCGCGCCGGCGAGCGCGGCCGCGATCGCCGCGCCGATGCCGCGGCTCGCGCCGGTGAGGAGCGCACGCCGCCCGTCGAGCCGCAAGCAGCCACCATCTCTCACCGCGCGGTCCCCCCCATGGCCGGAACGGGCCGGCATGCCGCGGCTGGCCGGGTCATTCAGCCGCGCCCGGCGGCAGGGCGTGCCAAGCCGCCGCCACCTCGCGCAGTGCCGGCAGGACAGCCCCGCCCTCGATCACCACGCGGTGCAGCAGCCGGCTCGCCCGGTTCTGGAAATCGTGGAAGCCGGGCCGGTTCGGCCGGACATAGGGATGCTCCGCACTCTCCCGCACCGCCCTGAAGAAGCCGAGCGTCGGCTCGTCGTGCCGCGGGTCGAGCCATGCGGCGCGCGCCGCCGGCTGGCCTCCGAAGGCGACGTAGAGCGTGGACTGGATGTCCGGCGAGGTGAGCCAGGCCGCATGCCGCGCGGCCGGCGCGGCGTTCCGGCTGCGCGCGGAGACGCCGATGCCCGCGCCGCCGAGGATCGCGCCTCGCCCGTGGCCCGTGCCGGAGGGAAGCGGGTGGAAGGCGATCCGATGCCGCCCATAGCCGCGCAGGCTGTAGGTGGAATAGCCGTAGGTCATCGGCACGAAGGCGATCGTGTCCTCCTCGGCCATGCGGTTCAGCAGGCCGACCGGATAGGCCTCGCGGCACCAGGCCGGCATGAGGGCCGCGAGCGCGGACAGGTCGTCGAGCGCGGCGGCGGCGATGTCCTCCACGAAGGCCGGGCCGTCATGGGCGGCGAAGGGCGGCGCGCCACGGTTCGCGCAGAGGCTGAGCCAGGCGCCCCAGACACCCGTCGGGCGCATCGGCATGGCCACTGCCCCCCGGCGCGCGAGCGAGAGCACGGCCGGCCAACTCTCCGGCTGCTCGACGCCGAGCCGCGCAAGCAGATCCGGCCGCGAGGCCGAGACATGGGTCGCGACGTCGATCGCCAGCGCCGCCTGCCCGCCCTCGTGCCGGAACGCATCGTGCAGCGGGCCGATGGTGCCGGTCCGCCGCTCCCCGAGCGTCGCGGCGTCCAGCAGGGTCTCGAGCGGGATGACCCAGCCGCGTTCCAGCGCCTCGCCGGCGAAGGGGTAGTCGAAGACCAGCAGGTCGAAGGCGTCGAGGTAGGGCTCCAGCGGCTCCTCGCCGAAGGACCACAGCGAGCGCGCGGTCCAGGTCACCCGCTCCTCCGGATGGGCATCCTCCCAGACGCGGCCGAGCGCCGCGAGCGGCGCGAAGCCGCGCGTGTGGCCCCAGGTGATGCCGCGCAACTCGATCACCGACGGCTCCGCATCGCCCGGACGGCGGCGATGGTCGCCTTGAGGTAGCCGATGGTGAAGGCGCGCGCCGCGAAGCCGCCCATGGGGTGATGATAGGGCGTTTTCGATGCGGACAGCTCGGTCCGCCACTCCGTGTCCATGTCAATCTGCGGCACGTGGCCGGGGATCATCACGCCGTTGAAGCCCACCTCGTCCAGCGCAGCGATCAGCGCCAGCGGGTCGTAGTCCGCATCGTCCACGAAGCTTTCGGTGAAGGCCGGCACCGTGCCGCGCGTGGCCTGGAAATGCAGGTACAGAAGCTTGCCGGCCGGCCCGAAGTGACGGATGGCCGCCACCAGATCCTCTCCCATCGCACCCCAATTGCCGAGGCAGAAGGTCAGGCCGTGCGCCTCGCTCGGCTGGATCGAGAGCGCGCGCTCGATCGTCGCGCGGGACCGCATGAGGCAGGGCAGGCCGCCCAGCGTCTCCACGGGCGGGTCATTGGGATGGATGGCGAGCTTCACCCCTTCCGCTTCCGCGGCCGGCAGGACGCGGCGGATGAACCATGCGTAGTTGTCCCAGAACTCCTCCTCGGCGTAGTCGCGCCCGGCGATCAGCGGCGCGTCACGCATGAGCGCGAGGTCGAAGGCAGTGGCGCGTGCGCCGCCGCGGATCGGGTTGGCGTAGCTCGAACGCCAGACGCCGTTGACCATCCAGTTGTAGCCGAGCACCGGGATGCCGGCGCGACCGACCGCCTGGATGATGCGCTTGTAGGCCTCCACCTGCTGCTCGCGCCCGTCCAGGCCCAGGATGATGCGGTCATAGAAATGGGCGGAGACGCTTTCGACCGCGAACAGCCGCAGCCCCTGCGCCTCGCAGCGGGCGCGAACCGCCAGCAGCTCGCGGAAGCTGAGCGACTCCGGCGTGGGGAAGGTCGTCGCCCAGAGGATCGTGTCGTCGATGCCGAGCTGCTTCATGAACCGCAGCCGGTCGTCGGTGGGCGGCCAGAAGGTCGCCATCGCCGTCCGCATCGGAAGGTTCGCCCAGTCGTGCCGGGCCGGAATGGGTCGGATCGCGGTCATGTCGCTGGCGGCACCCTGCATCGCGCTACTGCGGGCGGATGCCGATGGCGCGGATGAGCTCGCCCCAACGGGTCAGCTCTGTCATGTAGAAGGCCTGCGCCTCCTCCACGCTGGCCGACGGCGCGGGCTCCACGCCGGCGCGCAGCAGCCCTTCCTGCACCGATGGCGTGGCGACCGCGCCCGTCACCGCCTCGAACAGCGCGGCGACCGCGGGCGCGGGCGTGCCGGGTCGCACCATCACCCCGTGCCATGAGCGAAAATCCGTCTCCGGCCCGAAGCCCAGCTCCCGCGTCGTCGGCGCGTCCGGCAGCATGGCGATCCGCGACTCCTGCATCACGGCGAGCACCCGCATCGCGCCGCCCGCGACCTGGCCGGGCAGCGTGTTGTCCACCGGCGTGAAGGTGCCGTGCAGCGTGCCGGCCAGCATCGCCTGGTAGACCGGGCCGGTGCCGGTGTAGGGCACCATCAGCGGCGCGAAGCCGGCGGAGCGGGCCAGCAGCTGCGCCGCCAGGAAGCCCGAGGTGCCGGTGCCCCCATGGCCGAGGGTGAGGCCTTCCCGGTTGGCGCGCGCGAAGGCGATCATCTCCGGCAGGGTGCGGAACGGCGCCTGGCCGCCGACGACGATCGCGACCGGCACCGTGCTGATGCGCGAGACCATCTGGATGTCGCGGATCGGATCGTAGCCCACGCTCATCAGGTGCGGGTTGGTGCCAAGCGTGATCGCGGCGAAGCCGATCGTTTGCCCGTCCGCCGGCTGCCGCAGCACATGCTGCATCGCGACGTTGCCCGAGCCACCGGTGCGGCTCTCGACCACCACCGGCTGGCCGAGCTTCGGCTCCATCTCCCTGGCGACCAGCCTGGCGACCAGGTCGATCGTGCTGCCTGGGGCGAAGCCGTTCACGAAGGCGACCGGCCGCGTGGGGCGCCAGCCCCCCTGCGCGCGGGCAGCGCCCGGCAGTCCCGCCGCGAGCGCGAGGGCACCCAATCCGCGTCGGCCGATCATGATCGTCCCTTCCTCCCGTCGTTGCAGCGTGTCGGCCCCGAAGCGCTCATCCCTTGACCGCGCCGGAGGTCATGCCGGCGGCGATGTGGCGCTGCAGGGCGAAGGTGGCCACCAGCACGGGGGCGAGCGCGATGGTGGAGGCGGCCATGATCTGCGGCCACTCGATCCCGGTGTCGCCGACGAATTCGGCGATCACGGTCGGCAGCGTCCGCGCCTCGCGGCTGGTGAGGGTCAGCGCGAAGAGGAATTCGTTCCAGGCGCCGACGAAGACGAAGACGCCGGTGGCGGCCAAGCCCGGCGCCATCAGCGGCAGCACCACGCGCAGCACCGCCTGCGGGCGCGAGGCGCCGTCCACCATCGCGGAGTGCTCCAACTCCTCCGGCACGGCGTCGAAGTAGCCCTTCAGCATCCAGACCGCGAGCGGCAGGTTCAGCGCGGCGTAGGCCAGCACGAGCGTCGGCGTGCGGTCGTGCAGGCCGAGCCAGCTGGCCGAGAGGAAGATCGGCGTCACCAGCGCCACCGGCGGGAACAGCCGCGTGACGAACATGCCGTAGAGCACGGCGCGTCCGCCGCGGAACCGGTAGCGGGAGAGCGCATAGGCCGCGAGCAGCGCAATCGGCAGCACCACCGCGAGCGTGCTCGTGCCGGTGACCAGGCTGTTGGCGAAGCCCTGCGCGAAGCCGCCCTTCATCCAGACGGCGCGGTACGCCTCGAGGCTCGGCTCGAAGATCCAGCGCGGCGGCAGGGCGAGCGCGTCGCGCTGCGTCTTGAGCGAGAGCAGCGCCATCCACACGATCGGGAACAGCGTCAGGCTCGCCGCGGCACCGGCCAGGATGGTGAGCGCCACGCGGGGCCAGAGGCGGCGCGCGCTCATGCCGGGCCTCGCCGGTAGAGCACGCGCAGCAGCCCCCAGGCGAGCGCCGCGCTCAGCGCGAGCAGCAGGGCGGAGAGCGCGCCGGCGCGGGCAACGTCGAACACCTCGAAGGCGGCGCGGTAGAGCAGGATGGAGACGGTCTCGGTCGCGCCGTTCGGCCCGCCGCGCGTCAGCACCCAGACCTCGTCGAACAGGCGCAGCGTGAACACCAGGCGAAACAGCAGCGCCAGGGCGATGGCCGGCTTCAGCAGCGGCAGCGTCACATGCCACAGGCGCTGACGGAAGTTGGCGCCGTCCACCTTCGCCGCTTCGAAGGGCTCGGGCGGCAGCATCTGCAATGCGCCGAGCAGCACGAGGAACACGAAGGAGGTGTTGTGCCAGACCTCGGTGACGAGGATGGCCAAGAAGGCGGTGTTCGGCCCCGCCAGCCACACCACCGGCCCGATGCCGACATAGGAGAGGTAGTGGTTGATGACGCCGAACTCGCCGTGCCACATCAGCCGGAACACCAGCGCCACGACCAGCGGCGTCGCCATGATCGGCGCGACCAGCAGCGTGCGGATCAGCCGCTGGCCCCAGATCGCCTCATGCGCGACGAGCGCGAGCGCGAGGCCGAGCGTGAACTCCAGCAGCACCGCCGCGGCGGTGAAGGAGAGGGTGACGCGCAGCGCATTGAGGAAGCCGGGCTCGCCCAGCACCTCCGCGAAGGTGCCGCCGGCGACGAAGCCACGTGGCCCGTCATCCTCCAGCAGGTTCCAGGCATGGACGCTGGCATGAAGGTTGAAGAAGATCGGATAGATCACCACCACCGCCAGCAGAAGCAGCGCCGGCGCCAGCAACAGCCAGGGCGTCGCCGCGCGCAACCAGCGGTTCGGGCCGCGGCGCGCCGCCTGGAACGGGACGGAGAGCGGGGCGGCGCCGGCGAGTGTCATGCCAGCAGCCGGTTGACCTCGGCCTCGGCTGCGGCGAGCGCCGCTGCCGGCGTCGCGCTGCCCGCCAGCGCCGCGCCGAGATGGCGCGAGAGCGCGTCGTAGACGCGCGGCAGCTGCGGGGCGTTCGGCATGATCTTGGCGTGGGGCAGCGCTTCGCCCAACGCGGCGGCGATCGGCACGGCGGCGGCGAATTCCCTGTCACGCACCACCGAGAGCCGGCTCACCGGATTGCCCTTCTCGATCGCCATCCACTTCTGCTGCGGCGCGTCCGTCAGGAAGCGGATGAACTCCCACGCCATCTCCTTCCTGGCGGAGGCGCGGTTGATGGACATGGCCCAGCCGCGCGCGGGATAGGCGGGGGAGACGCCCTCGTTCCGCATCGGCGCGGCAAAGGCGATGCTGTCGGCCACGCGGGAGGTGCGTGGATCGGTGAAGCGCGGCCAGTAGGCGGAGAACAGCACGCCCATCGCCGCGCGGCCCTGTGCGATCGCGTTGATCGCATCGTCGAAGCCATAGCCGACGACGCCCGGGTTCACGAGCCCGTCGGCGATCAGCTGCCGCCGCGCCTCCAGCGCGCGGATGCCGGCCGGCGTGTTGAGGGCGGCGCGGCGCCAGTCGGGAGGGGCAAGCAGGTCGGCGCCCAGCGGCGCAGCCATCTCGTACCAGTCCAGCACGCCGGCTTGGCCCTGCAGCCCCTGGTAGACGGCGCCCGATACCTCGCCGCGCGCCAGGGCGCGGGCGGCGGCGAGGAACTGGTCCAGGGTGCGCGGCATGGCGAGCCCTGCTTCGCGCAGCAGGTCGCCGCGGGCGTAGAGCAGGCTGACGGAGACGCGCTGCGGGATGCCCATCACGGGCCCGTCCGCCGTCTGCGGCACGCGGAACTGCTGCACCATGCCGGCCGAGAAATCCTCCATCCCACCAGGGGGCGGGGCGGTGCGGATCATCGGGTCGAGCGGCTCGCAGAAGCGCGCCACGCTGGTCGTCCAGAAGGCGTCGGCGACGCTCAGGACGTCGAAGGCGCTGCTGCGGGCGATCAGCTCCTGCTGGATGCGCTGGCCGAGCACCTCGGTCGGGAAGGTGACGGTCTCCACGCGGATACCCGTCTGCGCCTCGAAGCGGCGCAGCAACTCGCCGTCGCCGGTGGCGGCCAGGATCACCGGATGCGTGACCCAGGAGATCGTGCGCGCCTGCGCGCGCGTCACGGTGGGCGCCGAGAGGCCCGCGCCCACGAGTCCGGCCGCACCGAGCAGCATCGAACGTCGTCGGATCATGACAAACCTCCTCCCTGCGATGCTCGGACCAGTTCTTCTGCTTGCCAGTTCAGATTTGAACTGGCAGTTAGTATTTGGATGGAGCCTAGCAGCGGCGGAGCGGCGGTCAATGATAATCTCAGGCGCTGAAGCACCGGCCGGCACGCACCGCATTCCGGCGGTGGAGCGCGCGGTGGACCTGTTGGAGGCTCTGGCCAGCGCGCCCGCCGGCATCCGCGAACTGACGGCGCGCCTCGGCATCCCGCGCTCCACCGTCTACCGCGTGCTCAACTCGCTCGAGGCGCGCGGCCTCGTCGTGCGCGGCGCCGAGAACGCCTACAGCCTCGGCCCTCAGCTGCTGCGCCTCGCGCGCGCGGTGCCGAGCGGCTTCGACCTGGTCGCGGTGGCCCGCCCATTGATGGACGAACTGGCGCGCGCGCTGCGCTGCTCGGTCAAGCTGTCGGTGCGGGAAGGCGAAGTGGCGCTGGTGGTGGCCACTGCCGAGAGCCCAGAGACCTATTCGGTGACCACCCAGGTCGGCCGCCGCTTCCCGCTGCATGCCGGCGCGGCCAGCAAGGTGCTCGCCGCCTTCGGGCCGGAGGAGGTGCAGGCGCGGCTGCTCGCCGCCCCGCTCGCCCGGCTGACGCCGGCGACCATCACCGAGGCCGACGCGTTGCGGCGCGTGCTGGAGGAAGTGCGGCGCGACCGGCTGGCCATGGATGCCGGTGAGTTCGCGCCGGGCATCCGCGCCGTCGCTGCGCCGGTCTTCGGGCCAGAGGGGATCTGCGTTGCCGCCCTCAGCATACCCTATCTCGACGCCGAGGCCGCGCGGCGCGAGCGCCCGATTCGCGAGGGGCTGCGCCGCTGCGCCGGCGCGATCTCCGCGCGGCTCGGCGGCGCATGACGAGGGTCAGCGCAGGGTGATGCCGCTCGCCTGCGCCAACCCCTTCATGTAGCCGACGGTGTAGATCATGCCGTTGGCCTCGTAGCCGACATTGGTGCCCTGCACCGGCCCGTCGTGGCGCGGGTCGCCATCCATCGCGGGGGCGTGGTCGGGGCGGATCGGGCAGTCCAGGCCGAGCTCCGCATAGGCGCGGAACACGGCCGCCATATCGGTGTCGCCCTCGTCTGGGAAGGTCTCGACGAAGCTGTCGGCGCGGCCGCGCACGTCGCGCACATGCACAAAGGCGATCTGGCCGGCGCTGCCGAAGCGGCGGGCGGCCGCGGCGACGTCCTCGCCCATCGTCGCGATGCTGCCCTGGCAGAAGGTGAAGCCGACGGCGGGACTGGCGGCCTCTGCCACGGCGCGCGCCATGGCCTCCGTGCTCGTCAGGATGCGCGCGACGCCGCGCAGGCGCGGCACCGGCGGGTCGTCCGGATGCAATGCCATGCGCACTCCGGCGGCCTCGGCCGCCGGCGCGACAGCGCGGATGAAGTAGGTCCAGTTCTCCCACATGCGCCCCGCGGACACCTCGCCGGCCTCGGTCACGCCAAGCGCCTCCGCCTCCTCGGCGCGGAAGGCGGTGACCAGCGCACCACCGCGACCTGGAACCGCGGTGCCGCTGCGCTGCCAGCCGAGAACCATGAAGTTGAGGCAGAGCAGCGGGACCCCGGCGCGGCCCATATTCACGAGCATGGCGCGGTAGCGGTCGATGTCCTCGTCGCGGCCGGGCAGGCCAAGCTTGATGCGGCGCATGTCGAACTGGTCGCCCTCGAGCCCGACCACCTCGAAGCCGCCGGCGCGGTACTCCCGCAGGGTTGCGGCAAGGCTCTCGAAATTCCAGGGCGGGAGCCGGCCGGTGAGGTCGGGTGCGAGCTTCGCGATGGCCGCCGTGACCCCCATCTGCCGCGCCACGGTCCATCGCCGGTCCGGCCGCGGCGGCAACAGCATGCAGAGGCGCATTGGTTCCGCTCCCCTTGGGCAGTCCGTCGCGCGGCCTGGCGGCGCGTGCGGTACTGTGTCGGGCGATTACTGACCGCCATCGGTCACTGTAGGGCTTGCCCGAGAGTTGGAAAGTTCCGGCATTCCGCCCTCTCAGACCATCCTGTGATCGAGCAGCCGGGCATTGCGGAACAGACCGTCGACGAGGGCGTGCGCAGCGACGTCACGCTGCCGCGGCATCTGGAGTCGCTTCCGATCAACCGGTAGCGCAGCGCTTTCAGCGGTCCTGCAGCATGTAGGCAGCGCCGCACCGCGCGCAGATGTCCCGCACGTGCCGATCGAGCGCCGGCGGGATCGGGATGCCGTCGCGAAGCCGCTCGGCCCGGGCGAGGTCTTCAGGCTCCCCCGGGACGAGAACGGGCTGGTCAGGATTGGCTGGCGGCGTGCCGTGCAGCACATTGATCATGGCATCCATGTCGTCCTCGAAGGCGCCAGGCGGCCGGAAGGCACGCGGGTCAACCGCCATGAAGAAATGGCCGACATTGTCCGGCTCGTCGGCCCGGCTCCGGCGGCTCTCCCGCAGCGGGGAAAAGGAGCCGCCGGTCAGCGTCGCGCCCAGGATCTGCGCCATAAGCGCCAGGCCATACCCCTTGTGGCCACCCGCCTCCGCGGTCCCGCCCAGCGGCGTCAACCCGCCCTCTGCCCGACGGTAGAGATAGTCCATCGCCATGGCAGCATCGGTCACGGACCGTCCCGCCTCGTCCGTCACCCAGCCCTCCGGCAGCGTCCTGCCATGAAGATCGTAGACCTTGACCTTGTTTGCCGCGACGGTGCTCGTCGCGATGTCGAGCACGAGGGGGCGGTTCCGCCCCGCCGGCGCCGCGAAGGCAATCGGGTTGGTCCCGAGCACCGGGATCGCACCGCGCGTCGGCACGACGAGCACGCCGCGCGCCGAGCTCGTAACCATCGCCAGCAGCCCGCGCTCCGTCGCGAGGCGCGCGTAGTAGCCCGCGGCGCCGAAATGGTGGGAGTTGAACACGCCGACCGCCCCGATGCCGGCCGCGAGCGCCTTCTCCACCGCGAGCTGCATCGCCATGACGCCGACGGGATGGCCGAGCCCGGCGCCGCCGTCCACGAGCGCGGTGCAGGCATTCTCGCGCACCACGAGCGGTCGTGCCTGCAGCCTGAGCTGCCCTGCCATGCGCATCCGCTCGTAGAGCATCAGCATCGAGATGCCGTGCGAGTCGACCCCCGTCAGGTCGGTCTCGCTCATCACCTCCGCTGTCGTCTCCGCCAGATCGTCCGGCATGCCCCAGGCGAGGAGGATGGCGAGGATCTGCCTCCGGATGCGGGCGGCTGCGACGCGCACGGCGCCGGGGCCGGTCTCCTTCGCCCCGGCCGTCATTGCCAGGGCGTCCGCTCCCAGATCTGCTGGTAGCGCCTGAGCTGCGCCGGCATCTGGGCCTCCCACTCCGCTCCTCGCAGGAAGGCCATCGGCAATTCGAGCTGCCGGGCCTTCTCGGTCCATTCAGGGGTCGCGATCACCTTCGCGATCGCATCCTCGAGTCGCTTCGCGATCTCGTCCGGGACGCCGCGAGGCGCGCCGAGGCCGCGCTCGCTCGTCATGATCACGTCATAGCCCTCTTCGCGGAAGGTGGGCACGTCGGGCATCAGGTCCCAGCGCCGCTCCCCCATGCCGGCCAGCGCGCGGAGCAGCGGGTTCTGCTCGCCCAGCATGCCGATCTCGCCGAGGTTGAGGCCGGCGACGTCGATCTGCCGGCCGAGCACGGCATTCCTCGTCGGTCCCGCGCCGGCGAAGGGCACGTGGATGAACTCGGTGCCCGACGCGGCCTCGAACAGCGTCAGGCCAAGATGGTCGTCCGTACCGATGCCGGAGGAGCCGACGCTGATCGTCCCCGGCCGGCGCTTTGCGGCCTCCACCAGGTCCTTCAGTGTGCGATAGGGCGAGTCCCGGTGCACCACGAAGGCGCTGGGGTCGTCCACTAGCCGGGCGATCAGGCGGATCTGCGCGCGGTCGTAGCGGACGCGGCGCTGCACACCGAGCGAGAGGTAGCCCGGCGTGTTGATGGTACCGAGCGTGTAGCCGTCAGGCCGCGCGCCCTGCAGCGCGACATAGGCGGTCTCGCCGCCGGCGCCGGGGCGGTTCGATACGACGAAGTTCGCGCCCGGCAGTTCCGGGATCAGCATCTGCGCAAGCGCCCGCACCATCACGTCGGTGCCGCCGCCCGGCGCGAAGCCGACGATCACCTCGATCGGCCGGCCGGCCGGCCAAACGGGTTGCGCGACCGCGGGCGCGGCGAGCGTGCCAATGCTCGCGGCGAGAAAGAAGCGGCGGGTGGGGCCGTGTGTCATGTCGTCTCCTCCGTTGTGGTGGCGCGCAGCGCGGCGAGCAGGGCTGACGCGGGATGCGGGAGTCGGGCGCCGTCCAGGCGTTCGGCCTGGCATCGGCAGGAAAAGCCGGTGGCGAGCAGCGTTCCGGGTGTGGCCGGGAGACGTCCACCACCAGCCCGCGCGATGCGGGCCAGGTCCTCCGTCCCGCGGGGGAAGGCGACGGCCTGTGGCACGATCTCGTACACCGAGTTGTCGGTCGCCAGCACGGTGCGGTCAGCGTCGTCCGAGGACAGGTCGCCCTCGAAGCCGGAGGCGCGCAGCGCCTCGAGGAAGGCGGCATAGACCACCTCCGGCGCCGGCGCGCGGGGCAGGCGCGGGATCATCGCGAGGCCTCGCGCGTCCCGTCAGGCCGCGGCGCGCAGCCCGCCCGGCACGACGATCGCGCCTTCCAGCGCGGGCAGGCGGCCCGCGAGGACGGCGACGATGCTCTCCGCCGCGCCGGTGGACATGCCGACCGCGCCCCGCGGCGTGTTGGCCGCGAGATGCGGCGTCGGCAGCACGCGGGGATGGCGGCGCAGGGGGCTCTCCGCGTCCAGCGGCTCCTTCGCGAAGACGTCTACGCCCGCCCAGGACACCTGGCCGGAGTCCAGCGCCGCGAGCAGCGCCGCCTCGTCCACGATGCCGCCTCGCGCGGTGTGCACCAGGATCGCGCCGCGCGGCAGCAGCGCGAGCTCAGTCGCCCCGATCATGCCGCGCGTCGTCGCATCAAGGGGGCAGTGCAGCGACAGAACCTCGGCCCGCACCAGCAGGCCGTGCAGGTCCGCCACGCGCTCGCCGGGGCCGGGCAGCGCGCCCGGCGCGATCAGCGGATCAAAGGCGAAGACGCGCATGCCGAAGGCGTCGGCGAGGCGCGCGACCTTCGATCCGATCGCGCCATAGCCGAGGATACCGAGCGAGGTGCCCTCCACGTCGCGCGTCATGCGGGACGTCTTCTCCCACACCCCGCCGCGCATGCCCTCAACGACCGAGGGCAGGTCCTTGAGCAGGGAGAGCATCAGCGCCATTGCATGCTCCGCGACGGAGCGCGAATTGGCGCCGGCCGCGCGCGTCACCGTCAGGCCGCGGGCCTTCGCGGCCGGGAGGTCGATGCCATCCACCCCCGCGCCATGGCGCGCGATGACGCGCAGTGCCGGCGCGGCGGCGTCCATGACCGTGCCGTTGATGATGCCCTGCCGGTGCAGCAGCGCGATCGGGCGGTGCTCCGCGATGGCGGCCAGCAGCTCGGCCTCGGAGGGGTAGGCGGAGGTGCAGGGCACGGCGTAGCCGGCCTGCTCCAGGATGGCGACGGCCTCCGGCGCGAGCTTGGCGGCGGTGACGAGGACGGCGGGCTTCCCAATGGGGGTCATGGTCATCTCCTTCAGGCCAGGCCTTCGCAGCCCAGGCGCCGCAGCGTCGAGTCCACCCAGGACGCGTCATGGCTGCCGGCCTCGATATTCGCCATCTGTTTCGCCTCGGCCGCGGCCTTGGCGGTGGCGGCGGCATGCACGGCTTCCACGTGATCGAAGGGAACGCAGAGCAGGCCGTCATCGTCGCCGAGGATGAGGTCGCCGGGTTCGATCACCATGCCGTCGATCGCGATGGGCACGTTGATCTCGCCGGGGCCGTCCTTGTAGGGACCGCGATGCGTCACCCCGGCCGCGAAGACCGGGAAGGACTGCGCGCGGATCGCGGCGCTGTCGCGGATGGCGCCGTTGATGACGATGCCGCCGAGCCGGCGCCGGACCATCTGCGCCAGCATAAGCTCGCCGATGATCGCGTTGATGAGGTCGCCGCCGGCATCCACGACGATGACGTCGGCGGGCGCGGCGAGCGAGATGGCCTTGTGGACCATGAGGTTGTCGCCAGGCCGCGTCTTCACCGTCAACGCAGGCCCGGCGAGGACGCCGCTGCCATGCATCGGCCGCAGGCGCGGGCCGCCGGCCGTCATGCGGGACATCACGTCGCTGACGTTCGCGACGGGCAGCGTGCGGAAGCGCTCGACAGCCTCGGGCGCGACGGCGCGCTTGCGGGTCAGGATGCGGAAACCGATGGCCATGACGGTGCTTTCCTCGTGCTGGAGGCCCGGTAGATCGGCGTTGTTAGAAATGCAATGCAATTTCGATTGCGCCGCTGATCATTCCTTCCAGGGCCGCCGGTCCCACAAGGCCCGCAGCGCGGCCTCGCCGCCGAGCGCCGCATCGCGGTAGGCCGGGCCGACCAGCGGCTTCAGCGGCAGGCCCGCGCGCGAGGCGGCCTCGGACCAGGCGGGGTCGGCGAAGATGGCGGTGAAGGCAGCTTCGATCTGTCGGCGGATTGCGTCCGGCATGCGCGGCGGCCCGAACACCCCGCGCCCCGCGGAGAACACGAGGTCCACGCCGCTCTCGCTATAGGTCGGGATCTCCGGCGCCGTGGCGTCGCGCCCGGCCGAGGCGAGGGCAAGGCCGCGGATCGCGCGGTCGCGCAGCAGCGGCACCGCCTCGCTGATGTTGAAGGCACCTATCTCGAGCTGCCCGCCCAGCAGCGGGACCAGCAGCTGGGAGGTGCCGTTGAAGGGGATGTGGTTCAGGCGGATGCCGGCCTTCTCCTCCAGTAGCAGCGCGGCGATGTGGTCGTCGCCGCCGATCCCGGCCGTGCCGTAGGCCACGTCCCCCGGCCGGGCGCGGGCGGCCTGAATGACGCCCTGCAGGCCGCCCAGCGGGCTGTCAGTGCGGACAAAGAGACCACAGGGATCGTCCACGACCTGGGCGAGGTAGGTCAGCTCCGCTGGCCGCCAGCGGACCGGCCGCTCAATCGGCTGGCTCAGTACCGTCGGCGTGGCGCAGGCGCCTAGGGTGAAGCCGTCCGGCGCAGCATTGGCCACGGCCTCGGTGCCGAGCTGGCCGCCGGCACCGGGGCGGTTGGAGACGACGATCCGCGCGCCCGGCAGCTTCGCAGCCAGGAAAGGCGCGACGGTGCGGGCCATGGCGTCCATGCCGCCGCCCGGCGCGAAGGGCACCACGATCTCGATCGGCCGGCCCGCGGGCCAGGTGCCCTGCGCCAGGGCGGGGCGGGAGATGCAGCCGGCCGCCGCGAGCAACGCGGCGCGGCGACCGAGGTGGAGTGCAGGCATGCCGGAGGTTTCCTTCCCTGGGCCGCCACCATGCTTGACAGGTGGGGCGGTGAACCGCGTATAACGAAACTGCATTTCGAAATGCAAGGTCATTCGGCAGGACAGGGAGGAAGGTGTCCATGACCACTCGCCGCCAGGCGCTCCGCGCCACCATCGGAATCCTCGCGCTCGGCACGCTGCCGCGCCCCGTCCTGGCGCAGGGGGATGCCTGGCCATCCCGCCCGATCCGTGTCGTCGTGGCCTGGGCGCCCGGTGGAGCCGTGGACACCATCGCGCGGCGCCTCGCGCCCAAGCTCTCGGAAAGCCTCGGCCGGCCGGTGGTGGTGGAGAACAAGTCGGGCGCGACCGGCACCATCGGCGCCGCCGAGGTCGCGCGCGCCGCGCCCGACGGCTACACGCTGCTCGCCATGGACAACACCTACGCGATGTTGCCCTACCTCTTCCAACGCCTGCCCTTCGACCACGCGACCGCCTTCCGCCCGGTGACGGTCAGCGCCTTCTCCCCCGTCATGATCGCCGTCCACAAGGACGCGCCCTGGCGCGACCTCGGCGCACTGATCGCGGACGCAAAGCGCGAGCCCGAGAAGATCACCTACGGCACCGGCGGCATCGGCAGCGCGCCGCATTTCGCGACCGCCGCCTTCGCCCAGGCCGCCGGGGTGAAGCTGTTCCACGTGCCCTTCCGCGGTGCCGGCGACGCGGTCACAGCGGTGCTGTCGCGCCAGGTGGATCTGGTCATGGCCTCGCTCGGCTCGGCGCTCGGCCATGTGCAGGGGGGCTCGCTCCGCGTGCTCGCGATCAGCGGCACGCAGCGCGCGGCGGCGCTGCCCGACGTGCCGACCTTCGCCCAGGCCGGCCTGCCGAATTTCGGCCCGCATGGCGAGGGCGTGGTGAACTGGTCGGGCCTGGCCGCGCCGGCGCGCACACCGGATGCCATCGTCAACCGCCTGCAGGAGGACGTGGCCAAGGCGCTGCAGGCCCAGGACATGCGGGACTTCCTCGCCTCCATTGCCTCCGACCCCGGCGGCATGCCGCCCGCCGCCTTCGCCGCGCTGCTGACCGAGGAGACCGCGCGCTGGCGCAGCGTCGCCGAGACCAGCGGCATCGAGCGGCAGTAGCGCCATGTTCTTCGCCCCGCCCCCGCGCATCGGCTCCGAGGTCTTCACCCGCCTGCCCGACCGCTTCCGCCGCCCACGCGCGACGGAATGGGCGCGCTGGAACCGCGGCGGGCGGCAGATCGACAGCTTCCTCGAAGGGCCGTGCTTCGACGCCGAGGGGCGGCTCTACGTCACGGACATCCCCTTCGGCCGCATCTTCCGCATCACGCGCGAAGGCGCCTGGGAACAGGTCGCGGAATACGATGGCTGGCCGAACGGGCTGAAGGTTGCGCCGGACGGCAACCTGCTCGTCACGGACTACAAGCGCGGCCTGGTGCGCATCGATCCCGCGACCGGCGAGGTCTCGTCTCTGCTCGAGACCGCTCGCAGCGAGGGCTTCAAGGGACTGAACGATCTTTGCCTCGGCGCCGATGGCAGCGTCTTCTTCACCGACCAGGGGCAGACGGGGCTGCACGACCCGACAGGGCGCGTGTATCGGCTCTGGCCGGACGGGCGGCTGCAGCAGCTCATCGGCACGGTGCCGAGCCCGAACGGCCTCGTTGTCGCGCCCGACCTGTCCCACCTGATGCTCGCGGTGACGCGTGCCAACCAGATCTGGCGCCTGCCCCTGCAGGGCGATGGCGTGGTGACCAAGGCCGGCATCTTCGTCCATCTGCATGGTGGACCTGGCGGGCCGGATGGGCTGGCCTGGGATCCCGAGGGCAATCTGCTCGTCGCGCATACCGGCATCGGCACGGTCTGGCGCTTCGATCCGCGCGCCGTGCCGACGCTCGGCATTGGATCCTGCGCCGGTGCCTCCACGACCAATCTCTGCCTCGGCGGCGAGGACGGCCGTGATCTCTTCGTCACGGAAAGCGAGACCGGCAGCATCCTGCGTGCGCGGCTGGAGCGGCCCGGCACGTGAGCCTAATGTGGCGGCCGGAGGTGCGGATGGTGGAGAAGGTGAAGCGGCGTCCGGCGCTGGAAGGCGTGGCCTCGGCCGATCGCGCGCTGACCGTGCTGTCCGCCTTCCGGAAGGGCGACCGGTCGCTCTCGCTCGCCGCGCTGGCGGAACGCACGGGGCTGGTGAAGAGCACGATCATGCGCCTCGCCATCTCGCTGGAGGAACACGGCTACCTCGCACGCGAGGATGACGGGTCCTATCGGCTGGATGCCGAGGTGCTGCGGCTCGGCACGATCTACACGCAGTCCTTCCGCATGGAGTCGCATGTCGTCCCGATGCTCGAGGAGCTCGTCGCCCGCACGGGCGAGACCGCGGCCTTCTACGTCCGTCGCGGCGAGCAGCGGCTCTGCCTGTTCCGCGTGGACAGCCCCCATCTGCTGCGGATGCATGTGAGGGTCGGCGACGCGCTGCCGCTCGACAGTTCCGCGATCGCGCAGGTGCTGCGGGCCTTTTCGCCGAGGCCGCTGCCGGCCTACGCCGCAACGCTCGAGCTGCCGATTGTCACGATGGGCGCGACGGACCCTCACACAGGCGCAATGGCGATGCCGGTCTTCGGGCCGGGGGACGCGCTGGCCGGTGCGCTCGCGCTCTCCGCGCCAGTCATTCGCTGGACATCCGAGGCACTGGCCGCTGCGCGGCCTATCCTTGCTGAGACAGCGTTGGCACTGACCCGCCGGATCGGCGGCGAGACGCCGGATTGGCCTCGCGCCGCCGCTGAGTAGCGGGCAGCCACGGGACTGCCTGGCTTTGGCAGATGTGCGTAGGACTGCTTCGCGGTCAAACCCAGCCTCGCGATAGCCGCCACGACGAGCTGCGATGACAGGCTCCGCATCGGGAACGGTGGGTGCCGCTTCTGCCGCGGGCACCGACGGCGATCGCGAAGCCACCACGTGGAAAGTCGGCACGACCGGCGAGGCGGCAGCGCGCTTTGGTGCGTCGGGCACGGCCGCCGGCTCAGGAACTGCCGTGGGCGCGCCGCTCGCAATCTCATCGATGTCGAGGTACGAGCCGAGGACCTGGCCTCTGCGCGATCGCCATGTGTGGACCGTGACGCGCTTCGCCTGACTGAGCGAACTATTCGGCAGTCCAATGCCGTAATGTCCGAGGCCGCCCCGGTCGTTGAAGCGGGAACTCCCGCCAAAGAGCAGGGCGGTCCGCAGCGTCCGGGCATCCATTCCCGCCCCATTATCAACTACGGGCAGCACCAACGGGTGCTCGTCACGAGTCTCGTCGACAATGATGGACACGGCGATTTCGGTCGCCCCGGCCTGAAGCGCGTTGTCGATGAGTTCCGCAACCGCGTTGGAGGTGCCCTTATAGCCAGAGTCGCGGGCGCTGGGTGGGGATAGAGGCTACCGGCCCTGTGCTGGCCCAGACGCGGCCGCTGCCGCGCAGGCACACGCGAGACGGCGGAGGGCGCAGCGCATCGGCTCGCACTCGAGGTGGAGCGCCTGCGCGCCGAGGGCGTGCTGGGCCAGGCGGCGCTGGCGCGGGCGCTCAACGAGCGCGGCGTGCCGACGCTGACCGGCAGTGGGTCATGGACGCAAACCACCGTCACGCGAATCCTGGAGCGGACAGCGCAGGCGGCTGTTGCTGCGGGCGGATCATGAAGAGCCGTGATGGCCGGGGAGCGGGTCACCAGCCGGTTGCCCGCCAGGGCTGACGCGCAGCTTCATCTTTTGTCGCTGGCCCGCACAGCGGTACGATCCGGGTGCAAAGTAGTAACGAATCCTCGGGCGCGGTCGTCGCGGTCTCGGGCCTGATCGAGATGGCTTCGCATCGAAGATGGCGGACGAATTGGCAGGCAACCCAAGCGGTGCAGTGCGGCCAGCGTCACCGCGCGCCGCCCGGCCCTCGACCTGGGGCAGCCTCGCCATCGTGCTGGCGACGGCCGTCGCTGGCATCGCCATGCTCGCTCTGGACGCCTGGGACGTGCGCGCTCACCGGGCTGCCGCTACGCTGGCCGTGGCGCCGGCCCCGTCAGATGTCCGGATGGCCGAACTCGGGGGCGGGGCACTGCTGTTCCTCCTCCTCGTGGTGCTGGCCGCGACGGCGACGCGCCGGCGTGCCGCGGCCGAGGCTGAGGCGGAGGCGGTTCAGGTCGCGGCCTTGCGGCAGTCCGGGCAGATGGCCGCCGCTGCCGCGGAAGAGCGGCAGCGCCATCGCCGCGAGCTCGCCGCCCATGCCTCGGCGTTCCAGGCCACGCTCGATTGCATGTCGCTGGGGCTCTTAACCTTCGGCCGCCACGGGCGCCTCACCGCCGCCAACACCCGCTGCGCCGAGCTGCCCGGCGTGCCGCTCGAAGCGCTGCGTCCTGGTGCCACTCTTCCCGGCCTGATCACCGCGTCGCAAGAGGGAGGGCAGGCCGGAGCCGCCGAACTCCTGCAACGCCTTCTGCCGTTGGTTGTCCGCCGCGAGGCAACGTCCTTCCGCCATGACCTCGGCGACGGGCGGACGGCCCTCGCTCTGCACCGGCCGCTGCCCGATGGCGGCTGGCTCGCCACGTTCGAGGACGTGACGGTCTCGCGTGCTGCGGAACAGCGCCAGGCTGCGCTGCTGGAGCAGCACGCCACGACGGGGCTGCCCAACCGCGCCTCGCTGCGACCGAGGCTGGCCGCGCTTCTGCAAATCCACCGCGTGAGCGGCGGGCGGGTCGCACTGCTGCATATCAATCTCTCGCGGTTCCGTGCCGTGAACGAGGCGCTCGGTCATCACATCGGCGACGCCCTGCTGCGGGCAGTCGCCGGGCGGATGTCGCGGCTAGTCCGTGCTCGCAGCGGGGCGGACCTGCTGGCCCACGTCGGGGCCGACGAGTTCGTCCTGGTAACGGTGCCGGCGCCGAGCCTCCGCGGTGACCCGGCGGCCGAGGCGGCGGCCATCGCCGAACGCCTCGCGCTCGCATTGGCCCGTCCGTTCGAGGTTGAGGGTTACCGGATCCTGACCGGTGCGGCGATCGGCATCGCGCTGTTCCCGGCAAGTGGCGAGACGGCAGACGAGTTGCTGCGGAACGCCGCGCTCGCGACGCGCCTTGCAAAGGGTGCCGGCCAGCATGGCTTCTTCACGCCCGACTTGGCGATCGCCGCTCAGGCCAAGCGGCTGCTTGAGCTCGACCTGCGCCAGGCCCTGATGGAGGGTGCGGCCTCCGCCTTCGAGATCCATGGCGAGCCGATTGTGGAGGCCCGGTCACGACGCATGGCTGGTGTACAGGCGAGCCTACGGTGGCGTCACGCGGTGCATGGCCTCCTGCCGGCGCAGACGCTGGCGCCGCTTGCGGAGGAGTTGGGCCTCGTCCTGCCGCTGGGGCGGCTCGCCCTATGGCGGGCCTGCACCGAGGCCAAGGGCTGGCCCGTCGAGTTACGGCTTGCCTTGCGCCTGTCTCTACCGCAGCTGCAGGATGCCGGGCTCGTTGAGCGGGTCGCGGCAACGCTGGCGGAGACCGGCCTGAGCGCATCTCGCCTCGATATCCTGCTGCCGCTGGACGAGCTGAGAGAGCTGTCTTCAGCAGCGCTGGACGCGATGCATCGTCTGCGTGACCTGGGCCTCCGGCTGACACTCGATGACGTCGATGCCGGGGCGGACGCGCCTGCCGCGCTGCGCGCCTTTCCGTTCGACGGCGCCCGCCTGTCTGGGCTGCTTGTCTCGGAGCTGGGCGGCCGGAACCACGGCCTGGAGATGATGCAGGCCCTGCTGGCGCTCTGTGGCCGGCATGGCACACCGATCGACGCGGCCGGTGTGGAAACGGAGGAGCAGTTCGAGCTGCTGCTAAAGGCGGGCTGCCGACAGCTGCAGGGCCCGCTGTTCGGCCGCGCGCGCCCCTGCAGCGACCTCGTGTCGCAGCGTTGATCGCTCTACGACACGTTGGCACGAGAGCGACTGTACCCCGACATTTGGCGGAGAGCGCGTCACGGGGCGACCGCCATGATGCCACGTGACGGTTCTTGCGTGCCGGCGGCGACGTGCTGCGCCTTGGCAAGCCAGCCCTGCAGGTTGCGCAAGCGCTTGTCGACGCTTTTGATGTTGAAGGTCGCGATCTTCATTCTGGGACGTCTGGATCGGCCGCCGCGGCTTGCGGGCCGTGCAGAGCTAGCGTCGGAGGCGTGATGAAGATCCGTGGGTGGACGAGACGCGCAGCGTGTCGGGGCTGCTGCAGCCCGGCAGCGCTAGGCGGCTGGCGATGGCGGTGAACGAGGACCTCGCGCATGCGGGGGAGGACCTCAGGGTCGATCGGGCCGGAAGCGGTCATGGCGCGAGTATGTTCCTGTTATGTTCTCGCTGCAAGCCGATCCGAAATTCCGGGCTCGCTCAGAGCGGTCGGGGCAGGGCCAGGTCCGCTGAACACCCTCGCAGTCATGGCTCGTGACACATGCCCAGCATCAGCCGTGCTAGCCTCGCGACGGGTGAAGGAGGCGATTGCGATGAAGCCGCTCCGCATTCTTGCTCTGCTCACTCCGGCGATGTTGCCCTTGGCCTCAACTCCCGCGTCGCCGCAGGCCAATCTAAGGACTGAGTTCAGTCGCGCCTCGGAAACGCGCATCTCAACGTCGCATGGTGCCCTGACCTTGAGAGCACAGACCGACCCGCAGACGGGGAGCATGACCGGGAGCGCTACCTATGGCCCGGAGGAGCGAGACTGCGGCGGGCCGCTGACGGGGCTGGTCGAGGTCTACGCCGTCCGCTTCTCCGCTGGTCAGTGTTCCGGAAAAGGCGAGATCGCCGTGAACGGGATCGTGGGCAGCGTGACAACGCCGCTTGGAACCGAAGCCGTGCGGTTCTGGCCGGGCCGATAGTGGATGGGGCAATCGGCGCAGTCTCCGGCTGGCCTGCGGACGCGCGGCCTTGCCAGCCCGAGGCGCAGATGTTCGCCATCCTGTTCACCACCGAGCAACGGTCGTCGGCCGGTGGTGAACAGGCTTCGCTGCGGCGCTTCACTCGCGTGGCTTGTAGCGCGCGATCCACTCGTCCGGCGTCATGTCGTCATCCGGCGCGTCCACCACGTACGATCGACGACGGCGAGGCGGTCCATCTTCATCAGCGATGCTGCGCCCGGCGATGCGAGCCAGTTCGTCGTCGCTCAGATCGTCGGCGCGCGGGACACCGTTGATCACCGCGAAGGGCGCGTTGAAGCCGTGGTCCACCCGCTGCCGCTCGCTCCAGCCCGCCCGCCCCTTCATCCAGAAGATCGCCGCCGCGACGTTGTTGCCCTCCGTCGCCATCCGGAACAGCGATTGCGCCACCTTCGTCGTCGCCTCAGTCCCGCCGCGGTCCAGCTCCGCGCGGAAGTGCTTGCGCAGGGTCTTGGCGTCGATGTCGAGGAAGGTCGCGATCTCGTCCTGCGGCACCCCAAAGCCCGCCATGGCGCGGACGGTCCGGCGTTGCTCGGCGCTAGGTTCCAACCTGGCCGTCACCCTTCCGGGAGCGGCGCGCGGCCGGTTCTCCAAAATGCGGCGTTGGAAAACCTTCCAGCAGTGTTTTGCCGCGCTCCAGTTTGAGCCGGAACGCGGCAAACAGCGTCTCCCACGCGCGGTCGAGCTCCTCGACGGCGCCGTCGAACGCCAGCGGGCGCAAGCGATTTGGGAGCCGTCTGTGCGTCTGCATGCTCTGGATCGGATATCGCTCAAGCCGCTCGAGATCGGCAGGCGGTACTTTGGCTTCTTGAGCACGGACGGCCGTGACCAAGGCGGGGTCCGACCATTGGACCAGCGCATCCGCCAGGGGCACCGCGCCCTGGCGCGAATCGGGGTTAATGGGGTCGGGCATACCCGCAACTACGGACAAGTCGGAAGTACTCAAATTTCGGACCCGGACCTGATGCCGGTGCCGCCGCCACTTCTCCACCTCCCGCCCCACCTCCGCGAGGTCTGCGCCATCGTCGCCGCCGGCCTTGTGCGGCTTCGTAGCCGCACTGCCGAGGACTTCGCCCGCGACGCGGCTGAGACTGGAGACGGTTCGGCTACACTTCACCGCCGACCAGAGCGTGTGTGCGAACTCCCGCGAGAGGAGGTCCGCATGACACGCGCAAGTCGGGCAGCAAGGCAGGCCGCGCCGACCGAGCCCGCTGCGCCGAAACATTCCGTCGCTGCCGCCCGACACCGTCCTGGGCCGCTTGGACATCATCGCCGTCCACAAGATTGCCCGCCTATCCCGATCGCTGATCGACTTCGCCAAGCTGGTCGAGACGATGGAGGCGCACTGCGTCACCTTCGTCAGCGTGACACAGTCGCTCAACACGACAACCAGCATGGGGCGGCTGACGCTGAACATCCTGCTGAGCTTCGCGCAGTTCGAGCGTGAGGTGATCGGCGAGCGCATCCGCCACAAAGTCGCGGCATCGAAGGCGCGTGACATGTGGATGGGCGGCAAGGTGCCGCTCGGCTACGACTTCGCGAACCGCAAGCTGCTGGTGAACGAGGCCGAGGCCGCGCGCGTACGGCGCGTGTTCGAGCTGTTCGCCGAGACTGGCTCCGGCGTTGAGACGGTTCGGCACCTCCAGGCCGAGGGCGTCGCGGCGAAGTCGGGCCGGCCGCTGGACACGGGCGCCGCCTACAAGATCCTGAATGTGCGGACCTACATCGGGGAGGTCACGCATAAGGGGGAGGTTTATGCCGGCGAGCACAAGGGCATCGTGCCGCGGACGCTCTGGGACAAGGCGCACGCGATCCTGCAAGTCAGCCCGCGCGCCCGGGCGGCGCAGAACCGGCAGCACGCGCCGGCGCTGCTGAAGGGGCTGATCTTCGGCATCGACGGGCGGGCACTGTCGCCAAGCCACTGTCGGACGAAGGGACGCCTCTATCGGTACTACGTCGCGCAAGGCGTGCTGAAGGGCGACGCCGATGGCAACAACGGCATCGTGCGGCGGGTATCGGCCGCAGAGATCGAGGCTGCGGTGGTCGACCAGGTTCGCGCGCTGCTGCGCCAGCCCGAAATCATCGCAGGCACCTGGATGGCAGCACGTGCCGAGGCGCCGAACCTGAGCGAGCGCGAGGTCACGGACGCGCTGCAACGGCTCGACCCGCTATGCAGCGAACTCTTTCCGGCGGAGCAGGCGCGGATCGTGCGCGCGCTGGTCGACCGCGTCGTCATTAGGCCCGCCGCCGCTGGCATCCTGTTGCGTGTCGAAGGCCTGGCCGGATCAGCGCGCGACCTGACGCCTGTCACGCCTGACGCGCTTAGAGCCGCGGCATGAAACGGGACTCAGGCCGGATCGCAGGGGTAAGCCGGCATTCGTCGCGTGACCCGTACGGCGGCGCTTCAACCTTCGAGTACGAACGTCACCTCCATAGTGACGCGATACTCGGAGATCTGGCCGTTCTGCACGCTGGCTTTCATCTCGAGCACATGCAGTCCGGTGATCCCGCGAAGCGTCGCGTTGGCGCGCTGAAGCCCCTCCCTGACCGCGGCATCGAAACTCTGGCTCGAAGCCGCCGTGATCTTCGATACGCTAGCTACAGCCATCGCTACCTCCCTTCTCGGTGTCGACGGGTTGCAGCCCGGTCGACGGAAGCACCATACCCCCGGCCTGCCGCGACCGATGACGGCAATGGCCAGCATGCACGGAAGCGTGTGGCCGACGAGGCGCAAGCGTCAGGACGGAAGTGCGACGGATGAGCTTACAACACACGCACATCACTCTCCCGGTGCCGTTGACCATCCGGCGGAGGTCAGGGCGCAAGACGGTGGTGACGTCGGTCCGAGACGGCGGCGACGCCGCGATCGCGACACGCGCAGATCCGGCGCTGCTGAAGGCGCTGGCTCGGGCATTCCGCTACCAGCGGCTGCTGGACGAAGAACGCTATGCGTCGATCAGCGACTTGGCGGCGGCAGAGCGCATTGAGCGCGGGTACCTCGGCAGCCTGCTACGGCTGACGCTGCTGGACCCGGCGATCGTCGAGGCGATTCTGGACGGGCGAGGGCCGGGCGGGGTGACCCTGCCGCGAATGCTCGAACGTTTTCCGGTCACCTGGGCTGAGCAACGCAGAGAAATTCAGCCTCGCTGAACCCAAGGTGCTGCGCCGCGACCGACCGAGATGGGGGAAAAGCGCCCGTGCCGGCCGTCACCCGAGGAGCCGCGTCCCGCTCTTCCAAGCAGGGCCGTGCGCAGCAGGACGAGGCGTGGAGCAGAGACTTTCCTGCGATGGCTGATCATGGTCGATCGCGGGGCGCCTACCAATTTCCGCATAGCCGAAGTCCGAAATTGGCCATTAAGGCCTGACGCACGATACGAGGCCTCGTGCCGTTATCGGCGGAGCATGATCGCCGTGATCGAGGTCTGGACCACCCTTGCGCTGCTGAACGCCAACCTCTTCGCGCAGGCATCGAGGGCAGCGCTCGGGCTCGCCTGGGCGGGCGCAGCAAGGCCCGGCGGCGCCGGGCAATGGCATGATCCGGACCTGAGCGTCCTCGGCCTCGGCTGCATGCCGGCGAGCAAGCAAGAACTCCGGCGAGCGTACCGGCGGGCCGCGAGGACGGCGCACCCCGATACCGTCGGTGGAAGCCAGGAAGCGTTCCTGGCCGTGGTGGCGGCCTTCGAGAGGCTGTCCGCCGCACCGGCCGGCAGATGGCTTGGACGACCGTAGAGGCGCCTAGCCAGCGTCCGGTGTGACGAACCCTCTCGTCCGATCTTCATCCATCGCCGCGAACTCCGAAGGACACCGTCCCGTGTGAGGGTGTGTATGCCGTCCCGCAGCGACCACATTTGCTGCACTGCACAATAGTCTCTCGGAACAGCAACATGCATCTTGCCTTCTCCCGCTGGGCCACGCCCGGGTTCGCCCGCGGCGTCCCGGCCGCCCTCCTCGCCCTCACGGCCTTCGCGCTCCTTCCGCTGGCGCGTCCGCTGGCCTGGCTCTCTCTCACGTTGGCCTTGGCGGTGGTCGGTGCCGCCATCCTGGCCGCCACGCGGCGGCACTTCCTGGAAGCCTCGGCTCCCGCCGCAACGTTCGTAGGGAGCTAGCACCATGACCGACACTCAAACCATGCTCCGCCCCGCGGACACGGGAGCGGGCCATCCGGAGCGGCAGGTGGATCCCCGTCCGGTGACGCTGGCCTTGCAGGGCGGCGGCTCGCTCGGCGCCTTCTCCTGGGGCGTGCTCGACCGCCTGCTCGACGAGCCCGCCATCCGCATCGGCGCGGTCGGCGGCGCGAGTGCCGGGGCGATGAACGCGGCCATGCTCGTCCAGGGGCTCGCCACCGGCGGACCGGGTGAGGCCAAGCGCCTGCTCGAAGCCTTCTGGCGCCGCGTTGCCAACGCCTCCGGCTCGCCCGACGTGGCCGGGGCCGGGGTCCTCCTCCCCTTCGCCGGGATGCTGTCGCCCGTGGCCGACGCGCTGCGGCAGGCGGCCCGAGGGTTATCGCGGGATCAGGTCAACCCGCTCGGGCTGAACCCGCTCCGGGGCGTCCTCGACGGCCTGCTTGACCCGTCCGTGTTCGGCACCGAGCGCGCGCCCACGCTGGTCGTCTCCGCCACCCGCGTCCGGACCGGCGAGGCTCGGCTGTTCCGCGACGGCGAGGTCACCGACGACGCGCTGCTCGCCTCGGCCTGCCTGCCGCAGTTGTTCCCCGCCGTAGAGATCGATGGCGAGCAGTACTGGGACGGCGGCTACTCCGCCAACCCGCCGCTGCGGGCGCTGATCGAGGCGGGCGCGCCCGCCGACATGGTGCTGGTCAGGACGACGCCCGAGGACCGGCCCGACCCGCCGGTCGGCGCCTCGGGCATCGCCGAGCGGGTGGACGAGATGGCCTTCGGGGCGGCGCTGCGGCAGGAGTTGCGCTCGCTCGCCCTGGCGAAGCGCTTCCTGGCCGACCTGCCCACCTCGGCGGTGGGTACCTTGGCTCGACTGCGCGATGCCCGCATGCATGCGATCGGGGCCGAAGAGGCATTCCGCGCGCTCAAGAGCGGCAGCCACCGCGACGCGAGTTGGAGCTTCCTGACGGAGATGCGGGACCTCGGCCGTGGCGCCGCCGACCGCTGGCTCGAAGCCGACCTCGCCTCGGTGGGCGTCCGCTCGACGATGGACCTGTCCGGGTACACCGGGTCGACCCTCGACCCCATCGTCGCTGCGCCGCCGCTCGTCGTGTCGTAGGCACGCGGGAACGTCGCCGTGGCGACGCCGCGGGCGCGCGCGTCGGCGCCTGGACTCAGAGCGAGACCCGACCGCCGGTCGCGCGCTGGACTTGCGGGCCCCCGCACCGGCAATCCATGGCGGGTGTGGCGCGGCCCGAGAGGCTGACTCTGAATGGAAGCGCAGGGCCCCAAACGGGCGGAAAGCAAACTTCCCGGCAGCGGCGGAGCCATGCAAAATCAGGGAGCCATGACGGGCATCGTCTTTTGCCGCGCGTGATCCAAGGCCTATGTCTGGCCGGCGGGAACATCGTCCAGCGGCTTGCCGAATGAGCCGGGGACGACGACGCTGGCGGGCAGGATCAGGTCGGCGCGCAGCCCTGTATCGCGGTATTCGACATCGATGGTGCCGCCGAGGTCGTGGCGCAATTGCTGCTCGATGAGCTTGGAGCCGAAGCCGGTCTTGTTGCCGGGCGGGCGGATCGCCGGCCCTCCCTCCTCAGCCCAGTGGAGCAGGAGTTGCGCCGTCGCACCCCGGCCTTCCATGGACCAGGCCACGACAACCCGTCCGTGCTCCGCCGAGAGCGCGCCGTACTTCGCCGCGTTGGTCGCCAGCTCGTGCATTACCATGCCGAGCGACAGGGCCGCCTTCGGTCGCAGCCGCACCGGTGGCCCTGCTGTGGCAAGGCGGTCCGTCCGCTCCGCAATGTAGGGCTGCAGCTCCTTATTCAGCAGCTCCTGCAGCGACACCTCGCTCCAGTTACCCAGCGACACGAGCTCGTGCGCCCGCCCCAACGCCAGTATCCGTCCGAGGAAGCTGCGCCCGAAATCCTCCAGGGAGGGCGCCTGCCGTAAGGTGTGCCCGGCGATCGACTGCACCACCTGCAGCATGTTGCGGACCCGGTGGTTCAGCTCGTCGACGAGCGTCGCCAGGACCTCGCCCTCGACCACCTTGGTCACGTCGAAGAAGGTCAGGACCACCCCGTCCACCTCGCCCGTCGCGGTCCGGTAGGGCAGCACCCGCATGAGGTAGTGGACGGAACCGTCCTGCGCGGTGACCCGCCGCTCGACCACTTCGCGCCCGTTCAGGACGCTGCTCGCCTCCCGCCGCACGTCGATGCGGTCGAGGCGGCTGGCAAAGTCGGCCAGCGACCGGCCGATGTCGGTGCGGACCAGATTGAAGATCGAAGCCACGGCGGGCGTGAAGCCGCGGATCACCAGGTGCCGGTCGAGGAACACCGTTGCCACCTGCGTGCTGTCGAACAGGTTGCGCAGGTCGGCGTTAGCGCGATCGAGCGCGTCGTTCTTGTCGGTCAGCTCGTAGTTCGCCGTGCGCAGTTCCTCGTTGACGGACTGCAACTCCTCGTTCGAGGTTTCGAGCTCTTCGTTGATGGATTGGAGCTCCTCGTTGACCGAGACCATCTCCTCGTTGGCGGACTTCAGCTCCTCGGCGGTGGTCTCGTACTCCTCGACTGTGGACTGCAGCCGCTCTCGCGCGTCGCGCAAGTCGAGCTCGAGCTGCGCCACTGCGTCATCGCCAGCGGCGTCGCTGCCCGCGGCCGCCCCCGCGCCAAGCTGCGCCGGCCCAATGTCGTGGAACAGGACCACGAAGAGGGGATCGCCTCCGTCGGGCGCCGGCAGGGGCGTGACGGTCAGCTCGATCCTCTGGGTCAGGCCCTCGAACTGCACCTCGACGCGCCGACGCACCGCCTCGCGGCGCGTCTGCGCGGCCTCGCGCAGGGCGGCGCGCAGGTCCGGCCGCAGGCCACGGCGGGCCATCGAGAGCAACTGGCGGCTCGGTGCCCCGATCGCAGGTTCCAGGTATTTCCCGAGGCGCGCCGACTGGTGGATGATGTTGCCGTCACGGTCCACCAGCACGTGGGCAGGTGCGAACCGGTCGAGGACGAGGACCTCGGTCGCCCGCCGCAGGTCCGTGGCCGCGTGTGCCCTGCGGGACGGTCGCGCTGCGGCTGGCAACGGGCGCACGGCACCGCCCGCGAAGGGCTGGATTTGAAACGGCACGTTCGTGGCTGCGGTGACCAGGCGCCGGCGGTAGATGCGGTGGACCCGGTCCTCCACAGCGAACAGGTCGGCGTGCCGCGCGATGGTCTCAGCGACGCCGAGAAACAGGAAGCCGCCCGGCCGGAGCGCGTAGTGGAACGTCGGCACCACCTGCTCTTGCAGCCGGCCACCCATGTAGATCAGCAGGTTGCGGCAGGAGACCAGGTCGATGCGCGAGAATGGCGCATCGCGGATGACGTTGTGCGGCGAAAACACGCAGAGGTCGCGCAGTTCCTTCGACACCGCGTAGGTGACCCCGTCATGAGCGAAGTGGCGCGCCAGCCTGTCCGGCGCGATGCCCCCGACCATCGGCGCGGGATACCGACCGGACCGCGCGACCGCGAGCGCCGCCTCGTCGATGTCGGTGGCAAAGATCTGGCCGCGCGGCCCGTCGGGGTGAGCGTCCATGTGCTCGCGCAGCAGCATCGCGAGCGAGTACGCCTCCTCGCCCGTCGCGCAGCCAGGGACCCAGACGCGTACCGGCTCATCGTCGCCCCGCCCGTCGAAGAGGGCCGGCACCACGCTTTCCTGCAGCGCAGCAAAGGAGGCCGCATCCCGGAAGAAGCCCGTAACGCTGATGAGAAGGTCGCGGAAGAGATTGCCGGCCTCCTCTTGATCCTGCCGCAGGTGACCGACATAGGCGTCCATGTCGGGCAGCCGCAGCACCTGCATGCGCCGCTGCACACGGCGAAAGAAGGTCTTGTCCTTGTAGCCCGCAAAGTCGTGGCCGGTCCTCTCGCGCAGGATGCCGCTGATCGCATCCTGCGCATCGGCGCTTGCGCCGGCCTCGGTGCCGCGGCGATCGTCGTCGTCGAGACCGTCCAGGATAGAAAAGCCACGGATGAGCTCGGCGAGCCTCGCCGGCATCTCCTCCACCGAAACGATGAGATCCACGCCCCCGCCGGCGACGGCACTGGCCGGCATCTCGGGATAGCGCGGCGCGCTCCCGTCAGTGCCCTGCACAAGGGTCGGGCCGCCACGCTCCTTGATGGCCTTGAGGCCCAGCGTGCCATCGCTGCCGGTGCCGGACAGGACGATGCCGACCGCCTTGTCGCCGAGATCCTCGGCCAGCGAGGCGAAGAAGACGTCGATGGGCTGGCGCTCGCGGCGGGCGGCGGGGTCCTGGGGTCGTAGCCTGAGCCGACCGGCGGCAATGGTCATGACGGCATCGTTCGGCAGCACATAAGCGCGGCCCGGCTCCGCCATGTCGCCGTCGCGCGCGGCGACGACGGGCATCGCCGTGCAATCCGCCAGGATACCTGGCAGGGCGCTTTCGTGTCCGCTGCCGAGGTGGGTCACAACCACCAGGGCTGCGCGAGGTGGCGGTTCGGGCATGGCGCGGAACAGCGCCTGCAGCGCCTCGACGCCCCCGGCCGAGGCGCCGATCCCGACGATGGGCACGCGCTCGGCATGTTCCATTTTGGGCGCCTTTCGAGGCCGGGGGTACCGCGGCAGGCAAGCGGCCGGCTGATAGTCTTAATCCGCTGCGCCCCAGGTGCAGGACCGGCATCATTCAAACGCGCTATGTAACGTTAGTCTGCACGCTTTGCATGTCGAATCAGAAGCTCGCACCGGTATCCCGGCCCCGTCCGGGCAAAAGGGTTAATGCCGGGCCGAGCCTGCAGTTGCGGCTGACCTGCTTCGTGAGCGTGCCAAGCTGGGCTCTGGGCGAGGATTTGTCCCTCGAAGTCTCCGGCCATTACACGCTGGACCATGGAGCAGGCGCACGTAGTGTTGGAAGACCGACGCAGCGTCGGCAAGCCCTTGCTGCGGATCGGAGCGGCATCAGGACCGGACTGACAAAGCCGGTTTTCCGGAGTGGGTCGAACTCAGCTGTACCGACGGATGCATGGGGATCCGCTGTGGCCGCGATGGCGGCTCGCGCCGCGCAGGACGACGAACCGGCCCACGCGCTCGCCTTCGTCGAGAGGACGTCCACGCATGGTCACCCGCCCGTGCTCGAAGGCGCTCTGACCGCTCGCTCCTGACGAGGCGTCCGGGTTCACCACATTACGTGCCGGAGCAGACCAGCGGCTGACTGCCGAACCTTGCCGCTCAGTCACGTCCTTGGGCTCGGACGACCGCATTCCCACTTCTTACGGCGCAGACTGAGAGCATCAAGATGGCAACGGGCTGGGCCCCGGACGGGGCTGTGCAGGATCAAATCGACGACACGGTTACGGACGGCGTCCTCCGGGCCAGAGCGGCAATTCCGGGAGGCGAGAGCCAGACGCATTGCGCTGAGTGCGGAGAAGAAATCCCGGAGGCCCGCCGTCTGGCGATCCGAGGCGTTCGGACCTGCGTGCCTTGCCAGTCGGAGCGTGACCGCAGACCCATTAGCTTCGGCATCAACCGCCGGGGCAGCAAGGATAGCCAGTTGAAATAGAGCTGCCTTAAGCGGCCGACGCCAGGGCTGGCTGTCCGACTTCAGCTCGAGCGTTCGCTCTCACGCGCCTAGCAAGCTCCTTGCGGGCCTTCGCAATTGGGACCCCCGACAGCCGCCAGCGTTGTCACTCGCAGCCGGACCTGCCGAGCCGGCGGGAGACCGCTCATGCTCATCAAAGCCGTGCTGTTCGACGTTGACGGCACACTCGTCGACTCCGTCGACTTGCACGCCCAAGCCTGGGTCGATGCCTTCAGGGAGTTCGGCCACAACATCCCCTTTGACGAAGTGCGGGCGCAGATCGGCAAAGGTGGTGACCAGCTGATGCCCGTTTTCCTTGCGCCAGACGAACTGGTCGAGAAGGGAGCGGCGATCGAAAAGCGCCGCGGCGAGATTTTCCGCGATGGCTACTTACCCCGGGTCCGCGCTTTTCCACATGCAGCAGAGCTGGTGAAGCACGTTGACAAGTCAGGTCTCCGGAATGCGCTTGCATCCTCTGCTAAGAGCGAGGAGCTCGCCGCCCTCAAGCGCATCATCGGCATCGAAGACGATCGACTGGACGCGGAGACCTCCTCAAGCGACGCCGAACGCTCGAAGCCTTTCCCAGACATCTTCGAGGCGGCGCTGGCTCAGTTGCCGGGCGTGACCGCAGACGAAACCATTGTCATCGGCGACACACCCTATGATGCCGAAGCAGCTCGCAAGGCTGGCATGCGCGCGATCGGGATGCTCTGCGGCGGCTTTCCGGAGGCGGATTTGCTGGCCGCCGGCTGCGTCGCCATTTTCAGGGACCCGGCGCATCTCTTGGCGGACTATGACGCCTCGCTCCTGGGTGCCGGTGGGATGCCGGATTAGGTTGGCGACGACGGAGGCTTTGCGACGGGCTCTCTCCGTCAGGCGGGCCCCATGCCAGTGCTATCCGCAAGCCGCGCAGGTCATCAGCCCGTGCTTCTCGCGCGCCGGTTCAACGACGTAGCCGCAGCGCAGGCAGTTCGCTCCGACGTCGTTCGCATCGAACGGATCGGCGACGCGACGGGCCGGTGCTACCACAGGCTGCTTGCGGGGCCGCCCACGACTCCGACGGCCCTCAACGACGGGCTCTGAATCGGGAGCGACAGGTGCCGCTTCGGACGCCGGCACCGATGGCGAGCGCGCCGGCATCACGTGGAAGGTCGGTGCGACCGCCGCGGCGACCGCGGGCTTCGGCGCGCCGGGGAACGCGGGCGGCGCGTCGCGGGCGGGGAAGCCATCGTCCCAGGACGCGGAGCGGACCCCGAAGGACGGCGCGCGGGACGGGTCGACCTGCCGGCTGCGGGCGCCGGAGCGGACATGCACGACCTCGACGGTCCTGCTGGTCTGGGTGCCATGGCTGCCGCGCTGGCTGATGCTGCGTTGCTCGCGACGCTCGGCGGTGCGGGACTTGTCGTCGCGGAAGCGGGCGAAGACGCGGTCGATCTCGGACATTGGTCCTCGTTGTTGATGAGGGCGGCGTGGCGACTGCCTGCTGATCAGCGGTCGCCCTGCTTGCGGTTGCCCATGGCGGACTTGCCGACGCCGCCTTGCTTGAGGTTGCCGCTGAACTTCGCTCCGGCGCGGGCATCCTTGGGGTTCGCCTTGCCGGCGGCAGCGTTCTGGCCGCCCTGCGGGGCGCGGCCGGCAGGCGGAAGCGGGGGCATCTTCGCCGAGGTGGTTGCGGTCTCGGACCATCAAGTTCTGGGCGGAAACCTCGGCCAAACGTGGGCTTCAGCGCGACGCGCCGACGAGGAGAGACAGGTTGTGCAAGACATGAATGGAGCAGCGGTAAGAACCGGGGAACGAAAGTCTCTGGATCGAGGCCGCTTCGCGAAGCAGGAGTGCCCGCGTAGCGCCTTCGTCGCGCCCCGCCGGTGAGGCACTCGCCCCGAACACGATGCAGTGCGCCTGGATTCGAACCGTCTTCGGGACCCGTGAGGAGCAGGCGGGCCTGCATGAAATCAGCCGCGATCTGCGGTTGAACGGGCACGCCGATCGCAGCACGCGTGCCGTACGGCTAAAGCGCGAGCTGCACCTTCATGGACCGGCCGCGGTCGCCGGCAAGTTCGAACGCCGCGACCGCATCGTCGAGCTTCAGCACTTCCGTCAGCAAGGGCGTGACATCGATCCGCCGCGCCGCGATGATCTCCACCGCCCAGGCGAATTCCTCGTGGAACCGGAAGGTGCCACGGAGCGCGATCTCCTTTGCCACCAGCACGTTTACTGGCAGCGGGATCTCGCCGCCCAGGCCGAGCTGAACGATGGTCGCACCGGGTCGCGCTGCGTGCAGCGCACCGGCCAGCGCCGCGCCGGCGCCCGAAGCCTCGAACACCACATCGAAGTGGCCCTTGTCCGTGCCGAAGCGATCGAGCGCCTGCGGATCAGACCGCGTGTTCAGCCCGAGATCCGCACCGAGCCGCCGAGCCAGGGCGAGCGGAGGGTCGACCACATCGGTCACCACGACCTCCCGCGCGCCGGCATGGCGGGCCGCCAGCATGGCGAGCATGCCGATCGGCCCCATGCCGGTGACGAGCACGCGCGCTCCCGCCACCTGCCCGGCCTGGCGCGTGGCATGCAGGCACACCGCCAGCGGCTCGGCGAAGGCGGCGTGCTCGAAGGGCAGATCGGGTGGCACCGGCAGGGCCTGCGCCTCCTCGCAGACCAGCACTTCGCGGAACGCGCCCTGCACGTGCGGCATGCGCATCGCGCTGCCATAGAACCGCATGTCGAGGCAGTGCTGCGGCTGCCCGGCCAGGCAGAAGCGGCAGCGCCCGCAGGCCCGGCTGGGATTGACCGCGACGCGGTCGCCGACCGTCACGCGGGTGACCTCCGCGCCGGTCTCCACGATTTCACCCGCGACCTCATGGCCGAGGATGAGGGGCTCGCGCAGCCGGATCGTGCCGAAGCCGCCATGCTGGTAGTAGTGCAGGTCGGACCCGCAGATGCCGCCCGCGCGGAGCCGCACCTTTACGTCATGCGGGCCGACCGGCGGGATCTCGGCCTGCTCGATGCGCAGGTCCTTCGGCGCATGGACGACGACGGTCTTCACGGCAGGCCCTCCTCGAAGGTTTCGATGGGCGATGGAATGCTCAGGCGGCGTCGACCCGGCGCCCGTCGGCACCGCGGAACACCACCGCTTCGGCGAGATCGACGCCAAGGCCGACGCGCTGGCCGGGTTGCAGGTCGCTGTAGCCCGCCACTGTGACCATCACCTCGTCGCGCACATCGCCTTCGTCGAGATGCGCAGTCTTCGCCTCGACCAATCGCACGGCGATCAGCGACTCCGCGCCGACATGCTCGACCAGCATGACCTCGCCCGGCAGCGTCCCGGGCGCGTCGGGCGCGTCCAGGGTGAACGCGCTTGGGCGCACGCCGAGCAGCAGTCCAGGCCCCGCCGCCCGCGCCGTGCTGGTAAGCCGGGGCGGCGCGGCGACCGACGTCGTGCCGAGCCGCAGCGCCGCTTCGCCGTCCGGCTCCGCAACGATCAGGTTCATCGGCGGCGTGCCGATGAAGCGCGCGACGTAGGTGTTCAGCGGATTGGTGTAAATCTCGCGCGCCGTACCGAACTGCTGCACCACGCCGTCGCGCATCAAGGCGATGCGGGTGCCCATCGTCATCGCCTCGATCTGGTCGTGGGTGACGTAGACGAACGTGCCGCCGACCTGGCGGTGCAGCTTGATGATCTCCGCCCGCATGGCGGTGCGGAGCTTGGCGTCGAGGTTGGACAGCGGCTCGTCCATAAGGAAGACCTGCGGCTTGCGGACCATCGCCCGCCCCAGCGCGACCCGCTGCCGCTGGCCGCCCGATAAGGTCTTGGGCAGCCGATCCATCATCTCGGTCAGCGCGAGGATCTGCGCCGTGCGGTCCACGAGGTCCCGCACCTCCGGCGAGCGCTCGATGCGGCGCTTGGCGAGGTCGCCGATGATCGGCACGTGGAACCACCAGCGGTGCTGCCGCATGATAAGCGGGAAGGTGATGTTCCGGCGCACGCTCATATGCGGGTAGAGAGCATAGGACTGGAACACGAAGGCCATGTCCCGCGCGCTCGGCGGGAGTTCGTCAACCCGCGCGTCGTCCAGGTGGATCTGGCCGCTGCTCAGTGTCTCGAGTCCCGCGAGCATGCGAAGCAGGGTGGACTTGCCGCAGCCAGACGGTCCGAGCAGGACCAGGAACTCGCCGTCGTCGACGTGCAGGTTGATGTCGTTGACAGCGATCTTCGAGCCGAAGGCGCGGGTGACGCCGTCGAGGCGGATGGAGGCCATGATGCGTGTCCCTCAACCCTTGACGCTGCCGGCGGTCATGCCGGCGACGACGTAGCGCTGGACGAAGAGGTAGAAGACGATGGCCGGCACGGTGTAGAGCACGCCGATCGCCATCACCGAGTGGATCGGCGTGCTGAGCTCGCCGACGAAGCCCGCGAGGCCGACCGAGGCCGGCTTGAGCCCCTCCGCGCTCAGCAGGGTCTGCGCGAAGACATACTCGTTCCATCCATGGAAGAAGGCGATCACGGCCGCGGCGGCCAGCGACGGGGCGACCAGCGGGATGACGATGGACAGCACGATTCCCGACGGGCTGCAGCCGTCGACGCGCGCGGCTTCCTCTACCTCGATCGGCACGCCGTCGATGGCGCCCTTCAGCAGCCAGGTGACCACCGGCACGGTGAAGGCGGTGTTGGCGAGGATCAGCCCGCCCAGCGTGTTGAGCAGCGCCAGGTCGCTGAAGATGGCGTAGAGCGGTACGACCAGCATGGCCTCGGGCAGCATCTGTGTGGCGAACAGGCCGAGCCCGACGCCAAGCTTGCCGCGGAAGCGGAAGCGCGACATGGCATAGGCCGGGAAGATCGCCAGGCCGATGCTCAGCACCGTGGTTCCGGCGGCGATGATGGCGCTGTTCAGCAGCCAGGTCGCGACGGGGATGCGGGTGAAGGCCTCGGCGTAGGTCTGCAGTTCCGACAACCGCGGCAGCAGCTGCGGCCGTGTCGAGAACAGCGCCGCCGACGGCGTGAGGGACGTGACGAACATCCAATAGAGCGGGAAGGCCGCCGCGCCCAGCACCGCCAGGACGACGACGAGGCGCAGGCCGTGCCGCCAGCCGAGCTGCCCGCTCATCGCGCGCCCTCCGCCTCGTTGCGACGCGTCGCCCGGAAGTAGACCAGCGTGATGAGGAACGCGATCGCGACGCCGACCATGCCGATCGCGGCCGCGCTGCCGAGGTTCCGGTAGACGAAGCCCTCGCGGTAGAGCTCGATGACCAGGGTGTTGGTGGCGCCGATCGGCCCGCCCTGGGTCATCAGCCAGATCAGGTCGAAGCGGCGGATCGACCAGATCGTCAGGAACAGCGCGAGCAGCGCGACCGATGGCCGGATCGTCGGCCAGACCACGGCGCGGAACACGCTGAGCCGGTCGGCGCCGTCGATTACCGCCGCTTCCCGCAATTCAGAGGAGACGCCCTGCAGCGCCGCCAGGATCACCACCGAGGCGAAGGGCGTGATCTGCCAGATCGTCGTCATCAGGATGGCCGGCAGCGCGAGGGACGGATGGTCCAGCCAGTGCTCGTCGCCGAAGGGCAGGCCGAGGCCGCGCAGCGCATGATTGAAGACGCCGTACTGCGCATTGTAGATCCACGCGAAGATCAGGGCGACCGCGACCGGCGGGGCCGCCCACGGAATGGTCACCACCGCCCGCGCCACGCCCCGGCCCAGGAAGGGCGCGTCGAGCAGCAGCGCGATGCACAGCCCGAGCCCGATGGCGATCACCACGCATGCGACGGTGTAGATGGCCGTTATCAGAAGCACATGCGCGAAATCGCCGCTGCCGAGGAGATCGCGGTAGTTCTCGAGCCCGACGAAGACATGGTCGCGTGGCGACAGCAGCGAGGTGTCGGTGAAGCTCAGCCCGAACTCATGCAGCAGCGGGTAGCCCTGGAACAGCGCGAGATAGAGCGCGATGGGCGCGACGAACAGGTAGGGCAACCAGCGGCTGCCCTCTGGCCGGTTCGCCTTCGGCCTGCTGGAGCGTGCGGACATGCTTCCTCCCGGGGCTTGTGCGTCCCTCTTCGGCGGATCGGGCTAGCGGCGCAGCCGGCGCAGTGCCTCTCGCTGCGCATCGGCCATCGCCTGCCCGGGATCGCGGTTCGCCTGCAGCACGCGCAGCACCTGCTCCAGTACGATCTGCTGGATCTCCGGCGTGCGCGTCTCCAACCCCTCGACGAGCTGCGGGAGGCTGTTCGGCGTCTGCTCGTCGTAGACCGTGAGCCAGGGCTGGGCGGCCACGGCTTCGGCGGTGCGCGGCACGGTGGTGGCGACGCTGCTGGCGCCGAGGATCGGCTGCAGCTCTGCCTGCACGTCGGGCTGCAGCACCCATTTGACGAAGCTGACCGCCGCTGCGCGGTTCTTCGTGTTGGCGTTGATGGTTAGCGGCGCCAGCACCATGCCCTGCGCCCGCGTGGGAAATGGAGAGGGCGCGGCAGCGAGCGGCAGGTCGGGAGCCTGCTGCTTCAGAATGCCGGCGACGCCGCCATTGTCCACTTCCATCGCCAGCTTGCCTTCCCAGAACATGCGCCGGAAGGTCGCGGCATCGGCACCGCGCGGGATGGCGCCGGAATCGTAGACCCGCTTGTACGCCGCGACGCCCGCCACCACGCCGGGCGCATCGAGCGTGAGGGTCGTTCCGTCGCTCCACCGGCCACCGAAGCCGAAGACGAAGTTGCAGATGTCCTGCCAGAAGCCGGGACGCTCCGCCATCGTCGCGCGGTAGGCGAAGCCGTAGACGCCGTTGCCGGTCGCCGCCTTCGCGGTCTCCAGGAAGTTGTCGAAATCGGCAGGGGCCGCGCCGCCGCGCAGCAGCGTCGGGTTGTACAGCAGGACGTAATTGCTGCCTTCGAACACCACGCCGTAGCGCTTGCCGCCGATCTTCATGTAGCGGTCGGTCGCGGCCATGGGATAGGCGCTCATGTCGATGAGCTCGTCCAGCTGCAGCAGGCGGTTCGCCGGGACGGCGGCGTGGTAGTCGATCTGGTCGAAGCGGACGAGGTCCGGTCCGCCGCCGCCGCCCATCTGCGTGAAGACCGTGTTGGCAAGGGTGGCGAAGGGCAGCGCGACCGGCTGCACCTCGATGCGATCCTGGCTGCGGTTGAAGCGGTCGAGCCAGGCGCGCAGCCGTTCGCCACGGCCGGCCTCGGCGAAGGTCACGGCGGCGAAGGTGAGCACCTCCTTCGCGCCTTGTGCCAAGGCGGGGCGCGCGAGCGGGCGCAACAGCGCCAGCGAGGCCGCGGCGATACCGAGTTCACGGCGAGTGGGGTGGATCATGTCATTCCGCTCCTGGACGATTTCCGGTTGGCCCCCGCCGCTCGGCGGGCAGTCCGGGATCCACCGTCGCCGTGCTGCCTGATGCCGGCTTCATCCGGCATCCGGCAGCGCCGCCGAACGGCGCCCTCGGACCCATCTTGGGCGTGGCGTGCCGTCACGCCTGAGCGCCTCGCTCAGCCCGGCCGGCGCCTGCGCGCGATCGCGTGGGCATGGCAGGGAGCGCCTGAGCGCAGTTTTGCATATCGTGATATTTCACAATCGTCAAGCAACATCGGCAGCGGCCGGCCGCACGAGATTGAGCAACGGCTCGCCCCGCATCAGACGTCTTATGTTCTCCGCCATTGTCGCCTGGCGGCGACGGATCGTGCCATCGGTCCAGCCGGACATGTGCGGTGTCATCAGGAGATTGGGCAGTTCTTCAAAGGGCAGGTCGCCCGGGCGGCCTTGCAGCTCGCCCGGCCCGGGGTACCGGTACCAGGTGTCGATCACCGCGCCGCCGATGCGCCGGTCGCGCAACGCCTCGTACAGCGCGCGCTGCTCCACCACGGGGCCGCGCGCGACGTTGATCAGCAGCGCATCGCGGCGCATCGCCGAGAAGGCGGCCTCGTCGACCATCCCGGTCGTCTCCGGCACCAGCGGCACGGTGACCACAATGAAGTCGGCGCTGGCCCAGAAGTCCCCGAGGTCCGACAGCGGGAAGGCGCGATCCACCAGGCCGGGCGCGACCACCGGGCTGCGGTTCGCGACATGCACGCGCATGCCGAAGGCGCGGGCGCGCGCCGCGACGGCGCGCCCGATATGGCCAAATCCGAGCAGCCCGATGGTCCGTCCGGCGATCTCCCCGTGCGCACGTTCCGGCGCGCCGGCCCACCACGTCCATTCGCCCTGGCGCAGGCGGGCATCCGCATCGGACAGCGGCACCGTCCGCTGCAGCAGCGCGGCCATCACGTACTCGGCGATCGCGTCCTCATGCCCGAAGCAGTTGCACAGCGCCGCCGCGGCTGGCAGCGTCGGGAGGTCCACCGCATCGAAGCCGGCGCCGGGCACATGGAACAGGCGCAGCGCGGCGGGGCGTGGCAGGGAAGGGTCGAAGCGCACGCCAATGATGGCGCCCGCCGCGGCGTAGCGTTCGCGCTCGCCATCCTGCGCCAAGCTGTCGGAGAGGATGGCGACCTCCGCGCCTGGTCCGACCAGGTCCGCGAAGCCTTCGCTGAAGCTGGCCGCGTTGGCGCCGTGGAAGACGATTCGCATGGCGGGGCTCCGGAGTCAGACCGACGGCAGGAAGGTCAGCGTGCAGTCCAGCAGCGAGGGGTCGATCTCGCGCTCCATCACCTCGAACATGCTGCCGACGAAGTCGATCAACCGGTCGGTCGCGGCCATCGCCGCATCCTCGTGACGGTTGGCCACGGCGTCGAGGATTGCGAGATGCGCGTCCACCGTCTGGGTCAGGCCGGCGTCGGCGGCGATGGCGGTGTGGTGGATCCAGCCGATGCGGCGATAGATGGTGTGCAGCGGCCGCAGCGTGTGCTCGAGGAACGGTTCGCCAGCGGCAGTGATGATCAGGCGGTCGATCCGCCGGTCGAACATGTTGAACTCGCAGATCGAGATCGTGTCGCGCCGTTCGCGCAACGCACGGGCCAGGTGCAACAACTGGTTCCGGTGCGACGGGCCGGAGCGCTCGGTCGCCAGCCGGATCACGAACCGCTCGAGGTCGCGGCGAAGCTGCAGCAGTATGCGGTCGCGCGACAGGTCGATGGTCGCAATGCGGAGCCCCTGACGCGGCTGCACGACAATGAGCGTGTCGGCCGCGAGCCGTGTCACGGCCTGGTGAACGGGCGTGCGGCCCAGCCCCGTGCTCTCCTGCAGTTCCTGCATGGTCAGGAAGCGGCCCGGCTTGAGAGCGCAGGTGACGATCATCTCCTCGATCCGCTCATAGGCGAGGTCGAAGAGGTTCCGTCGATTCTGGCTGGGGGGCGAGGACGGCCGGCCGCCGACGCCGGCGGACTCTACCAGGCTCGGCCGAGCCGCTCTCGTTCGTGCCATCGTCTCCTCCCTGTCGTCGTTCGGATGGCGTTGCGCAACCGGATCGCGCCCTTGCAGGCATCGCTGATATCATAAAAGCATATTGTGATATGTCACGTCCAGCAGTACCTTCTTGCTACCCGGCCCGGGAGGAGGACGACGGTGAAGATCACAGCGATTGAGACACTCCGGACCGCGGAGTTCGCCAACGTCCTCTGGGTTCGCATCCACACCGACAGCGACCTCATCGGCCTCGGCGAGACCTTCTACGGCGCCGGCGCCGTGGAGGCGCATGTCCACGATACGCTCGCCGCAAGGCTGCTCGGCCGCGATCCCCTGCGGATCGAGGCGATCCACCGCGACATGCTGAACCTGCCGATGGCGCAGTCCTCCACGGGTGTCGAGTACCGGGCCGCATCCGCCGTCGACATCGCGCTATGGGACCTGTTCGGCAAGGTGTGCGGCCAGCCCGTGCACCAGATGCTAGGCGGGCTCTGCCGAGACCGTCAGCGCGTCTACAACACCTGCGCGGGCTACCGCTATGTCCGCACCACCAACATCCGTCCCGTCGACACATGGAACCTTGGCGAGGCCGCGGGGCCGTACGAGGACCTCGACGGGTTCATGAACCGCGCCGACGCCGTCGCCGAGAGCCTGCTGGAAAGCGGCATCGGCGCGATGAAGATCTGGCCCTTCGATCCCCCAGCGCAGGCCAATGAGGGATTGTTCATCAGCGCCGAGCAGCTGAAGAAGGCGATCGAGCCCTTCGAGAAGATCCGCAAGGCCGTCGGCGACCGGATGGAGATCATGGTGGAGTTCCACTCGCTGTGGAACCTGCCGACCGCGAAGCTGATTGCGAAGGCGCTCGAGCCCTACAAGCCGACCTGGTTCGAGGACCCGATCCGCATGAACTCGCCGCAGGCGCTGGCAGAGTATGCGCGGTCCACCGATGTCTGGGTCTGCGCCAGCGAGACGCTGGGATCCCGCTTCGCATACAAGGAGATGCTGGATCGCGACGCAACGCATGTCGTGATGGTGGATCTCTGCTGGACGGGCGGCCTGACGGAGGGCCGCAAGATCGCGTCGATGGCGGAGACCTACCACCGCCCCTTCGCGCCGCACGACTGCATCGGTCCCGTCGGCTTCGTCGCCGCGGTCCACACCTCCTTCAGCCAGCCGAACACGCTGATCCAGGAATCCGTGCGTGCCTTCTACACCGGTTGGTACAGGGAACTCGTCACCGAGGTGCCGGTGATCCGCGACGGCTATGTGCTGCCGATGGAGGGGCCCGGCCTTGGCACCGAGCTGCAGCCCGCGGTCTTCGACCGCCCCGACCTCACCGTCCGCAACACGTCGCGGTAGGGCAGGCGGGCATGGAGATGTTCAGCCTCGCCGGTCGCACCGCGCTGGTCACCGGATCCTCCCGCGGGCTCGGCAATTCGATCGCCGAGGGGCTCGGACGCGCGGGGGCTGCCCTCGTGCTGAATGGATCCGACCAAGCCCGTCTGGACGCGGCGAATGAGGCGATGCTGGCCAGGGGATACACCGTCCATCTCGCCGCCTTCGACGTCACCGACGAAGCCGCTGTCGTGCGGGCCTTCGCGGAGCTCGACGCGCGCGGCATCGCGGTGGACATCCTCGTGAACAATGCGGGCATTCAGCTTCGCGGCCCACTCGTGGACCTGGCTGCCGAGGACTGGCGCAAGGTGATCGAGACCAACCTGACCAGCGCCTTTCTCGTCGGGCGAGAGGCGGCACGGCGCATGATCGCGCGGGGCCGCGGCGGTAAGGTCGTGAACATCGGCTCCCTGACGAGCGCGGTCGCGCGAGCGACCACCGGGCCCTACACGGCCGCCAAGGGGGGGATCAAGATGCTGACCCAGGCCATGACCGCCGAATGGGCGGAGCACGGCATCCAGGTGAATGCGATCGGCCCTGGCTACATGCTGACGGACATGACGAAGCCGCTGGCCGACGACCCGAAGTTCGACGGCTGGGTCAAGGGACGCACGCCATCGCGCCGTTGGGGCACGCCCGAGGACCTGGTCGGCGCAGCCGTCTTTCTCTCGTCATCCGCGTCCGACTACGTCAATGGCCAGATCATTTATGTGGACGGCGGAATGCTGGCTGTCCTGTAGGACCTGACCCTGCGGCGTCCGCCGTCGACGAGGGTTAAGGCCGCCCGCGCCGTTCGAGTGTCCCTTCCAAGCGATCGAGTGCGCGCACGGACCGCGCTGGCAGCCGCGAAGGGTGTCGCACAGTGATTTCGCCTCCTGTCGCGGGAGGCGCTGCGTAAAGCGTGGGCGACCACTGGGTCGCTCCCGCACCGGCCAACTGGCTCACCCGGCACTTTGTATTTGACCTCGGGGGCAGGCTGGAACGAGCATCAGGCGGCTAGCCAACGGCCCGACGCGAGAGGGCGATAGGCGCCAGCGTCGCGGCCGGCTGAACCAGGGAGGCGGCGATGAACATCACGACATCCCCGGCCGACATGGCCACCGCGCTTGCCAAGTCCTTTGCGGGTCAGATCCTGCGGTCGGGCGATCCGCATTACGACGAAGCCCGCAGGGTGCACAACGGCCTGATCGACAAGCGGCCCGCGCTCATCGCCCGCTGTCTCGGCGTGGCGGACGTCATTGACGCCCTGGCTCTGGCCCGCGAACGGCGGCTCGAAATCGCCGTCCGTGGCGGCGGCCACAACGTGGCAGGGCGCGCCACGACCGAAGGCGGCATGCTGATCGACTTGTCACTCATGAAGGGCGTCTACGTCGATCCAAACCGTCGGACGGCCCGCGCCCAGGGTGGCGCGACCTGGCGCGAGTTCAATCGTGAAACCCAGCTGCATGGGCTGGCGACGACGGGCGGTGTCGTCTCCTCGACGGGCGTCGCGGGACTGACGCTCGGGGGCGGCCTGGGCTGGCTCATGGGCAAGCATGCGCTTGCGCTCGATAACCTGCTTTCGGCCGAAGTGGTGCTGGCGGACGGAAGGGTCGTCACCGCGAGCAGCGAGCAGAATGCGGACCTGTTCTGGGCACTGCGTGGCGGCGGCGGCAACTTCGGCGTGGTGACAAGCTTCGAGTATCGGCTGCATCCGGTCGGCCCGCTTGTCACCGGCGGCCTCATTGCCTGGCCGTTCGCTGCCGCGTGGGACGTGCTGCGGCACTTCCGCGACGTGACGGCCAACCTCCCCGACGAGTTCACCGTCTTCGGCGGCCTTGTGCATGCGCCGGACGGATCAGGCGAGAAGCTCGCCGTGATGGTCATGTGCCACTGCGGCCCGCTTGCCGCCGGGGAGATGGCGGCCGAGCGAGTGAAAGGGTTTGGGACGCCAGCGGTCGATGCGGTCGGGGCGATGCCGTATTGCGACCTGAACGCCATGCTGGACGGGGCCTACCCTCGGGGCGCGCTGAACTACTGGAAGTCGAGCTTCCTGGGCGGCTTGGACGATGACGCGATCCGGACAATGATCGATTGCTTCGGCCGCTGCCCGACGCCGATGGGGCAACTCCTGCTCGAGCACTTCCATGGTGCGGTTACGCGTGTGGGTGTCGCGGACACGGCTTTCCCGCACCGCGCAGAGGGCTACAACATGCTGGTCCTGTCGGAGTGGACCGAGCCGCGTCAGACGGAGGCCTGCACGGCCTGGGCGCGGGACTCCTTCGCGGCGTTGCGGCCCTACATGGGCGCTGGGCGGTACGTGAACTACATCGACGCCGATGAGCGCGATGACGTCATCGCGGCCGCCTATGGACCGAACTACGCGCGGCTCCAGCGGATCAAGGCCAAGTATGACCCTGCCAACCTCTTCCGTCTGAACCAGAACATCTTGCCGACTGCCTGACTGCAGCACGGGAGTCACTGTGTTAAGAGCCGGCACTGCGGAACGCGAAGGCTAAGTCGCCGTCTGTCCAGTCGGCGACTTAGCCAACTTGCTCGCAGGGGGACGCAAAGCCCCCGGAATGTGCCCGAGATCGAGATATCCTGGCTGCCCGAGGGAGGGCTCGCCGGCCGTGGCCGGCCACTGGGCAGCATTGATCCGCGGCGATCCCAGCACCATTCCATACGGAGTGGGGCGGTGCTGGCGGTGCCCGGCCGCCTAAACGCCATTTGCGTTCTAATGGGAGGCGAGGATGCCAGCAAAAGACGTGATGTTCGGTGCGACAGCCCGTGAGCGCATGCTGCGCGGTGTCGACATTCTTGCTGATGCCGTGAAGGTCACGCTGGGCCCGAAGGGCCGCAACGTCGTGATCGACAAGAGCTTCGGCGCGCCGCGGATCACCAAGGACGGCGTGACCGTCGCCAAGGAGATCGAGCTGGCCGACAAGTTCGAGAACATGGGCGCCCAGATGGTGCGCGAAGTGGCCTCGAAGACCAGCGACATTGCGGGCGACGGCACGACGACGGCGACCGTGCTCGCCCAGGCGATCGTCCGCGAGGGTGCGAAGTCGGTGGCCGCCGGCATGAACCCGATGGACCTCAAGCGCGGCATCGACAAGGCCGTCGCCCGCGTGGTCGAGGAGCTTCAGGCCCGCACACGGAAGATATCCGGCGCAGGCGAGGTGGCGCAGGTCGGGACGTTGTCCGCCAACGGTGATCGAGAGATCGGCGAGATGATCGCCAAGGCGATGGAGAAGGTCGGCAACGAGGGTGTCATCACGGTCGAAGAGGCGAAGGTCACCCAGACCGAGCTCGACATTGTCGAGGGCATGCAGTTCGACCGCGGCTACGTCTCTCCGTACTTCGTCACGAACGCGGAGAAGATGATCGCCGAACTGGAGGATGCATATATCCTGATCCACGAGAAGAAGCTGTCCGGCCTGCAGCCCATGCTTCCCCTGCTCGAAGCGGTGGTGCAGTCCGGCCGTCCGCTGGTGATCGTGGCGGAGGACGTCGAGGGTGAGGCTCTCGCGACGCTCGTCGTGAACAAGCTGCGCGGCGGCCTGAAGGTCGCGGCCGTAAAGGCGCCGGGCTTCGGCGATCGCCGAAAGGCGATGCTCGAGGACATCGCGATCCTCACGGGCGGCCAGGTGATCAGCGAAGACCTCGGCATCAAGCTCGAGACGGTCACACTTGGTATGCTCGGCCGAGCCAAGCGGGTCTTGATCGAGAAGGAGAACACCACGATCGTCGCTGGCGCCGGTGGTCAGGACGACATCCGTGGTCGGATCAGCCAGATCAAGGCGCAGATCGAGGAGACCACCTCGGACTACGACCGCGAGAAGCTGCAGGAGCGCCTGGCGAAGCTCGCCGGCGGCGTGGCGGTGATCCGCGTCGGCGGCTCCACCGAGGTCGAGGTGAAGGAGCGCAAGGACCGGGTCACCGATGCCATGCACGCGACCCGTGCGGCGGTCCAGGAGGGCATCTTGCCCGGCGGCGGTGTCGCGCTCGCACGTGCCGCTGGCGTCCTGTCCGGCGTGACGGCCGACAACGATGACCAGCGCCTCGGCATCGAGATCGTGCGTCGCGCCATCCAGGCGCCGCTGAAGCAGATCGCCGAAAACGCTGGCCAGAATGGCGCCGTGGTGGCTCAGGAGGTGCTGCGCAGCAACACCTACGAGTACGGCTACGATGCGCAGATGGATGAGTACAAGGATCTTGTCTCGGCCGGCATCATCGACCCAACGAAGGTCGTGCGCACGGCGCTGCAGGATGCGGCCTCGGTGGCGGCGCTGCTGATCATGACCGAGGCGATGGTCGCCGAGCACCCGGATAAGCAGCAGGCTCCGGCCGGCGCTCCCGGAGGGATGGGCGGGATGGGCGGCATGGGCTTCTGAACTGGCTGCGCCCAGTCCGGGCGGACGCGGCGGCCGTTCGAGCGACTTCCCGCTGCTGCTCTCAGCCGCGAGAAGCTGTTCGCTGACGCACGCAGGAGGAGAGGTGCCATGAGCGAACTCGATCACCTGACCGCCGCCCAAATGCGCGAAGCCGCGGAGGTGCTGCGAGTGTGGGCAGGCGAACGGCAGCATGATGCCCAAGTCGCTGCTGAAGTCCTCGATCAGACGGCTGAGGCTGAAGCAGCCGAAGCGGTGCGGCGTGTCGAGGTTGTGCGGGCGGTGCTTTTGGCTGCAGCGGACCGCCGTGAGTCGGAACCGAAGGAGCACGGCAGTGAATAGGCAGGGCCTGGCTCGTGCGTCGGCGCAACGCAGAGGGAATCAGTGACTTGATTGTTTGCAAAGGCTGGTCGTGCGGCGATGCGGCCAAGCGTGATGCGAGACCTCGCCGCGTGAGTCATGGCTCTCCCGTGATGCTGCACGATGGCGCGCGCGGGCGGAGTGGATCTGGGGTGCGCGCGGCGATCTCCCCGCCATTTCACCCGAGCCTTCTATCAAGCGGAGATCACGAGCGCGCTCTACATAAATGCAGGAGCTTCCGCGCATTCAGCTCGATCTGCCTGCGACGGCGTTGCGGCGTTCCCAGCAGCTCGAATACCGCGCGGCTACGAGCAGCCACGCTGGCGCTCGTCACCACAGCGTCTTTTCCCTGTCGACGATCGCGTCGAGCCGCTCCGCGAGGTGCTGGTGGCCAGCTGCACGGGCATGATCGGCGGCGCTTCGGCCTCGCGCATCGCGCCGGGAAGCATCCGCTCCGCGTTCCGAAAGAAGTTCGACCACCGCCTCGTGGCCGTGGCCAGCAGCCGCCATGAGAAGCGTGACTCCGTCTCGAGCATCTGGCACGCCATCTTCGGCAGCGTCGCCGAAGGGCGGCGGTAAGGCCGTAGCGCGTTCCAGATTGGCGGCCTGCGCAGCGCTGGGCAGTTCCCGCGCTTTCGCTCTGTTGCACTCCGTCTTGGCGGTCTCCCTCACGGGATGGTTGCAGAGCCTTCCTCCAAGGTGAACCCGATCTTGAGCGTCACCTGGTAGCGCGCCACCTTGCCGTCCGCGACGTCGCCTCGCACCTGCATCACCTCGAACCACCGCACGTTCCGAATGGTCGCGCTGGCTCTGGCAATCGCGTTCTGGATGGCATCGGAGACGCTTGAGCCTGACGTGCCAACGAGTTCGACCATCTTGTAGACGTGCTCGGTCACGACATGTCCTCCAGCTTTATCTGACCCGACAGCCTGGGAGGTGCTCGGCAGTTCGCGTACTGCAAGCTGGGCCATTGAACATCCCAGGCGTTCTCGAGGATGGACCCAACGGCTCGGCTTTCCACTTCACTTCGCTGCGGCATAGAGCGAAGCGTTGTCGTGCGCCGACACGAAAAGGCGCTGCCCTGACAGGGTCGGGCCTGCAGGGCGGGGTGGTAGCGCCCGGCTGGTCGGGTGCTGAACCGGAGACCCCGACGATGAAGCTCACCAACACGCAGGCGCAGATCCTGGCGGCCGCGGCGGCGCACCCTTACAGGCTTGTCCTGCCGCCTGAGCGTCTGCCGATCCCGGCCCGCCAGGCAGTGGCGAAGTCGCTGCTGAAGCACGGCCTGGTCGCCGAGGTCGACGGCGCGGCCACCGACGCCCTCGCCCGTTGGACTGTGGACGGCAAAGCGGTAGAGCTGGCGATCACCTCGGCCGGGCTGCACGCGATCGGCCAGGCACCTGCGGCGGAAGACCTGATCGATGCCGAGATTGCAGCCGAGCAGGAGCTGGCGCAGCGCGCCATCGGTGCCGGCGTAGACCTCACCTCACCGGACGCGTTGGATCACGCGGCTACGGCCGCGGTGCTGCCGGCGGATGAGTCCGCAGAAGCCTCGCAGGCGCCCGCTAAGGGCTCTGGCGCGGTTTCGGCTCCTTCGCGCGCGCCGCGGAGCCCCAGAAAGCGTCTGCGGCTGTCCTCGAGCCCGTCGGACGCAATTCTCGCCGCCAGACCCTGCACGACGCCGCGACGGCCGTCCTGGCGGCTTGGGACGCGTCCGCCGACCGCCCCGGCCTGGAGGAGGCCATCGCCGCGCTCCGCGCCGCGCTCGACGGCAAGCCGGCTCGCCAGCCGCGGCAGCCTGGCGCGCCGCGCAAGCCGCGCGAAGGCACCAAGCAGGAGCAGGTGCTGGCCCTGCTGCGTCGGCCGGAGGGCGCGACCTTTGCCCAGATTGCCGAGGTCACGGGTTGGCAGCACCACACCGTCCGCGGCTTCTTCGCCGGCCTGAAGAAGCGCCAGGGCATCGCGGTCGAGGTGCTGGAGCGCGTTCGCCAGGTCGGGCCCGATAAGCAGGGCGCGAAGGGCTCCTATAGCGTCTACCGGATCGCCGATGCCGGCTGAACGGCGCCACGGCCAGGCCCCGCGCTACGCGGTCGGGCTCTACCGGGTCTCGACCGCGGAGCAGGGGCAGAGCGGGCTTGGGCTGGAGGCGCAGCGCGCCTCCGTCCAGGCCTTCGTCGCGAGCCAGGGCTGGACTTTGGTGACGGAGTTCAGCGACGTCGCCTCGGGCAAGGACGACCGGCGGCCGGGCTTCCGGGCGGCGCTGACGCGGTGCCGGCAGCTCGGCGCGGCGCTGGTGGCGGCGCGGCTGGATTGGATCACGCGCCGTGCCCACACGCTCTCGCAGCTGCTGGAGGACGGGATCTCGATCCGGGCGGCGGACATGCCAGGCGCGGACGATCTGATGATCCGGGTCTACGCAGCGATAGCGCAGAAGGAGAGGGAGTTGATCAGCGAGCGGACGCGGGCCGCCCTGGCCGCCGCGAAGGCTCGCGGGACGGTGCTGGGCGGCGATCGGGGGTATCGCCCCGCCGCTGGTCCGGACGCGAGCGCCGCGGCGCAGGCACGGCGCGAGGCGGCGGAGCGCGCCGCGCATCGGCTCGCACTCGAGGTGAGCGGCTGCGCACTGAAGGCATTATCGGTCAGGCGGCTCTCGCCCGAGCGCTGAACGAGCGCGGGGTGCCGCCGCCCCGCGGCAGCGGCGCCTGGACCCACACGACGGTCGCTCGGGTGATGGCGCTGGCAGCGACAGTTGGCTGGAAGGTCAAGCCAAGCCGGTGCAGCGCAGCCCTCCGATGTTAGCGTGTCGCATCGTCGCGATCGAGGTAACCACACTATTGCAGTAGCGCGCTGGCGGCCTGAAGCCAGTGCCGGTTGGGTATACTGCGAGGGCGACTCGCCAGGCGTTCGTAAGCGAGGGCGAGCGCCACGTCGCGCATGCCTCCGCGCGTGGTGGACTCTATCAGTGTCCATTCGATGACGTCGCGCTGAGCTTGGCTGCCGCCCATCTGCCAGAGGTCGGCTCGCACCGGCAGGAGCCGCTCGGCTGCCTGAACATAGCTGCCTTGGTGGAAGGCCGAGAGTGCCTCGACGATCGGGATCACCACGGTGCGATAAGGGTGGGACATCTCACTGTCTCCGGCGGCAAGCTCGCGCATTGCCGCCAGACGCTGTTCACAGCGATTCTCCTGCCCGGAGGCGAGTTCAGCCATCGCAGCGTGGATATCGGTGAAAGGCACGGCCGTATTGTCGGAGTGACCTTCCCACAGCGCTGCCAATTCGCGCCAGCGGACGCCGGCGTCGCAGCCCATGGCGTGGAGACGCCAGAGCAGTGAGGTGGTGTTGGCGAGGTGCGATGCCAGGCGACGCTGGGTGCGCATCGCCGGGCCGTCACAAATGGCGAGCGCGGCGTCGTTCTGCCCGAGTTCGATATGGAACAGCGCACGGTGCCACCAGAGATGCAGCTGATACCCGTGCTCTGGCGAAGCCCAGAGCGCCTCTCGCGCGGCCATCCGGCCGAGGCCGTCCTCTGGGCGCCCCGTCATTTCCATCACGTGGGTGACCGTATGGTGCGGGAAGAAGCCGAGCGGCTCGAGTTCCGCGGCAAGACGGGACTCATCTTCTGCCCGCGCGTAGTCGCCGGATTCCTCAAGGCCGAAGGCGTGGAACGCGAGTATAAAGCCGTAACCGTCCATCGCCGATGCCCAGAACGGCAGCGCACGGCCGCTGCGGACGCGCACCCGCGGCAGGCGACCGAGATAGACGTCGAGCATGACCGCGACGGTGTGCGCGAGTAGGTCGCGGGGATACGCCATAAGATGTCGCTCGAGCAGCGTGACGGCAGCGCCTCGCGCACCGCGAACGGCTTCGTCGAGCGCGAAAAGGTGGGCGGCTTCGCGCACGTTCAGCTTCAGCGGTCGGATGGTGTCGGTCAGCGCCCGAGCCATGGCACGGGTGACGGGATCGTTCGGCAATACGAGCGCCCAGGCTTTGCCAATGCGAGCCATGGCAAACTCGGGCGCAGCGGCGATTGCGACATCGAAGCCAGCGATCGGGTCACCATGCATCAGTGAAAGCGAACGGACAGCGGCATCATAAGGCGCGACGGCACCTGGCGCGGCACCCGAGAGCACGTGGCCTTGCGCATCGCGGAGCATCACACCGCACTCCCTGTCGCAGCGCTCCGGGCGAAGCGGGTCGCGCCGTTGCTGAGCATACAATCAGTGTGCATGGCGCCACCGCGTCCACCAACCTAACTCTCGGCGTCGTGATGCGCACGGACGTCTGGAGGCTAGCGACCTCAGCGAACAGGTCAGAGCTCTGTTCACCTCCGAGCAACGGTCGTTGGTCGGTGGTGAACAAGCACCGACTGTCAATCCTCGTGCTGAGGGCCGGCCAACCTGCGCTGGTGATCACGGCTCTGCAGGATGATTGCCTCGAGCGGTGGTCGTTGAGCACCCTGCCAGTGCGCTTCGTGGCGGGCCCTTCCAGCGCCTGGTTCCGCGAGGCTGGGTCGTAGTCCACGCCGTAGGGCGGGTCCGTCACCATCAGGTGCGGGCACACGCCGGTCAGCGCCTGGGCCACCGTCTCGGGATCGGTGCTGTCGCCGCAGGCCAGGCGGTGCCGCCCTAGGATCCAGACGTCCCGTAGCTGACTGACCGGCTGCTCCGGGACGGGCGGGATCTCGTCCGGGTCGGTCAGGCCCTCGGTGGCGTCGATCAGCAGCTTCCCGATCTCGCCGAGGCTTAAGCTGGCCAGGCCGAGATCGAAGCGCAGCAGGTCGTCGTCCCAGCCGGCATTCAGCGCCAGCTTGTTGTCGGCGAGAATGTAGGCCCGGCGCTGGGCAGGCGTGAGGTGAGACAGCTCGATGGTCGGCACCTCGGTCAGGCCGAGCTTGCGCGCGGCCATGAGGCGGCCATGGCCGGCGATCACACCGCGCTCGCCGTCCACCAGGATCGGGTTGGTAAAGCCGAACTCGCGGATGGAGGCGGCGATCTGCGCAACCTGCGCGTCGGAGTGCGTCCTGGCATTGCGGGCGTAGGGGATCAGCTCGGCGACGGACGCGGTCTTGTAGGGCGGAAACATCGACCCGAAGGGCGCTGCGCTCATTCGGCTTCTCCTTCGAGCAGCTGCGGCTCGACGTCGTTGCCACGCGGATCAATGAAGCGGCGGATGACGACGAGTGGCGCCACTGGAGCAGGCAATGGCGCGCCGCCCGGTCCGCCGACCTCGACGGCGTGCTTCTCGCGCCAGCCAGCGCGGGCCTTTAGCCAGAAGATCGTCGCGGCGATGTTCCCCGGCGTCGTGGCCTGCTGGTACAGCGTCTGTGCGACCCGCGCGTTGGCCTCGACGGTCGCGGTGTAGAGCTCGTGCCGGAAGCACTTGCGCAGCGTGGGTGGGCTGCACTTCGGCACGAGCGCAATGTCGTCATGCGGGACGCCATAGCCGGCCATTGCCTTGACGATCCGTCGCTGCTCATATGTTGGCGCGAATGCCTTGCGTCCCATCGCTCCATCATCCGGCGCAGCGATGGCACCGTCTGCGCGCAGCGGCAGAATACCGGATCGCGAATCAGGGCTGCAATGCGACGCGGTTGCGATGTTTTGCGCTACGCTACGACGGCAGCCAGGGCGCTGGCGCGGCGGCCGACGAGGCGCCCCCTTTTTGTGCGCGGGACGTGGCGCGCGGGGAGGTGGCTCACCTTGGCGGCGGAACTCCTGACCAGCGACCGGTGCGACGCTTGCGACGCTTTAGAGCCATACTCCTTTTACGCGTACGCGCGCGTAGAGAGCGAGCTGTCAAATGCGTCGCTATGCGTCGCTCGTGTCGCTCAGGCTCTTGCGTCGGTCGCTTCGCTTGTCGCCGCCACTGATTGGACGTGGCGTCTGACGCAGATGCCGCGATAACCCCGCCCGCGGAAGAGCTCACAGTCCTTGTCCTTGACAAAGCCCCGGCGCTGTAGCACCGCCGCGAGCCATTTGGGGCTGCGCACATCCTCCCCGCGGTCCCGAGCAAATTGCTGCCAGGATCGGCTCAGCACAGCGACAGCGTCACCCACCTTGGGGCTCACCTCGCATCTCTCGTCTATCCAATGCTGCACGACGTCCTGGTCGTCGAAATAGCTCTGCGTTGCATCGACCACGATTTGCGGTACCCCGAGGCCGTGCTCCTGCCAGGCCAAGCACCCCTCGATCATCCACCGAAGGATGCTGGGCCACTCCCTCTGAAGCTTATCTGTCAGGTACGGGTCGGGTACTGACGGTTTGTGCCCGAATGGGATCATGTGAATGCGCCGGCGCGCCGCATCATCGACGTTCTGGAGGGCGGGCTGGTGATTGCCGCTGATGGTCAGCTTAAACGTCGGCGTGAAGGTGAAGTTGTCGCGGTTCATGAAGCGCGCTGTGATCGGATCCCCGCCGGTGAGCGTCTTGATGCGCGCCTCTGCCCAGGGCTTACCCTCCTCGACCTCTGTTGTCAGGACCAACCGGGCGCCATGGAGCATCGCAAGGTCAGTGCTATGGCGGTGCCCGAGTTGCGCAGTGAACGTGTCCATCGCCGCAGTGACCGCGTAGGAGCCGAAGATGCGGTTGACGGTTTGCAGGAGCACGCCCTTGCCGTTCCCGCCGCCACCATGGATGAACACGAGCGACTGCGCGTTCGTAACTCCGGTCAGCGAATAGCCGAACCAGCGTTGCAGGAAGGTCATCAGATCCTGATCGCCACCTGTCGCCTGGTTCAGGAAGGCGAGAAAGAGCGGACAATCGACGCGATCTGCTGGCGCGCAAGCAGTCAGGCGAGTGATCATGTCCTCTCGCCGCGCTCGGCAGATCAAGCCCGTGCGGAGATCAACGGTGCCGGCCGGCGTACCGAGCAGCCACGGATCCGGGTCCCAGGCAGCGGCTGTTAAGGCGAAGGTCTGATCGGCCTGCGCGAAGCGCTCCACTGCACCCGTGAAGTTTGCCCTCCCGACCGCGGCGCGAATCCTGAACTGCATGCCGGCGCTGAGCCTGTCAGCAAGGTCGCGCGCCAAGTCAAACGTGAGGCGCGTCTCATATTTCGCCCAGTGGGTGTCCTGCCAGACGTACCACGCGCCCTTTGAGTGGCAGTAGCGCAGGAGGTCGCGGTGCTCCCGCGCAAACGCTGCAGCGACGCCATGCTCGGTCAGTTCCACTTCAACCTGGCTGTGCGCGACCGACGCGATCGCGGCCGTATCGGCTGGAGCGTGCTAGGCAACGGCACGTCTGCCCGCTCGCGCCCGCTTCGGTGCCCAGCCGTGCTGGCGCGCTTCCCAGAAAAGTGTGCCCGCGCTCGTTCCCAATGGGCTGGTTCCGAAGCTCAGCCACTTCGCCCACGATGCGGCGGGGTCGTTCTTCGGGGATTGTGCTGACCAGGCCAGAAAAAGGTCCTCGCCCGCGGCGTCAGGCGCAACCGCAGTGCCGTCGCATCGCCCTGGAAGCTGCCGTCGGGCATGGTCGCGCTTCAGCCCCCGCCCCGGAGGTGGTCGGCCTCGTAGGCCAGGACGTCTTCGAGCCGGTATACGACGCGGCCGCCCACCTTGAGATACGGTGGCCCAATCCGTTGCCAGCGCAAACGCTCTAAGGTGCGGGCGCTGATACGCCAGCGCTCAGCCAGGTCTGCCTGGAGCAGATGGTCGTGGGGGGCTCGAGTGCGCCAGGGTGAGGCCATGCGAAGGGTCCCGCGGTTCGGGGTGACCCTGCGAAGCTAGTGCGTGCCGTTGTCCGTAATTGGCCTGTCCGATGTTCAGTTGAACGTAAGCGCGGCGACGGGACCCTCGGGTGCTGCGCTTGACGATCAGCTCTTGTCGGCTGCGGCCCAATTCCAGGGCATGAGCTCGTCGATGCGGCTGTTCGGCCAGCCGTTGACGAGGCGGGTCAGCACGTCGGTGATGTACCGTTGTGGATCGACACCGTTCAGCTTGCAGGTTTCGACCAGTGACGCGACGGCCGCCCATCTCGCTCCGCCGTCGTCGCCGGAGGCGAACAGCGCATTCTTGCGGCTGAGGCAGATCGCCCGGATGGCGCGCTCCACCGTGTTGGTGTCGAGCTCGATGCGGCCGTTGTCGAGGAACCGCACCAGACCCTCGCGATGGTTCAGCGCGTAGCGGATGGCCTCCGCCGTCGGACTGCCGCCGGGCAGCCGGGCGAGCTGCGTCGTCAGCCAGGTGAACAGGCCGTCGGCGAGGGGCCGACTTCGCTCCTGCCGGGTGGCGCGGCGGATGTCGGGCGGCTTGCCGCGGACCTCCGCCTCGATGGCGTAGAGCGCGGCGATGCGCTGCAACGTCTCCTGTGCGATCGGCGCGGACTTGCCCTTGGCGAGTTCGATGAACTCGCGTCGTACATGGCTCCAGCAGAATGCCAGCGTGATGCCGTCGTGGCTTGCCGCCAGCGCCTTGTAGGCGCCGTAGCCGTCGCAGTGCAGAATGCCGCGGTAGCCCGCCAGCAGCGCCTTGGCGTGCTCCGCCCCGCGACCGGGCGCGTAGTGGAACACCACCGCTGGCGGGTCCGCCCCGCCCCAGGGCAGGTCGTCGCGTGCGATCGCCCAGGCATAGCCCTTCTTCGTCTTGCCACGACCGGGGTCCAGCACTGGCATCGTGGTCTCGTCGGCGAACAGGCGGGCCGAGGTGAGCAGGATCTCCCGCATCCGCCGCACCACGGGCACGAACTCCAGCGCCCCCGTGCCGGTCCAGTCGGCCAGCACCTCCCGGCCGATCTCGATCCCCTGGCGCGCCAGGATCTGCGCCTGGCGATAGAGCGGCAGGTGGTCGGCGTAGCGCGACACCATGACATGCGCGACCGTCGCTTCTGTCGGCACGCCGCCCTCGATCAGGCGGGCCGGGGCGGGCGCCTGCAGCACCACGCCGGGACAGGCCCGGCAGGCCAGCTTTGGACGCCTGGTGACGAGGACGCGGAACTGCGCGGGGATCACGTCCAGCCGCTCAGCGGTGTCGACGCCGATCTTGACCAGCGGGCCCTGGCAGCAGGGGCAGGCCGTCGTCTCCGGCGCCAGCACCTCCTCGATGCGCGGCAGGTGCGCCGGCAGCCGGCCGCGCCCCTCGCGGCGGCGCCTCGCCTGGTTCTCGCGCAGCGTCGGCGAGACCTTGCCTGCCTCCGCCGCGTTGCCCGCCAGCGTCGCCTCGATCTCCTCGAACGCGAACAGCAACTGCCCCTCGGGCAGCCGCTCCGACTTCGCCCCGAACTGCCGCCGCTTGAGCTTCAGCAGCAGGTGATGGAGCCGCTCGTTCCGGCTCGCCAGCGCGTCGCGCTCCGCGGACAGCGTTTCCACCAGCGCCCGCGTCTCGAGCAGCAGCGCGCGCAGCACTGCGGGATCGTCCGGCAGGCTTGATCATGCCGCCGAGGCCCGGATCGCGCGCAGCACCGTCGTCAGCAGGTCCGCGTCCGTGCCAGCGCCGACGCGCATCACCGCGCCGGCCAGCTTGATCTCGATCGTTGGCGTCGTGCGGGCTGATGCAGTCATCGGCTCAGGCGCTGGCGCTGGCGCTTCCGCCACAATCGGTACGAAGGCCGGCGGCGCCACTGCACCGCGCCGCATCTCTCGCCGCCAGGTGAAGACCTGCTGCGAACTGACCTGCCAGCGCTGCGCTACATCGGCCACCACCGTGCCGGGCTGCAGTGTCTCGTCGACAATTCGCGCCTTGTCGTCGTCCGACCATTTCCGCCTGCGGCCAGGACCCGTCAGGAGCTCGACGCACCGATAGCCGCCGTCTCCAGTGTCATCGCTAATGTCGACCATAATGTCGGCCCGAAGCTCCATGCTCCACGCCGACCCAGCACATCCAGCGCCCGCACCGGAAGACGGGCCTCTACGCCGCGCTTACAGTTGAACCGCTCAGTTCTGCCCAGATTTTTCGCTCAGCAATTGCGTGTACATCGGCGGCAGACGAGTGCGGATGGTATCCACATGCGGCACCCTGAGGTCCGGGTTCTTGCGAGCTTGCGCCGCCATACGCCGCCCGAGCATGCGAGCAATCTCAGACCAGTTCGGCAGACCGCCATCCTGGCGCTGCGCGAGGGGATCAATGACCCCGCACCGCCTGCTTGATGGCGGGAGAAAAACTCGCTCTTCCACGCTGCTTGACGTTCAGCGGGGTTCCGCAAGGATCCACATCCGGACCGCTCAGCATGCTCTGCGTCTCGGCCGGGCGAGGGTCGTTTCTCTCTCCCGCTCCAGAGTTGGACAGAGCAGAGCGAGACGCCGTGACCGCCGCAAACCGGACGTCACCCACCGTCGCGACGTTGCGTACAAAGTCGAACTCGCACTCAGCTGCCCAAGCGCCGGGAATATGCGTCGGCGTTGTCGTGAGAACCGGCCTGGTTTGCACACCCGAGAGGTAGAACTGGCCGCGCGTCAGGCGGTGGACGAAATCAGCATAAAGGCGGCGCCAGGCACCAACGATCAGCGTGTAATCGGAGCCGCCGAGCATCCACTCTTTTTCAAGGGGCCGCCGCAGTTCGCTGTTTGGAACGAGTCGCGGCCCCGTAAAGCACGACATCTCATCGGCTGTATGGGTGCGCTCACAACGCCGCACTGCCTCAACAAGGTCCGGATCCGACCAATCTACCAGCGCATCCAGGAGTGTGATGGCGCAAGAGCCGTCCCCGTCCGACATGCCACCCCCTTCGACTCCGCGGGGACGCCACCCCGGCCGATTCGAGCCGCCGCACGCGTCCGGAGGGCGCCATGCCCTGGTGCGCGGCCTGGCGCCAGACGCGCTGAAGGCCGCGGCATGACCGCCGCGACGGCGCACTGGCGTGATCGCGACACGCGCTGACCCGGCGCTGCTGAAGGCGCTGGCCCGGGCGTTCCGATACCAGCGGCTACTGGACGAGGGGCGGTACGCGTCCGTTACCGAGATGGCGGCCGCGGAGAAGATCGAGCGCGGGTACCTGGGGTCGCTGCTGCGGCTGACGCTGTTGGCGCCGGACCTCGTGCAAGGCATCCTGGATGGCCGAGCGTCCTCGGACCTGACCCTGCCCCGGTTGCCGGAGCCGTTCCCGGCCTGTTGGGCTGAGCAGGGGTCGCCGTTCAGCCGCCAGCCTCACCCGCGGGAAGGAGCACATCGGTGACGCGGTTCAGTTTCGCCCTCGGTGACCATGGCCACGACCACTGACGCAAGACGATGTGTCGGTGTCTGACCGATAGCTTGCCCTTGTGGTGAGGAGTAGGCTCCAGTCTAACGCATCGCTCGTGGAGGCAGGATCATGCACATGAACCTACGCCGCTATCCCACGATCGGGGTTGGTCGAAGCCTGATCGAGAAGTCGGTGAACGACGAGTTGCTGCCTGCGCTGAGATCCGCAACGGGCGCTGGTGTCAGCGTGAGCGGTTTCGCGGACGCGGAGGCAGCGCACCGCTCGACCAGCGCGGCCCGGCAATGGCTGGCGCGACACTTGGACTTTTTCCCCGCGCGCGGCGACGAGTTCGCGGGCGAGTGCTTCGTGCACGAGGAGACGCCGCAGCAGACCTCCGTTCAAGGCGATGCGCTACCCTACATCCTCGTCCGCGTCCTTTCAGGCGTCCCGGCAACGCAGGACACCCGGGCCTTCGTCGAGCAGCGGACACTCCCGATGATCGCGCGCTCGCCAGGTTCCGCTGCGTCTGGATGGCACGAGGCGACCGGGAAGCAGATCGGGCCGTGGTCGCCACCTTCTTTGACGACCTGAACGGGGCCACGGCTTGCCATGATGCGGCGGTGGGGCTCCTGCGCGAGGGGTTACCCGGCGTTTCGGTAGCCCAGGTTCTGCACGGGCGTGCTGTGATCGCCGATGTCGACCCAATGCAATCGGCCGCGAGGATCTAGTAGTTGAAGATCCGGCGGCACGCGGCGTGACGTCTAATCCTACCGCTTCGGT